>JANNFE010000332.1:0-10606 GCA_031379415.1 Betaproteobacteria bacterium | reverse complement strand
CCGCCCTTGCGCGACATCCCGGCTGCGGCGTGGCTCACCGTCACCAGCGGCGACCGGCCTGACCTGCTGGCGCACCGCACCTTGGGCGACCCGCTGCTGTACTGGCGCGTGGCCGATGCCAATGCGGTGACCGACCCCTTCGAGCTGACCGACACGCCGGGCCTGCGCGTCGCCATCCCTTCGCCGCCGGGTGCCTGACGGTGAAAAGACACTGACATGGCCGCCAACGGCATCCAGCTGTCGCTCTACATCGGCCCGGCGCCCATCCCGGCGCCGCGCGAGGTCGTGGAGGCGCTGCATTCGGTGAAGGTCGAAAGCGCCGGCGGCGATGCGCCCAGCGGCTTCGAACTCACCTTCGACCTGCCGAAGAAGTCGCTGCTGCGCACGCTCTTTCTGCTCACCGGCGGTAGCGGCGGCGTGCCGCTGATGCGCGTGGTGCTCTCGGTCACCCTGGGCGGCAGCACCGAGCCCATCGTCGACGGCATGGTCACCACGGTGGATACGGTGCCGGGCGCCGGCGGCGTGGGCCAGCTGGTGGTGCGTGGCAAGGACCTGTCGGCGCTGATGGACGTCATCGAACTGCCCGGCTTTCCCTTCCCGGCCATGCCGCCTTCGGCGCGCGTGCTGCTCATCCTGGCCAAGTACGCGGCGCTGGGTGTCATTCCCATGGTCATCCCGAGCATCGTCGACATCCCGCCGCTGCCCACCAGCCGCATCCCGCGCCAGCGCGGCAGCGACTACGCCTACGTGAAGAAGCTGGCCGAGGACGTGGGCTACGTCTTCTACCTCGAGCCCGGCCCGGCCACCGGCACCAGCAAGGCCTACTGGGGGCCGGAGATCCGCGTCGGCGTGCCGCAGGGCGCACTGACCACCGGCATGGACCGCGACACCAACGTCGAGAACATCTCCTTCAACTTCGACCGCGAGAAGAAGACCATGCCGGTGGTCTTCTTCCACGAACAGATGAGCAAGGCGCCGATCGGCATCCCCATCCCCGACATCACGCCGCTGAACCCGCCGCTGGGCCTGATACCGCCCCTGCCGCCCAAGCTGCACTTCATGCACGACACCGCCCATCTCGGCGCGGCCGAGGCGCTGATGAAGGGCCTGGCCTACGCCGGCCAGCACAGCGATTCGGTGTTCGGCCAGGGCTCGCTGGACGTGGTGCGCTACGGCCGCGTGCTGAAGTCGCGCCGGCTGGTGGGTGTGCGCGGCGCCGGGCTGCCGTTCGACGGCCTGTACTACGTCACGCGGGTCACGCACGAGATCCAGCGCGGTTCCTACAAGCAGAGCTTCTCGCTGGCGCGCAACGGGCTCATCTCCACCGTGCCCAAGGTCCCCGTCTGAAGCAGCACACCATGGCAGAACCTCTTTACGGCAAATACCGCGGCACCGTCGTCAACAACGTCGACCCGGAGCAGATCGGCCGCATCCAGGCCATCGTGCCCGGTGTCGAAGGCTTCCTGCCGTCGAGCTGGGCCATGCCCTGCCTGCCCTGGGGCGGCATCAACACCGGCATGTTCACGGTGCCGGCCATGGGCGCCGGGGTCTGGATCGAGTTCGAACAAGGCGACCCCAACTACCCCATCTGGACCGGCTGCTTCTGGGGCCTGATGGCCGAACGCCCGGTGATGTCGCAACTGGTGCCGCCCGGCGTGCCCGGCATCACGCTGCAGACGACGCTGAAGAACGGCATGGTCATCAGCGACGTGCCCGGCCCCACCGGCGGCATCCTGCTGCAGACGGCCACGGGCGCGATGATCTCGGTCAGCGACACCGGCATCATCATCAGCAACGGCAAGGGCGCCATCATCACGATGACGGCGAACATCGTGGACATCAACGCCGGTGCGCTCACGGTGGTCTGAGATGCCAGGGCCCGTCCTCCACCTCGGCGCCACCGTGCTGTGCATGCACGGTGGCAGCGCGCAGGCGCTGGCGCCATTTCCCCGCGTGCTGGTCAGCGGCCAGCCGGTGGTGACGCTGGCCACGCCCTATGCCGTGGCCGGCTGTGCACTGGCTTCCACTTCCACGCCACCCTGTGTCAGCGGCCAGTGGGTGGTGGGCGCCGCGCGCGTGCTGGCGGGTGGCACCCCGCTGGCCATCGCGGCCGGCACGGCGGTCTGCGTGCCCACCGGCACCGGCTTCATCCCCGTGGCCTTCCAGCCGCGTGTGAACGCCACCTGAAAGGAGCGCATGGACACGCTCGACTTCCCCTACCGCATCGACGGCCGCGGCCGCAGTGCCGCCACGGGTGCGGCCGACCATCTGCGCGACCTCATCGAGCAGGTGCTCTTCACCGCGCCGGGTGAACGCGTGATGCGGCCCGACTTCGGCTGCGGCCTGGCGCAGCTGGTCTTCGAGCCCAACAGCGTGACGCTGGCGGCCACCACGCAGATGCTGGTGCAGTCGTCGCTGCAGCAGCACCTGTCGCACCTGATCGCGGTGGACGCGGTGGACGTGCAGGCCGACGAGGCCGTGCTGCGCGTGGACATCGCCTACACCGTGCTGGCGGACAGCACCCGCCAGACCTTGAGCCTGGCGGTGCCGGGAGCCGCGTCATGAGCGTGCAACAACACTGCTGCGACCCGCGGCGCCTGGACGTGCTGCGCAACGTCGGCGGCGCCGATGTCAACGCCATCGAGTTCATCGAGGTGCTGGACCGCGCCGCGCCACCCGGCGTGCCGCGCCAGCGCACGCTGCTGCTGCGCCTGCTGCGGCCGGGCTTTGCGCTCGTGCCGTCGCAGATCGTCATCGAAGGCGGTGAACGCATCCGCGACATCGTCATCGCCTGGGCCGCGCCCGGCGACGCCCTGCCGCCGCAGACCGAACCGGCGCTGGCGGCGCTGCTGGCCGCCAGCGACGAGGCGGCGCGCACGCTGGTCATCCGCACCACCAGCGAAGGCGACTTCTCGCGCTACACGCTGGCGCTGGTGGCCGCGCCAGGTGCCACGGCGCCGCCGCCGGGCTTCGACACCATGCTGGCGCGCGTGGCTTTCAGCTTCAAGGTCGAGTGCCCCAGCGAATTCGACTGCGCCGAAGAACGCCTGTGCCCGCCCGCGGCGGTGGCCGCGCCGAGCATCGACTACCTGGCCAAGGACTACCCCGGCCTGCGCCGGCTGATGCTGGACCGCCTGTCGCTGCTGGTGCCCGGCTGGACCGAGCGCAGCAGTGCCGACCTGGGCATCACGCTCGTGGAGCTGCTGGCCTATGTGGCCGACAACCTGTCCTACCGCCAAGACGCGGTGGCCAACGAGGCCTACCTGGCCACGGCACGCCGGCGCGTGTCGGTGCGCCGCCATGCGCGCCTGGTGGACTACAGCCTGCACGACGGTTGCAATGCGCGCGCCTGGGTGCAGGTGCAAGTGCAGGGTGGCAGCTTCGTGCTGGCGCGCGGCAGCCGGCTCTTCACGCGCACGCCCGACGCCACGCCGGGCCTGGTGCCGGCATCCACAGCCGAACGCAAGCTGCGCGAAGGCGGTGCGCTGGTGTTCGAGGTGGCGCGCACCGCCATGCTCGACGAGCGCTGCAACCGCATCGACTTCTACACCTGGGGCGACCAGGCCTGCTGCCTGCCCCTGGGCAGCACAGCGGCGACGCTGCGTGGCCGCCCGCCGCTGCTGGCCGGTGATGTGCTGGTGCTGGAAGAGATCGCCAGCCCGACCACGGTGGACGAAGCCGCCGCCGCGGCCGACGCCGACCGCAGCCGGCGCTGGGCTGTGCGTCTGGTGAACGTCACACCCGATGCCGACCCCTCGGGCGGGCTCTTCGACACGCCGCCCAGCGGCGCCGCGGTCGATGTCACGCGCATCGAATGGGAACGCGCCGACGCCTTGCCCTTCGCGCTGTGCCTGAGTGCGGCCGCCTTCCCGGGGCGCGTGGTCAGCGTGGCGCGCGGCAACATGGTGCTTGCCGACCATGGCGAAACGATTGGCCCCGAAGTCCTGCCCGCGGTGCCCGCGGCGACGCGGCGCTACGCCCCGCAGGCGCGCCGCGCCGACCGCTGCGAGACGCCGGCCGCACAGCCCGTCGCGGTGCGCTACCGGCCGCCGCTGGCCCTGTCACCGGTGACGCAAGGCTTCGATCTCGAAGCGCTGCTTGAAGCCTTGCCGGGCCAGGCCGCGCCCTTCTGGCCGGCCGGCCTGATTGGCCCGCTGGACGTGCGCCATGCTTTGCCGCAGGTGCGGCTGCTGCGCCTGGGCCGGCCCGAGCCCTGGACGGCGGCCAGGGACCTGCTCGCCAGCGGTGCGACGGCGCTGCAGTTCGTCGTCGAGACCGAACACGACAGCCGTTCGCGCCTGCGCTTTGGCGATGACCGCCATGGCCTGGCGCCGAACGAAGGCGATGTCTTCGAAGCCCGTTACCGCGTCGGCAATGGTGCGGCGGGCAACGTCGGCGCCGAGGCCATCGCGCACCTGCTGCTCGAACCCGCGGTCTACGTCGCCGCCGGTGCCGTGTTGCCCGACGCGGCACGCGTGTTGGCCGTGCGCAACCCGCTGGCGGCCAGCGGTGGCACCGAGCCCGAGGACGTCGAGGCCGCAAGACGCGACGCCCCGCAGGCCTTCCGCACCCAGGAACGCGCCGTCACCGCGGCCGACTATGCGGCGGCTGCCGAGCGCAGCGGCGAGGTGCAGCGCGCCGCCGCCAGCTTCCGCTGGACGGGCAGCTGGCACACCGTCTTCGTCACCGCCGACCGGCCGCGCGGTGCCGGCGTGGACGCCGCCTTCGAGACCCGCCTGCGCCGCCACCTGGAGCGCTTCCGCATGGCCGGCTATGACCTCGAGGTCGATGCGCCGCGTTTCGTCGCGCTCGATGTCGCGCTGCATGTCTGCGCGCGGCCCGGCCACTTCCGCGCGCCGCTGTTGCGTGCGGTGCGCCAGCGGCTGTCGGCGCAGCGCCTGGGTGACGGCACGCTCGGGCTCTTCCACCCTGACAACTTCAGCTTCGGCGAGCCCGTCTATCTGTCACGCATCGTCGCCGCGGTGCAGGCCATCGAAGGCGTGGAAGCGGTGCGCGTGCAGCGCTTCCGGCGCCTGGTGGGCGGCAGCCCCAGCACGCTGGACAACGGCGTCATCCCGGTCGGCCGGCTGGAGATTGCCCAGCTCGAACAGAACCCGAGCTTCCCCGAGGGCGGCGTGCTGCAGATCCAGATTGGAGGCGGGCAATGAGTTCCCTCTTGCCAGACCCCAAGGCCGGTGCCGAAGCGCTGCCCGAAGGCAGCGAAGCCTGCGGCTGCTGCGAAGGCGTACAGATGGCGACACCCCAACGCGTTCACAACCGCGGTGCGCTGTCGGCCATCAGCTACCGCATCGGACGCTGGGGCGACTTCCACGCCAGCCTGGTGGCGGGGCTGTCGGAGCAGCGCTTCGCGCCGCTGACCGGCCTGCTGACGCGCGAGAACAGCGACTGGACCATCGGCCTCATCGACGCCTTTTCCTGCGCTGCCGACGTGTTGAGCTTCTACCAGGAACGCATCGCGCACGAGTCGTGGCTGCGCACCGCCACCGAGCGGCTGTCGCTGCAGGAAATGGGGCGCCTGATCGGCTACCAGCTCAAACCCGGCGTTGCTGCCGAAGCCTGGCTGGCGTTTGCCGTGGAAGCACCGCCGGTGGCGCCCAAGTCCTTCCCGCGCGACCCCGGCGCCTTCATCAGCGGCGTGCCGGCCGTGGTGGCCTTGCCCACGGGCTTGCGGGTCAACAGCGTGCCGGGGCCGGACGAGAAACCGCAGGCCTTCGAAACCGTGGAAGCGGTGGCGGCGCGCGCGCTGTGGAATGCCATGCCGGCCCTGGCCGACGAAGTGCGCGTGCCCGGCTTCGGCTCGCGCGCGGCCTGGCTGGCCGGCACGGCCACGGGGCTGAAGGCGGGCGACCTGGTGCTCTTCGTCGGCCACGAGTTCGACGCTGACGCCACGTCGAACCGCTGGGACCGCCGCGTGCTCACGGCGGTGGAGCCCGACGATGAACACCGGCGCACGCGCATCACCTGGGACGAGCCGCTGGGCTCGGTGACGCCGCCCATGGGCACAGCCACGCCGCCGGTGGCCTATGCCTTGCGCGAACGTGCGGCCATCTTCGGCCACAACGCGCCGCAGTGGCGCGCCATGAGCGCCGAGTTCAAGACCGAGTACCTGAACGGGGGCAGCGATCCCGGCGACTGGCCCGGTTTCGACATCTACGCGCCAGCGGCCGCTGCCTCACCCACGATGACATCGGCGCGTGCGCGCAGCATCGGCTTTGCCGGGCTCTTCGACGACGCCGTCGGGCTCTTCGACGACATCGTGATCAGCGGCGCCACGGCCACCGGCACCGCCAATGCCGCCAGCACCATCAGCCTGGACCGCGAATACGCCGGCATCGTCAGCGGCAGCTACCTGCTGCTGGACAAGGGCAACTACGCCGAACTGTTCAAGGCCACCGCCGTGACACATGGCTCGCGTGCCGAGTTTGCGGTCGCCGGCAAGTCGAGCTTCATCAAGCTGGCGGGGCAGAACCTGGCGCTGTTCGCCAGCCAGGTGCGCCAGACCGCGGTCTTCGCCAGGAGCGAAGCGCTGGCCTTCTCGCGCGCGCCCATCGCTTCGGCGCTGTCGGGCGCCAGCCTGGCCGTGGCGGCCGACGTGCGCGGGCTCGAAGCCGGGCGGCGCATCATCGTGCAAGGCCCGCGCAGCGATGGCTCGGGCGAACTGGTGCACGCCGCGACGCTGGTTTCGGCCACGCCCGCGGCGAACAGCGCCGACGGCGGCGTGCTGGTCATCGCGCCGCCGCTGCCGGCAGCGCTGCAGCGCGCAGGCACGGTGGTGTTTGGCAACGTCGCGCTGGCGCGCCACGGCGAGACGGTGGCCGAGCTGCTGGGCTCGGGTGACGCGGCTCAGCCGCATGCGCGTTTCCAGCTCAGGCACCAGCCGCTGAGCTACCGCGCCGCACCCACGCCGGCCGGCGTGGCCAGCGAATTGACGGTGCGTGTCAACGGCGTCGCCTGGAGCGAACGCGAGGTGCTCTACGGCGCCGCAGCCACCGAACGTGTGTATGCCGTGCGCACCGACGAACAGGGCAGGGTGTGGGTGCAGTTTGGTGACGGCGCACATGGCGCACGCCCGCCCAGCGGCAGCAACAACCTGCGCGCCAGCTACCGCAAGGGGCTGGGCGTGGCCGGCAACGTGGCGGCGCAGTCGCTGACCCAGGCGTCGACGCGGCCGCTGGGCTTCAAGAGCGTGGCCAACCCGCTGCCCGCGCTGGGCGGCACCGACGCCGAACCGGCCGACGCGGCACGCCGCAGCATGCCGCTCTTCACGCGCACGCTGGGGCGTGCGGTGTCGGTGCTGGACTACGAGGACTACGCGCGCGCCTTCGCCGGCATCGCCAAGGCCAGTGCCGCGGTGCTGTCGCTGCCGCACGGGCCCACGGTGGTGATCACGGTGGCCGGCATGGCGGGTGCCATGCTCACGCCCGACAACCCGGTGTGGCGCAACCTGCTGGGCGCCTTGCGCGCCAGCGGTGACCCGCATGTAGGGCTGCGTCTGCTGACGCATGCCGCGCCTGCGTTCAGGCTCGGCCTCAAGGTCAAGGTCGACCCGGCCCACGATCCGGCCTTAGTCCTGCCGGCCGTGGAGGCAGCGCTGCGCGCGGCCTTCTCCTTCGACGCCCGTGAACTGGGCCAACCGGTGCAGCAGTCTGAAGTGGTGGCCGTGGCACACCGCGTCGCCGGTGTCGTGGCCGTCGATCTCGACTTCCTCTACGGCGGCAGCGCGCCGTTGTCCCAAACGCAGAAGTCGCGCCAGTCGCGCCTGCTGGCCACCCGCATGCATGTGCTGAACGGCGTGCCGAAGGCGGCGGAAATCCTGAGCCTGCATCCCGGGCCGCTGGACCGGCTGGAGCTGATGTCATGAGCCTGGACGCTGCCCGCCTGTACGAACTGCTGCCGGCGGTCTACCGCATCCGCGACGCCGAGCAGGGCGAGCCGCTGCGTGCGCTGCTGGCGCTGTTCGCGCGTGAGTTCGAAGCCATCGAAGAAGACATCGAGCAGCTCTACGACGACCAGTTCATCGAGACCTGCGCCGACTGGGTGGCGCCCTACATTGGCGACCTCATCGGCTACCGGCCGCTGCACGGCGCCACGGCCGCCGTGGCCTCGCCGCGCGCCGAGGTTGCCAACACGATTGCCTACCGGCGCCGCAAGGGCACGGCGCTGATGCTGGAGCAACTGGCACGCGACCTCACCGACTGGCCGGCGCACGCCGCCGAGTTCTTCGAGCAGCTGGCCACCACGCAGTACATCAAGCACATCCGCCTGCACGCGCCGGCCACGGCCGCGGTGCGCGACGAAGCGGCGCTGCGGCTGGCCGGCGGCGCCTTCAACGCGGTGGCGCACACGGCCGAGGTGCAGCGGCCGGAAAGCCGCACCGGCCGCTACAACATCGCCAACGTCGGGCTCTTCCTGTGGCGGCTGCTGCCGCTGTCGGTGTCGGGCGTCGCGCTGGTGCCCGACCCGGCCGATGCCGGTGGCACGCGCTTCAGGCTCAACCCGCTGGGTGCCGACATGGCGCTCTTCCGCACGCCGCAGCCGGGCGACGCCATCGAGTCGCTGTCCTTGCCGATGCATGTGCCTGCGCCGCTGTCGGTGCGCGGCATGGCTGCCGCGGTGCGCGCCGGGCAGGCCGCCAGCGACGACTACGGGCCGGGCGAGAGCCTCGTCTTCCTGCGCGAAGACGCAGTGGGTGCGTGGCAGCCGGTGCCGGTGAGCGAGATCACCGTCTGCGACCTGCGCGACACGGCGGCCGGCTGGAACCACCAGGACGGCGTGCCCGCCGGCACCATCGGCGTCGACCCCGAGCGGGGCCGCGTCGTGCTCGGCGCTGGCGTGCAGGGGCCGCTGCGCGCCAGCTTCAACCGTGGCTTCGCGCGCACGATCGGCGGCGGCGAGTACCAGCGCACGCCGGCGGGCGAAGCGCATGCCGTGCAGCGCACGCTGGCCGGTGGTGCCGCGCTGCAGCCCGAACTCGACCTGCTGGCGGCCAGCGGTGGCCGCCTGCTCATCGAAGACTCGCTGACCTACGACGAGACGCCGACGCTGCGGGTCGACGGTGTCATCGCGCCGGGTGCGCCGGGGCTGGAGGTGGTCATCGCCGCAGCCAACGGCGCCCGCCCGCTCATCGCCGCCACGGGGCCGGTGGTGCTGGAGATCGGCGCGCGCGGCCGGCTGGTGCTTGAAGGCCTGGTCATCAGCGGCGGCGCACTCACGCTGGCAGCGTTTGCCGACACCGAACCGCGCGAGATTGTGCTGCGCCACTGCACGCTGCTGCCGGGCCGCACGCTCACGCCCGCCGGCGAGCCGGCCAGCCCGGGTGCGGCCTGCCTGGTGGTGCAGCACGCCTTCGCGCAGGTCACGCTGGAGTCCTGCATCGTCGGCGCGTTGCAGCTGGCCACCGATGCCCAGTGCCGCATCGACGACAGCATCGTCGACGCCAACGCCGCCACCAACCCGGCCTACGAAGGCCCGGGTGGCGCTGCCGGCGCGCCGCTGACCATGAACGAATGCACTGTGCTCGGCAAGCTGCACGCGCAGAGCTTCGAGCATGTCTCCAACAGCCTGCTCGTGGCACGTCGGGCAACCGGCGACCCCTGGCCGGCCGCGGTGTGGGCCGAACGCACGCAGGTCGGCTGCGTGCGCTTTTCGTGGTTGCCGGCGAATTCGATCGCGCCGCGCCGCCACCGCTGCCTGCCCAGCACTGAACACCCGCGCGTGGCGCCGCAGTTCAATGCGCTGCGCTACGCCGACGCGGCCTACATGCAGCTGCGCCTGACGACACCGGCGGTCATCCTGACCGGCGCCGGCGACGAAGGCGAGATCGGCGTCATGCACGCCCTGCAGCAGCCGCAGCGCGAAAGCAATCTGCGCGTGCGCCTGGACGAGTACCTGCGTTTCGGCCTGCACGCCGGAATTTTCTACGTGACCTAGCAAGCGAGAAGGACGACATCATGGCAGGGGACTTCTCACGCGTACGCCACAACCCGCTGCACGACTGGGCGGGCGTCGAGCTCAAGCAGGGCGCGGTGCTGCTGGACGCCGACTTCAATCAGCTGGTGGCCACGCTCGACCGCCGCCTGCGCGCGCTGGCCTCCGACGTGCTGGGCCGCGCCACGGTGTCGCAGACCACACCCGAGGCCTTCCAGCTCAGCGTGACCGCGGGCGTGCTGCGTCTGGGCCGCGGCCGGCTCTATGTCGACGGCCTGCTGGCCGAGAACCACGGCGCCGGCGCCGCGGCCTTCGACACGCTGCTCGCCGAGCCCACCCTGGCCGCGCCGCTGCCCATCACGGCCCAGCCCTACCTGCCCGTGCCGCTGGCGCTGCCGCAGGCGGGCCGCCACCTCGTCTATCTGGATGTCTGGCAGCGCGAAGTCACGGCGCTCGAAGACCCATCGCTGGTGGAGAACGCCGTCGGCGTGGATGCCAGCACGCGGCTGCAGACGGTGTGGCAGGCGCGGCTGCTGTCCGAGGGCGTGGACGGCACCTCGGCCTGCAACAGCGAGCTGACGGCCTGGAACGCGCTGACCGCGCCGAGCACCGGGCGCCTGAGCAGCGGCACCTTCGAGGTGCCGCCGGCGGCCGACCC
>JANNFE010000331.1:0-5964 GCA_031379415.1 Betaproteobacteria bacterium | reverse complement strand
CGCTGCATTGCCGCACCGTGGCCGACAACGAAGCGGTGGTGTCCTTCCACGACTCCTGCGGCCTTGCCGAGAAGCGCCTGCTGCCGGATGCCGTGGAGCTGCACGGCGCGAAGCACGACCTGGTGGAGCACACGCTGCGCGCCGCGGCCTGGATCGATGTCGAACCGCAGCTCGCGCGCCTGGCGCAGCTCACGGCGCGGAGGCTGCAGCGTGCACCCACCTGAACTGCCCGCCGGCTGCCACTTCCACCACATCGGTTATGCCACCGAGTCGGTGGAACGCGAGGCCACGCTCTTCTCGTCGCTGGGCTGTCGCGCCGAGGGCGATACCTTCAGCGACCCCACGCAGGGCATCCGCGGCCTTTTCATGGCCGGCGCCGGCCCGCGCATCGAACTGCTGGAAAACCTGCCCGGCGCCAGCACGCTGACGCCCTTCCTGGAACGCGGCACGCGCATGTACCACCTGGCCTACACCGTGCCCGACCTGGCCGCGGCCATGGCCTGGGCTGGCACGCAACGCGCCCGCGTGGCCGTGCCGCCGGTGGCGGCGGTGGCCTTCGGCGGCCGCTGCATCGCCTTCATCGTCTTCAGGCACGGCCTGATGCTGGAATTCATTGAACAGGAGCATGGCGCATGAACATGGCCGAGATCGACCGGCTGCAGCAGATCTCGCAGCAGTCGCTGTATTCGCAGGGCGTGATGGTCACCGCCATCCGCCAGTGCCACACCGTGCTGCGGCGCTGGCTGCGCGGCGGCGCCGTGCTGGAGCTGGGCCCGGCCGAAGGCGTGATGACCGAACGCCTGGTGCAGGACACCGCCGACCTCACGGTGGTGGAGGGCAGCGCGCTCTTCTGCGCGCAGCTGCGCGAGCGCTTTCCGTCGGTGGCCGTGCACCACGCGCTGTTCGAGAGTTTCGAGACCGAGCGGCGCTTCCAGACCATCGTGCTCGGCCATGTGCTGGAACATGTGGAAGACCCGGTGGCGGTGCTGCAGCGCGTGGCGCGCTGGTTGGCGCCAGAAGGTCGCGTGTTCGCTGCCGTGCCGAATGCGCGTTCGCTGCACCGCCAGGCCGCGGTGAGCATGGGCCTGCTGACGCAGGAGGACGCGCTCAACACGCTGGACCTGCACCACGGCCACCGCCGCGTCTTCAACCCCGAGACGCTGCGCGCGGCCTTCACGCAGGCGGGGCTGGCCATCGAGGCCTTCGGCGGCTACTGGCTCAAGCCGCTGTCGAATGCTCAACTCGAAGCCAGCTGGACGCAGCCCATGCTCGACGCCTACATGCAGCTGGGCGAACGCTACCCCGACATCGCGGCCGAGATCTACGTCGTCGCGGGGCCGCGCCGGCCGTGAGCGGCGTGCCGGCCGCGCTGCGCGAGGTCTTCCTCGCCGTGGGGCTGCGCGACCAGGTCGACGACCTGCGCCGCGCCATCGCCGCACCGCGGCCACCGCTGGCCTGCGGCCAGGTGAGTGAAGACGGTGCCGCCATCGCCGGCCGCGACGGCTGGCTCTTCCTGCACGGTGGCAACAACCAGTGGCACGAACAGGCGGCCGGGCACTTTCGCCTGACGCCGGCGGGGCTGGCCCTGTGGATGCAATTGCTGCAACGCCGCCGCGAGAGCCTGGCCGCACAGGGCCGGCGTTATGCCCAGCTCTTCGTGCCCGAGAAGGCCTGCGTCTACCCGGAACTGCACCCCGATGCCGCACCGCCCAGCGCCGAGCGCCCGCTGATGCAGCTGATGGCTGCCGCCGGCCCCCACATCCACTACCCCGTGCAGGCGCTGCGCGCCGGCAAGGGCCTGGCGCCCACCTTCCACCGCGGCAACAGCCACTGGACGGCCTGGGGCGCCTACCTGGCCTGCCTGCCGCTGTGGCAGCAACTCGGCATCGAGGCCGGCGACGAAGCGCCGCCGCTCTACCAGCGCCCGCTCCAGCAGGACCTGTCGGTGAAGTTCCCCGGCCAGCCCGACGAAAACTGGCACGAGCTCGACGTGGCGCATCTGCTGGCCTTCAGCAACGAGAGCGAAGTGCACGGCCATGTCGGGCGCTTCAAGCATCTGCACAACCCGGCCGCGCGCAATGACTGCCGCGTGCTGATCTTCGGCGACAGCTACGCCTACGACGCCCACCTCGCGGCGTGGTTCGCGCTGCAATGCCGCGACGTGTACTGCGCCTGGCAGGTGGGCCTGCAGCAGCCGCTGATCGACCAATGGGCGCCCGACATCGTGATGGCCGAGATGGCCGAGCGTTTCGTCACGCGGCTGCCGGTGGACCAGCTGCCCGGCTGACTCAGCTGCCGCGGCGCAGCACCAGGGCCTGCACGCGGGCGGCCGGCGGCGGCGCGCCGGGCTTGGCCGCCGCGCGCGCCGTGCGCAGCGCAGGCAGCAGCGCTTCGGGGGTGATCACGAAGCCCACCGCCTCGCCAGGCGGCCGTGCCACCGGCGCCTGCTTGGGCTGCAGCACCGAGGTCGTCTGCGGATGCATCTGCTGCGCCAAACGCGACTCCAGCGGCACGTAGGGGCTGGCCAGCGACTCGCGCGTGCCCATCACCACCACGTGGTGCGACGTGCGGCAGAACGCGCCCACCGCTTCCTCGGCACACAGCGCCGCAGCGGCGCGCAGGCATTCCAGGTAGAAGAAGACGGTGTGCCCTTCGGCCTGCAGGCGCTGGCGCACGCTCAGCGACAGCGTGTCGTCCTCGGCCGAGCCGACGAGGAACACGCGCTTGTCCTCCGGGGTGTTCAGCCACTGGTCGACCAGTTCCCGGTGCTTGCGCCGCGCGGCGCGCAGCACGTCGTCGGGCTGTGCGGCGCCGGCCAGGAACTTCTCGGAAAACTGCTGCACGGCCAAGGGGATGTCTTCGATGAACCCTGGCGCCAGCCCAATGTCGGCCAGCGGCCGCAGCAGGCTGCCGTGCCGCTTCAGCGCGGCCTGCACGGCTGGCGGCGGCAGGAGGTGCGGCAAGGCGCCATCGGGCACGCGGTTGGCCAGCGGTGGCGGGTGCCAGGTGCCGGCCCCACCGGGGGGCTTGACGATGCCCGGCTTGACCGGGACGTGGATGGGTGGGATGCGGAAGTAGCCCTTGGGTGCCGGGTCTGCGGCACTGGCAGCTTCCTCGGCCGGCACCTGGCCCCCCGCCGCGGCGTGCATCAGCACGATGACCCAGGCCAGCAGCGGCGCGCGGCAGCGCTTGAACAGCATCGACATGGCGGTTTCCTCCCTCCAGCCTGAAGGACGGCTTTTGGCTGGCTTTTCGGACATTCACAGGCCCGGTGCCCGCCTTCCAATGGTGGCCATTCGTACCCGCACGTCCATCCCCATGTCCGCACGCGATCTGCCCTTGACCGAACTGCTCGCCCAGGCCGCCGGCCCGGCTGCGCGCGTGGACCCCACGGCGCGTGTCGATCCCGCAGCGCTGCTCGGCGATGGCTGCCACGTGCAGGGCGGCGCGGTGCTGGCGCGCGGCACCCGGCTGGGGCGTGGCGTGAACGTCGGCCCCAACGCCGTGTTCGTGGAAGCCGAAGAAGGCGAACGCCCCAGCCAGGTGGCCGACGGCGTGCGCATCGGCGCCAATGCCGTGGTGCACGCCGGCGTGACGCTGGGCGCCAAGTCGCGCGTGAAGCCGGGTGCGGTGGTCACGCGTTCGGTGCCACCCGGCGCCATCGTCGAAGGCAACCCGGCGGCCATCACCGGCTACATCGACGTCGTGCAGCAGAGCCTGCAGACCCTGCCGGGCCGCCCCGCGGTGGTGGACGAACGCCGCCAGCGCGTGGTGACGACGCATGTGCGCGGCGTCACCGTGCACAACCTGCCGCTGCACGCCGACCTGCGTGGCGACCTCACGGTGGGCGAGTTCCATCGCGACGTGCCCTTCGCGCCGCAGCGCTACTTCATCGTCTTCGGCGTACCCAACCGCGAAGTGCGCGGCGAACACGCCCACCGCCGCTGCCAGCAGTTCCTGATCTGCGTGCGCGGCAGCTGCTCGGTGGTGGCCGACGACGGCCAGCACAAAGTGGAAGTGGCGCTGGACGGTCCGCAGCGCGGCCTCTACCTGCCGGCCATGACCTGGGGCATCCAGTACAAGCACACGCCCGACGCCATCCTCCTGGTCTTTGCGTCCGACCACTACGACGGAGGCGACTACATCCGCGAGTACGGCCAGTTCCTGGCCGAGATCGAACAGGTGGCGGCATGAACGCCGTGGTGGAAGCGCCGTTCCGCCATGCCGAAGCGCCGGTGCCCTTTCTCGACCTGGGCGCCATCCAGGCGCAGCAGCGCGAGCAACTCATCCAGGCCTTCACGCGCGTGCTCGACTCGGGCTGGTATGTGCTGGGCCGCGAGGTGCAGCAGTTCGAAGCCGCCTGGGCCGCCTACTGCGGCGCGCCGCATGCCGTGGGCGTGGCCAACGGCCTGGACGCGCTGGTGCTGGTACTGCGCGCCTGGGGCGTGGGGCCGGGTGACGAGGTCATCGTGCCAGCCAACACTTACATCGCCACCTGGCTGGCGGTCAGCCAGGTCGGTGCCACGCCGGTGCCGGTGGAGCCCGACCCCGCCACCTTCAACATCGACCCGGTGCGCGTGGCCGCGGCCATCACGCCGCGCACCAAGGCCCTGTTGCCGGTGCACCTGTACGGCCAGCCGGCCGACATGGCGGCACTGTGGGTGCTGGCGCGCCGGCACGGCCTGAAGGTGCTGGAAGACGGTGCGCAGGCCCATGGCGCACGCTGCCACGGCCAGCGCATCGGCGCGCAGGGCGACGCCGTGGCCTGGAGCTTCTACCCGGGCAAGAACCTGGGCGCCCTGGGTGACGGCGGCGCCATCACCACGCACGACGCCGCGCTGGCTGAGCAATTGCGTGTGCTGCGCAACTACGGTTCGCAGCGCAAGTACCACAACGATGTGATCGGCTTCAACTCGCGGCTGGACGAGCTGCAGGCCGCACTGCTGGCCACCAAGCTGCCGCAACTGGACGAAGGCAATGCCCAGCGCGGGCGCATCGCTGCGCGCTACCTGCACGCGCTGCGCAACGAGCCGCTGGAGCTGCCGCAGGTGCCGGCCTGGGCCGACCCGGTGTGGCACCTGTTCGTGGTGCGCCACCCGCAGCGCGACCGCCTGGCCGCGCTGCTGCTCGGCGCCGGCATCCACACGCTGATCCACTACCCGGTGGCGCCGCACCGCCAGCCCGCCTACGCCGCCATGGGCATGGGCCCCGGCAGCCTGCCCATCAGCGAGCGGCTGCATGCGCAGGTGCTGAGCCTGCCCATCGGCCCGACGCAGACGCTGGAGCAGACCGACCGTGTCATCGCCGCGCTGCGCCCCGCGCTGGCCGAACTGCGCCGCGGCTGATGTCGCCGAACATGTCCCGCTTTGCCGAACTGATGGCGCGCCTGGAAGCGCACCAGGCGCAGGGCCAGTGGCGCGGCGTGCTGGTGGACGCCACCAACGCCGTCATCGAACTGGTGCAGGACCCGCGCGCCAAGGCCGTGGTCTTCGGCTCGCCCGAACTCGACGGCCACGTGCACCGGGCCGGCGCCATGGCCGATGCCGCATTGGGTGCGAAGCCCGACACGCCTTTCGACGACAGCCTGGTGATCTACATCGCCACCGAGCTGATGCAGGGCAACGGCGGCCACACGCTGGCGCTGCGCGATGCCATCCACGCGCGGCCGCAGGGTCGCCATGTCGTGCTGGTCAGCAACCTGCACGACAAGGAACTGGCGCTGCCCGACCTGGCGGCAGGTGCGTCCATCGCCGTGCAGTGCATCACCGCGCCGCCCGGTGACCTGGGCCAGAAGACGCTGTGGCTGCTGCAGGCGCTGCGCCACTTGCGGCCGGCGCGGCTGGTGCTCTTCAACCACCACTACGACAGCGCCTGCATCGCCGCCGCGCAGCCCGGCCTGGCGCGCGAGACGGTCTACTTCCACCACTGCGACCACGACATGGCGCTGGGCCTGTACCTGCCGCA
>JANNFE010000318.1:0-2986 GCA_031379415.1 Betaproteobacteria bacterium | reverse complement strand
CGTCGTCATCCGCACCAAGCGCGACGCCATGCCCGAGATCCTGTCGGTGGGCCGCTACCTCGACCGCGTCGTGGCCACGCCAGAAGGCCTGCGCTTTGCCGAGCGGCTGGCCATCTTCGACAACGACCTCATCGCCAATTCACTGATCTATCCGATCTGAGGCTCGATCCGGCGCTCAGCGCGGCAGGTCCAGCCTGTCCACCTCGCGCCAGCACGCCGGCCCGGCCTTGGGTTGCGGCGCACCGGCCGCATCACGCACCCATTGCTTGGGCACGCGGTCGCAGCCGAACATGCGCATGCGCAGGCCAGTCGCATCGAGCGTGAAGCGCAGGAAGCCCTTGTAATGCTCCACCGCGATGGCGCTCGAAGCGTTGTTGGTGATCTGGCCAAAGCCGGCGCTGAGCACGGCGTAAAAACAACCGAAGAGCAGCGCGCCGGCCACGCCGCCGATGAAGCCGACCAGCGTCCACAGCAGCGCTGAATTGACCAGCGTGGGCAGGCTGGCAGCCCAGTCGGCCTGCGCACAACGCGACGCCGCCACATAGGCCAGGAAGACGACGAAACCCTGCGCCATGCCGTGCAGCACGCCGGCCGCCAGCTTGGCGCCGCGCGGCCACGTGCCTTCCCAGCCCAGGCGCACGCAGCCGGTGATCATGCCGAAGTTGAACAGCGCGGCGAGCGGGCTGGAGAACATGGCGCGCAGCCAGCGCAGCGCCAGTTCGATGCTGATCCCGGGGTGCGGCTGGGGCAGCCCGGGCTGGGCCGGCGACGCGCGGTCCAGCAGCAAGGCGTTGACGTTGGCATTGGCGACATACAGCAGGCCGAGCAGCAGCACGAAGCCGAGGTTCGAGTTCCACAGCTGCGCCAGCAGCTCGCGAAAGCCGTGCGGGTGGCGCAGCCGCGGCCACAGCAGCGCGCCCGGCAAACGCCAGGTGGCCATCCAGCGCGAACGGCCGCAACTCGGGTAGAGCTCGGGTGCGCTGTAGCGCGTGGTGTGATCCGACTCGCAGCCGTCGGGCAGGCCGACGCGCACCTGTTCGCCCAGCGACGGTGGCACGGTGTGTTCGGCCGGGCTGCGGTCCATCACCACGGCGCCTCGCACCTCGGCACCATGCGTGGTGTGCATGAAGGCGCCGGCGCTGCCGCAGGTGACCAGGGCGCTCGTGAACGGCTGGGCGTCGGCCTGCGGCGCCACCTCGGCCGTGCGGCGGCTGTAGTGGTGCAGGTCGCCGGCCAGACGCAGGCGGACACGCGCGCCGGCGCCGGCGCTGTCGCCGTCGTAGGGCGCACCGGCCGGTGCCGGCGGTGCTTCCAGCAGGTGCTCCAGGCGCTGGAAGCGGCGCGTGTAGCCGCGCGGCGTCTCGAAGGACAGCGGCTCGGTCCAGTAGGGCTTGGGGTAGAGCAGGATGAGGTTGTCGCCCGGCTGAATGCGCGGGCCAACGCGATCAGGCGCCCACAGCGAGCGGAAGGCTTCGAACTGGTTGCGGTCGATGTCGCCGCGCAGCGCCAGGTCCAGGCCCAGGATCCACCAGCCGTGCGGCAGCCGCGCCGCGAAGTAGGTGCGCTCCTGCTGCGCGTTGGCGTCGACGAAGTCGCGCTCGCCAGCGCGGCCGACGAAGTAACGGCTGAACGTGGTGGCACTGTCGAACCAGTCGTGGTTCTGCGGGATGGCCAGCACATGCTCCCAGGCCTTCGGTCGGCCCGCAGCACCACCGGGCGCGGCCAGCGTGAAGAGTTCGAAGAAGCGGTAGTGGTAGTCCAGGCTGCTGGCCGTGGGGTAGGCCAGGTCGCCACCCAGCACCACCAGCGGTGGACGCTTGAAGGTGCGGCCATCGTCGGTGGTCAATGCATCGGCCGTGGCCGCCGACGCCACGGCGTAGGTGGCATTGCCGCCATCGCCGGTGTCCGAAAGAAAGTCGAAGCCGCATTCGCCGCCATCGAAGGCGTCCGCCAGGTCGATCACCTCCAGCGTGCCGGTGTAGTTCTCTCGTCGGTCGAGGTTGCGCTGGAAGTCTTCCGACGACAGCAGTTCACGCGCCGCCTGCAGCAGCACCGGCGGTGAGTACCAGGCGACCGGGCGGCGTTCGCTGGGCAGGACATCGGAGCCGAAGCGGATGGCCATCGGCGCCGTTCAACCCACCCAACGCCGCGCGTTGCCGAACATGCGCATCCAGGGGCTGCGCGCGCTGCGGTCGCCACCCGTCCAGCTCATCTGCACGTTGCGGAACACACGCTCGGGGTGCGGCATCAGCGCCGTGAAGCGGCCGTCGGCGGTGGTCACCGCGGTCAGGCCGCCGGGGCTGCCGTTGGGGTTGTACGGATAGGCCTCGGTGGCCGCGCCGTGGTGGTCGACGAAGCGCATGGCGCGCTGCACGGTCTTGGCATCGCCGCGCTGGCTGAAATCGGCATAACCCTCGCCATGCGCCACGGCGATGGGGATGCGGCTGCCAGCCATGCCGGTGAAGAAGACGCTCGGGCTTTCCAGGACTTCCACCAGCGACAGCCGCGCTTCGAACTGCTGGCTGCGGTTGCGCGTGAAGCGCGGCCAGGCTTGTGCGCCGGGGATCAGCGGTGCCAGCGCGGCGAACATCTGGCAGCCGTTGCACACCCCGAGGGCGAAGGTGTCGCTGCGGCCGAAGAAGGCGGCGAAAGCATCCGCCAGCGCCGGGTTGAAGAGGATGCTGCGCGCCCAGCCTTCGCCGGCGCCCAGCGTGTCGCCGTAGCTGAAGCCACCGCAGGCCACCAGGCCGCGGAAGACAGCCAGCCGCGCGCGGCCGGCCAGCAGGTCGGTCATGTGCACGTCGTAGGTGTCGAAGCCGGCCAGCGCTATGGCATAGCTCATCTCGACATGCGAATTCACGCCTTGCTCGCGCAGGATGGCGATCTTCGGCCGCGCGGCGTGCACGAAGGGCGCGGCCACATCCTCTGCCGGGTCGAAGCTCAGGTGCAGATGCAGGCCGGGGTCAGCCGGGTCGCCGGCCGCCGC
>JANNFE010000289.1:0-12604 GCA_031379415.1 Betaproteobacteria bacterium | reverse complement strand
CGGCTTCAAGGAGGCTTTCGGCTGCGTGCCCTTCCGCAAGCTGTGCTTTGCCACCTTCCTGATCTTCAACGCCTTCAACACGGTGGCGGCGTTCTCGTTCTTCATCGTCGTCTACCACCTCTTCAACGGCAACACCGCGGCCGCCGGCATCTGGCCCACGCTGTTCGGCAGCATCGGCGCGCTGGTCACCACTTTCGCGGTGATCCCCACCGTGGCCTGGATGTCGAAGAAGACGGGCAAGAAGACCGCCTTCATGCTGTCGCAGGGCATCTCCCTGCTCGGCTACGTGCTGCTGTGGTTCCTGATGGTGCCGGGCAAGCCGTGGATGTTCATGTTCGCGCTGCCCTTCTTCTCGTTCGGCATCGGCGGCCTGTTCACGCTGATGATGTCGATGACGGCCGATGTGTGCGACCTGGACGAGCTGGCCACGGGCAAGCGGCGCGAAGGCATCTTCGGCGCCATCTACTGGTGGATGGTGAAGCTGGGCTTCGCGGTGGCGGGCCTGCTCAGCGGCGCCATCATGGCCTTCGTGGCCTTCACGCCGGGTGCGCCGGTGCAGCCCGCAGGCGCGGTGGACGGGCTGCGGCTCTTCTACTCGGGCGTGCCCATCCTCGGCACGCTGCTGGCCATGTGGATCATGCGCAACTACGACCTCGACGAGAAGCGCGCCATGGAGGTTCACGCCGAGCTGCAGCGGCGCAAGGCGCGCGCCAGCGGGTCCTCGTCCCCCGGATCGGGCGCACGGCCCTGGCTCGCGGATCACGGCTTGCTGCTGCCGGGCGCGGAGCCTTCGCCGCTGGTGGGCAAGACCCCAGGCGAGATCCGCACGCTGTACGACGAGCAGTTCCAGCGCGGCCTGTATGGCATCTGCTTCAGCGCCTACACGGACGGTCAACGCGCTGGCGACGTGGTCTCCGAGACGCAGGTGCGCCGACGCATCGAGCTCATCGCGCCGCACACCCGCTGGGTGCGGTCCTTTTCGTGTACCGAGGGTCATGAGCTGATTCCTCGCCTGGCCCACGAGAAGGGCCTGAAGACGATGGCGGGGGCCTGGATCAGCGCCGACCGCGCGCGCAATGAACGCGAGATCGCCGCGCTGATCGCGCTGGCCGGGCAGGGCCTGGTGGGCGTGGCGGTGGTCGGCAACGAAGTCCTGCTGCGCGGGGAACTGCCAGAGCAGGAGTTGCTCGCCTATGTCGCACGCGTCAAGGCCGCACTGCCGGACGGCGTGCCGGTGGGCTGTGTCGACGCCTACTTCCAGTTCCTGGAGCGGCCTGCGCTCACGGCCGCCTGCGACGTGCTGCTGCCCAACTGCTACCCGTTCTGGGAGGGCGCCCCTATCGACATGGCCGCGCAGTACGTGCGCCGCATGCATGGGCTGGTGAAGGCCGCAGGCGGCGACAAGCCCGTCGTCATCACCGAGACCGGTTGGCCCGGCAAGGGCCAGGCGGTGGCCGGGGCCGTGCCTTCGGCCGAGAACGCGATGCGCTTCTTCATCGACATCCAGCAATGGGGCCGAAGCGAAGGCGTCAAGCTGTTCTACTTCTCGTCCTTCGACGAACCCTGGAAGCTGCAGCAGGAAGGCGAAGTGGGCACCCAGTGGGGCCTGTGGGACAAGGACGAGCGCCGCAAGTACGGGGTGGCTGCAACTTGAGCGCCCTGGCACGGACTGCCGGAGCCCCGGCACTGCTGATGTTCCTGCTGCAGCTGGTGGCCTGCGGCGGTGGTGGCGGCGACCCTGCGCCGGCCGCCGCACCGCCGCCTCCGATCGCGCCCGTGCCCGCGCCAGCAGCGTCTGCACCCTCGGCCAACCCGCCGTACGTGCCCGCCAGCTACCGCCTGAGCTGGTCGGACGAGTTCAGCACCGACGGCCTGCCCGACGCCACGCGCTGGGCCTATGACACCGAACGCAACCGCCTGGGCTGGTACAACAACGAGCGCCAGTACTACGCCGCGTCAAGGCCCGAGAACGCCGTGGTCGCGGGCGGCCGGCTGCGCATCACGGCGCGCCTGGAGTCGCTGAACACGGCGGCCGACTGGGGCGGCCAGCGCTACACCTCGGCACGCCTTATCACGCGCGGCAAGGCGGCCTGGACCTACGGCTACTTCGAGGTGCGCGCCAAGCTGCCTTGTGGCCGCGGCACCTGGCCGGCGATCTGGACGCTGGGCAGCGGCGGCACCTGGCCCGACGACGGCGAGATCGACATCATGGAGCAGGTGGGCAGCAACCCCGCCCGCGTCTTCGGCACCGTGCACACGCGCCTCAGTGCCGGTCCGGGCACCGGCGCCGCCGTGCAGGTGCCCGACGCCTGCACCGCCTTCCACGACTACCAGCTGCACTGGACGGCCGACGAGATTGCCATCGGCATCGACGGCAGCGTCTACTACCGCTACGCCAACCCGCGCACGGGTTACGCCACCTGGCCCTTCAACGCGCCGCAATACCTGCTGCTGAACATCGCCATCGGTGGTGATCTCGGTGGCGCTGTCGACGACACCATCTTTCCGGTGACGATGGAGATCGAGCACGTGCGCATCTGGCAGGCGCCGCCGTAGTGCCTGTCGTCAGAGCGCACCGACGTAGCTCGCGATGGCGCGCGGTGGCAGCTCGACCAAGAAGGCCACGCCGTCGGTATGCAGCGCAAAGCGCAGTGCCTGTTCGCCGCGGTTCATGGCCACCACGGCCAGCGTGCCGTCGGTGTTGACGAAGGCCGTAGCCTCCAGCGCCTGTCGCGTGGCGGCGCACAGCACGCGTTGCGCACCCGGCCGCACGAAGCGCGCAAAGTGGCCGATGTAGAAGAACGAGCTCTGGTGCAGCAGCGCGTCGCGCGCCGGCTCGGCCAGGATGGGCGCGCTGCACAGGTTGCCGACATGGTTGGGGCCGCCGGTCTCGTCGAGCAGCAGGTTCCAGTCGATCCAGCCCACGGTCCAGCGGTTGAGGTCGTTGATCATCGAACGCGCATAGCGCTCGCCCAGGTCCCATGAACCAGGGTGCGGGCCGCCTTCCTGGCAACCCTCGGTGAAGAGCAGCTGCTTGTCAGGCCAGGCGTCGTGCACCAGCTGCACATGGTCGAAGTGGTCTTCGCCATACCAGTGGAAGCCGGTGCCCCAGACGTACTTCGCCGCTTCGGGGTCACCGAAGATGACGCTGGCGCGTTCCACCATCACGTCGCGGTTGTGGTCCCAGACGACGATGCGCACCTCGCCCAGTCCGGCGGCGGCGAGTTCCGGGCCCAGGAAGTCGCGCACGAAATCGCGTTCCTCTTCCGCGGTGTAGAGGCACGAGTCCCAGCGCTGATGGGCCTCGGGTTCGTTCTGCACCGAGACACCCCACACCGGCACGCCTTCTTCGGCGTAGGCCCGGATGAAGCGCACGAAGCAGCGCGCCCACGCGCTTCGATACTCCGGCTTGAGCTTGCCGCCGTCGTTCATGCGGCCGTTGGTCTTCATCCAGGCCGGCGGGCTCCAGGGTGAGACCAGCAGCTGGAGTGGCCGGCCCGCCACCTGCATCGCGGCGCGGATCATCGGCAGCAGGGCCAGTCGGTCGCGGGCAATGCTGAAGCTGGCCAGGTCCACGTCGCCGGGTGTCTCCACATGCGCGTAGTTGCCCAAGGCGAAGTCGCAGCTGTTCATGTGCACGCGGCACAGCGTGTAGCCATGGCCCCGCACGGGGTCGAAGCAGTCGCGCAGGAAGGCGGCGCGCTGGCCCGCCGACAGGCGCTGCCAGGTGGTGGCCGCGGCTTCGGTGAAGGCGCCGCCGAAGCCTTCCAGCGTCTGGAAGCGGCGGCTCGCATCGACCCACAGGCGCGGCAGTCCGGCTTCGGTCAGCGCCGCCAGTGGCGCTTGTTCGGTGAGACGGTCGGCGCTGTCGCGCGCGGTGAGGAAGTGGCGCAAGGCCAGGCTCAGCCGCTCAGGCCGCCAGCCGGGCCAACATCTGCGCCGTGATCAGCGTGATGCCGCTTTCGGTGCGGTGGAAGCGCGCCGCGTCGGCTTCGGCGTCCTCGCCGACGACCAAGCCGTCGGGGATGTGGCAACCGCGGTCGACCACCACGCGCTTCAGGCGCACATGGCGGCCCACCTGCACTTCGGGCAGCAGCACCGACCACTGCACGTCGGCATACGAGTGCACGCGCACACCCGAGAACAGCACCGAGCGGTGCACCGCGCCCGAAATGATGCTGCCGCCGGAGACCAGCGACTCCACCGCCATGCCGCGCCGCTCATCGGTGTCGTGCACGAACTTGGCCGGCGCCAGCTGCGGCTGGTGGGTCCAGATCGGCCAGCGCGTGTCGTACAGGTTGAGCAGCGGGTCGGTGGCCGTGAGGTCGATGTTGGCGTCCCAGTAGGAATCGATGGTGCCGACATCGCGCCAGTAGGGCACACCACCCACCGGCGTGCCCACGCAGCTCAGCGCGAAGGGGTGGGCCACGGCCACGCCCTGGCGCACGGCGCGCGGGATGATGTCCTTGCCGAAGTCGTGCGTCGAGTCCGGATCGGCCATGTCGCGCGCCAGCTCGGCGTAGAGGTACTTCGCGTTGAAGATGTAGATGCCCATGCTGGCCAGCGCGGTGTCGGGCTTGCCGGGCAGGGTGGGCGGCTCGGGCGGCTTCTCGACGAAGTCGGTGATGTGCCACTGCTGATTCACGGCCATCACGCCGAAGGCCTTGGCTTCTTCGCGCGGCACCTCGATGCAGGCCACCGTGCACTCCCGCCCCTTGGCAACATGGTCGGCCAGCATCAGGGCGTAGTTCATCTTGTAGATGTGGTCGCCGCCCAGCACCACCACATACTCGGCGCCGTAGCCGTCCAGGATGTCCTGGTTCTGGCTCACGGCGTCGGCGGTGCCGCGGTACCATGTTTCCTCGTCCATGCGCTGCTGCGCCGGCAGCAGGTCGACGAATTCGTTCATCTCGCTCTTCAGGAAGGCCCAGCCGCGCTGCAGGTGGCGCAGCAGGCTGTGGCTCTTGTACTGCGTGATGACGCCGATGCGGCGGATGCCCGAGTTCAGGCAGTTCGACAGTGCGAAGTCGACGATGCGGAACTTGCCGCCGAAGTACACCGCGGGCTTGGCCCGCGTGTCCGTCAGGTTCTTCAGGCGGCTGCCGCGCCCACCGGCCAGCACCAGGGCGATGGCCCGCTTGGGCAGGTCGAGCTGTTGGTCCAGGGCGGGCGTGGCCATGCCGGTCACTTCGCCAGGTAGATGCCGTCGAGGTAGAGCTTGGGCAGGTTGCTGCGCGCCAGGTTGCCGGTCTGCGCCCAGCGGTCGGCGATGATGAAGCGCAGGCTCACCAGCGACAGGTCCAGCTGCGGGTTGGCCGCCTTGAACGCCGCCAGCGGGATCGACACCTGCACCCATTCGCCGTTGTTGCGGTAGCCGTACTGGCCACTGGCAATCTGCAGGTAGGCCTCGGCGCCCGCGCGGTCGACGGTGTCGCTGGCCAGGCCGATCTCGATCCGGCCCGCGTAGGTGGTCTTGATGCTGAAGTTCACCGTGCCGGTGGCCGCATAGCCCGAGAGGTTCTCGGTGGTCGCGCCGGCCGACTGCCACAGCATGCCCCAGCCGTAGTCCTTGGGCGTGGGCGTGATCTCGATGCTGCGGCCGGCGTCGCCCGGGGCGAAGGTGCTGCTGACCTCGGGGCGCAGCACGCTGTCGCCGCTGAAGGCGTCGACGCGCAGATTGGCGGCCGCCACTTCGGTACCGGGGCCGGCCGGCGCTTCGGTGTAGATGCGGTACTTGCTGGCCGTGACGGCCGGGTTGGGCACCGCCAGGGCGTAGTACTGCGCGTCGGCGGTGGTGTAGCTGCCGGGTTCGCAGACCCAGGTGGTGCCGCAGCTGCCCAGGCCCTGGATGACGTAGCGGGCCTGGCGGTTCTTGTTGAAGAGGCCCCAGCCGTCGTCGCTCTGCTTCCACTGTTCGTCGAAGGCTTCGAAGTAGAAGACCGCTTTCGGGCCATTGCCGGCCCGGCCTTCGGCGGCCCAGGCCTGCAGGCCGTCGAAGTACATCTTCTGGTTCACGGGGTGGATGCGGAAGGGCAGTTTGGGGTCGACCACGTTCCAGCCCGTCTCGCCGATGGTGATGGGCATGTTGTTGAGGCCGCGCTTGTCGAGCGCGGCGCGCACTTCGCCGTACTGGCGGCGGGCCTCGGCGATGCTGGCGTTGGCCATGGCCTGCGCGCGGCTGGCGGCAGGCGTGGCGAGCTGCCGCCAGTCGTACAGGTTGGGCTGGAAGAAGGTGTCGAGCTGCGGGTAGGTGTGCATCGACACGAAGTCGATGGTCGCCAGGATGTCCGCGTTCGGGTTGGCGAAGGGCGCCCAGTTGTCGTCGGTGGTCACCGGTTGCGTGATCTCGTCGCGCACGGTCTTGAGGTACCTGGCCAGGGTCTCGGGCCGGGTGCGCACGCCCGAGAAGTCGACCTGGGTCTCGTTGCCGACGCTGACCGCCACCACGATGTCGCGGTACTGCTTGGCCAGCGCGATGGCGCGGCGGAGTTCGGCCTGGTTGTTGGCCTCGATGACCGCCCGGTCGGCGGCCGACGGATACACGTCACCGCCGGTATAGGCCCCCAGCTGCATCTTCATGTCGATGGCGTACTTGAAGATGACTTCGAGCGTCTGCCGGGCGACCTTGTCCGAGCTACCGAAGACGCGGATGAGGCCGAAGCCCGCCTTCACCAGCAGGTCCAGGTCTTCCTTGATCTGGGCTTCGGTGATGACCTCGGCGTCCAGCCCCGCGGGGCCGGTGGCCGTGCGATAGGGCGAATAGGCCACCGCCTTGCGCGTGCTGAAGTCGGCCGGCAGCGGGCGCATGGCGCCGCCCGATGCGCTGACGGGCGTGGTGCCGCCGCCGCCGCAGGCCGCGATGACGCCGACGAAGAGGATCGCGAGGGCTGCCCTGGCAAGCAGGAGACAAGGGGAGACGCCAGTTCGAGAGGACTTCATGGGTGTGACCTTGAAGAAGTTCATGTCAGAACGTGTAGACGGCGCCGACGAGCCACGAGTTGCCGCGGGACTTCAGGCGCGAGTCGATGTTCGTGAAGGCCGAGTTGCTGGGCATCGACATGGGCGACAGGCCGCGACGCGCATAGCGCACCAGCGTGGCCGAGGTGTACAGCTCCAGGCCGTTCCTGAAGTTGTAGCTCAGGCCGACGGTGTTGAGCGAGGCCGAGTTCGACTGCCCGCGCTCGCTGGGGTTGTCGGTGGCGGCCGCGCCCAGGTGCACGAAGCCGGTGGACGCCGTCCAGTTGGCGCCGATGCGGTAGCGCGCGCCCAGCATGATGTCCATCGACGTGGCCGGGTAGCCCTGGTAGACGCCGCCGCCCAGGTCCTTGCTCCAGTCGACGTTGAAGGGGTCGTTCCATTCGTCGAAGCCGCTGCTGCTGGTGCTGGACGGGCGCGTGATGCGGGCATACGCGCCGCTCCAGCGGTTGGCGCGCAGGCCACCCGAGACTTCGAGCTTGCTGTCGACCTGAAAGCGCGCCATCACCAGCGCAATGCCCTGGCTGCTGCTGCCCAGGATGGCGTCGTCGGCGGGGAAGGGCGTGAGGCCGGTGAACGGGCCATGGGTGAAGGCCGATGGCGTGCCGTTCTTGGCGCGCTGGTAGATGGCGTCGACCACCAGGTCACCCTTGGCGTACTGCGCGTACAGCTCCACGAAGCTGGGCTTGTTTCTGTCCCAGCCCGATTTGCCGGGGTCATAGGTGGCCTCGAGCACGAGGTTGCCGTCCAGCACGTCGAGCGGGCGCGTCTGAACGCGCACCGCACGCGTCAGGATGCCGTAGCCCGAGCCGGAGGAGCCCCAGATGTCGGACACGCCGACGTTGCTGCCGTAGGGGTAGTCGGCCAGGCTCCAGCCACGTGTGGTCATGGCGCCGACGCGGATGCTGCCGAAGTCGTCGTGGCTCAGCGCCACGTTGCGCTCATAGTAAAAGCCGCGGAAGTCGACGTCACCGTCGCGGAAACGCTGGCTGATCAGGCCCTGCACCTTGAAGCCCTGCGGCAGGTCGAACTTCACGCCCAGGTAGGGCTGGAACAGCGTGACGTGGGCATTGCCCGAACCGTATTCGCGACCCTGCACGAGCTCGTCGGCCCACACGAACTGCTTGTTGGCGGTGGGGTCGACCTGGCAGTTCTTGCACTTCGTGCTGACGCGCCCCGCTTCGGCCTTGGCAAAGCCGGTGAGCGAGAAGGGCCCGTAGTCGATGGCCTGCGCTGCGCCGCCGCACAGCAGCGCGGCGCCGACCAGGGCGGCGATCGCGGAGGGTCTGGCCGCGCGTGACGGGGTGAATGTGCTCATGTTCTGTGGCCCGGGGTAAGGCTGACGGGGGGTGAGGAGACGCTCACGGCAAAGACCTGTGGAGAAGGACTTGTGAAAGCGCTTTCAGCAGGTTAGTCGAAGGCCCGCCGCGACGTCAACGTCCACCGGCCCCGTGTTTTCCCGCGGGGTGCTGCGACGATCAGCTCGCGCCGCGGTGCGGCGGCCCGGCCGGCCTGCGGGTATTCCTCAGGATGTGTTCTGAAAGCGCTTTCAATAGCATCGTCCGGTGGGGTCCATCGGGCCTGCGCTGGAGGTCGTGAATGAATCGGATCGTGCAGGTTCTTGGGGTTGCCCTGCTGGGCCTGGGCGCGTTCGGCAACACCTGGGCGCAGGGCGTGCCCACGCAGAAGGTGGGCAACGGCACGGTGCTGCTGGCGCCGCGCAGCGGCGACAAGCCGCCGCCCGCCGCGCCCTTCCGCACCGAAGCCTTGCTGAAGCAGGCGGCGCCCACCAGCCAGTGGTATTCGACCGTCGCCTTCAACGCCAACCCGGGCCCGGTCTTCGCGCAGCCGCTGAGCTTCAAGACCACGCCAGCCGGCTTCGAGATGGCCTACCCGCGCAAGCAGGAAGCGGCCGAGCTGATCCCCTTTCCTGTGAGCCCCGAGCATGTCGTGGCCTACCCGCATGTGGACGCGCTGGTGTTCTCGCCGCTGGCCTTCGAGCCCGAGCCGGCCAAGCTGGCCCAGGTGAGCGACTGGGCGGTGGACATCGTGATGGCGCGCGGCGCCGACCAGCTGCTGGCCACCATCGCCCACGGCAGCCCCTACGCCTACTTCCAGCTCAGCCGTGGCGACGTGCGCGTGCGCCTGCCGGCCGGCGGCGAGCGCCTGGCCGCCGTGAGCGACGCGCGCCATCTGGGTCTGCGCGTGAAGGGCCGCAGCTACGTCATCTTCGGGCCCACGGGCGTGCGCTGGGAACAGGTCTCGCCGACCGAATGGGTGGGCCGCCTGCCCGCGGGCAAGGGCTACTTCTCGGCCGCCGCGCTGCCCGACGAGCAGCCCGAAACGCTGCAGCTGCTGGCGCGCCATGCCTACGCCTTCCTCACCGACACCACGGTGGGCTGGAAGTACGACGCTGCCGCCGCCAAGGTGGAAACGAGCTTCAGCGCCAAGACGCGAGTCATGGAAGGCGCCGACAACGGCCCGCTGCTCGGCCTGTACCCGCACCACTGGCACCAGAACGCCTCGGTGGCCGGCAAGCTGGGCCCGGCCTACGACACCGTGCGCGGCAAGCTGCGCCTGCTGGCCGCGGCGCAGTTCAAGACTGAACGCCCCTGGCAAGGCTTCGTGCCGCACTGGCCGGCGCTGCCGGAGGGCAGCCCTCGCCTGGCCGAGTTCAACGAAACGCTCAAGCGCGACCTGCGCCGCCGCCGTGACCTGATGCCGCCGCGCGAAAACGCCGACAACTGGCGCGTCAGCGTCTACTGGGCCGGGCAAGGCCTGTCGCGCATGACGCACCTGGCCGCCGTGGCCGAACAGCAGGGCAACAACGACGCGCGCGACCAGTTCCTGGCACAGGCCAAGGAACGCATGGAGTGGTGGTTCAGCGCCAGGAGCAAGGTCAGCTACTTCATGCTCGACAAGCGCCTGGGCACGGTGTCGGCCTACCCCGACGAGTTCTTCTCGGTCGAGCAGATGAACGACCACCACTTCCACTATGGCTACTGGATCCGCGCCGCCGCCGAGATCGCCATGCGCGACCCCGAGTGGGCCGCGAAGGACAAGTGGGGCGCCATGGTCGACCTGCTGGTGGCCGACATCGCGAACACGCAGCGCGGCAGCGCCGACTTCCCCTACATCCGCAACTACGACGCCTACGAGGGCCACTCCTGGGCGGTGGGCATCGGCGGCGTCGACAAGTACGGCAACTTCGGCAACAACCAGGAATCTTCCAGCGAGGCCATCAACGCCTGGGCGGGCCTGATCCTGTGGGGCGAGGTCACTGGCAACAAAGAGCTGCGCGACCTGGGCATCTACCTCTTCGCCAACGAGACGAACGCCATCGACCACTACTGGTTCGACATCCACAAGCTCGTGTTCCACCCCGACTACAAGCCAGTGGAGACGAGCATGGTCTTCGGCGGCATGTACGTGCACAACACCTGGTGGACCGACGAGCCGCGGCAGATCCACGGCATCAACCTGATCCCGATGACCGCTTTCTCCACCTACCTGGGGCGCGACCCGGCCTTCATCAAGCGCAACCTCGACACCATGAAGGTTGAGACCGAGGCCTACAAGAAGCGCGGCAAGTTCCCGCCCAACCCGCCGCCCGACGACGTGTGGCAGGAGGTGTTTGCCAAGTACCTGGCGCTGGCCGACCCCGCCGCCGCGCTGGCGCTGTGGGACCCGCGCGGCAGCGTGCGCGACGGCGAGTCGCCCACCCACACACTGCACTGGATGCTGAGCCTGCAGGCCATGGGCACGCCCGACTTCAGCGTCAGCGCCGACACCGTGCTCTACCAGGTGTTCAAGCGCCCCGACGGTCAACGCAGCTACCTGGCCTACAACGCCGGCAAGGCGCCGCTGACGGTGCGCTTCAGCGACGGCAAGCAGCTCGTCGTGGCGCCCGGCGCCTTGGGCCGCCTGGGCGGCTCACCCTAGGGAAAGCACAGGGGCCGCCGCCCTTGTCACCCACGGCAGGCGGCGCTAAGCTTGATTCTGAAAGCGCTTTCAAGCTTTCACCGATTTCCAAGTCGGGGCGCTGTTCGCCCCACCCGTCAGGACGCCACCATGAAACAGTTCTCTTCCACGATTGCCTTGTCAGCGCTTGCCCTGGCGACGTCGCTCCTGGTCGCTGCCTGCGGCGGTGGTGATGCCGAGGCGCCGCCTCCCGCCACCCCCACCGGCACCCCGGGTGGTGCGGCCGATACCGCGCGTCCGACCTTCACCATCTCCGACAGCGTGGTGGGCGCCACCACCCCGGCCACGGGCCCGGTGACCTTCACCTTCACCTTCAGTGAGGACGTGGGCATCAGCTTCACGGCCGACGACATCACCGTCACCGGCGGCACCAAGGGCGCCTTCCTGCGCACCGCCACCACGGTGGCCACCCTGGTGGTCACACCCACCGCCAACAGCACCGGCACCATCAACGTGAGTGTGGCGGCCGGGGCGGTGAGCGACGCCGCGGGCAACACCAACGCGGCCGTGGTGACGGCACAGCGCGCCTTCGACTCGGTGGCACGCACGCAGATGTCGCTGCCGGTGAACTTCAACGCCACCGACATCGCCTACGGCCTGGTGGGCTTCGGCGGCGCCGAAGACTCCAGCATCGTGGTGGACCCGACCGACGCCGCCAACAAGGTGGCCAAGGTCGTGCGCGCGGCCGGTGCCGAGACCTACGCCGGCACCACCATCACGGCCATCGTGAATGGCGTGCAGACCGGCTTGTCACCCAAGATCCCCTTCAACGCCACCGACAAGACGATGGTGGTGCGCGTGTGGTCGCCCGACGCCAACATCCCGGTGCGCCTGAAGGTCGAGGACAGCACCGACCCCAACAAGTCGGTCGAGACCGAGGCCACCGTCACCACGGCGGCCGGCTGGCAGACCCTGAACTTCAACTTCGGCACCCAGGCCGCGGGCACGGCGCCCATCAACCTGGCCTACAACTACAACAAGGCCACCATCTTCTTTGACTTCGGCCGTGCCCAGTCGGCCGCGGTGCAGAAGACCTACTACTTCGATGACGTGGCCTTCGTCACCGGCGGTGGCGGCGGTGGTGGTGGTGGCGGTGGCGCCTGCGGCACCACGGCGCCGACCTGCGCACCGACGACGATCATCCCGGCCGGCTCGACCGTGATCTACAGCGACGCCGCGTCGGTGGCCGGCCTGGACACCGCGCCGAACTGGGGCCAGAGCCCGCCGGTGGTCTCCAGCGAGCCCACCATCGCGGGCAACAAGTCGCTCAAGTACACCTTCGGCGGCACCGCGCTGTACGAGGGCATCGACTGGTCGGGCAGCCCACAGAACGTGTCCACCAAGGCCACGCTGCACCTGGACTTCTGGTCGGCCGACATCACCAGCGTGAAGGTCTCCATCATCAGCGCCGGCAAGGAGAACTTCGTCACCGTGCCGGTCACGCCCGGCAGCTGGAACGCGACCGACATCGACCTGGCGCTGTACACCGTGCCGGACAAGACGGCGATCATCCAGATCAAGCTCGAGCCGAACGTCGCCGGCACCCTGTACGTCGACAACATCTACTTCCACGGCACGGCCGGCGGTGGCGGCAGCGTGGCCTGCGGCACGACCGCGCCGACCTGCGCACCGAGCACCAGCATCCCGG
>JANNFE010000268.1:0-6072 GCA_031379415.1 Betaproteobacteria bacterium | reverse complement strand
GTGGATGACCTCGCTGTTGCGTGAGCTCACCCCCTGGCCGATGCCCCGGCCCGCTTCGGCCACGATGGTCTGCAGCCCGGCCCTGGCGAGCGCTCGGCCGACGGCCAGACCGACAGCGCCGGCACCAATGACGAGTGCGTCGATGCGTTCCATGTGCGCGTGCGGGATCTACTGGGCCAGATGGGCGCCTGAGTCAGGCTTCGCTCTGACGGGCAGATGAGGCCTTGAACCCCCATCATTCTGCATCCGCGCATGCGGGTCCGTGGCAAGCGCACGCCGAGCGGCCTGAAGCCGATGCTCAGGCGCCGGCAGAACCGCCCGCAGACGCGATGATCTGCCGTACCAGCGGGTGGTGCTGGCCGCGGCGCGAGCGAATGGCGTGGATCTCCTCCTTCACGCCCTCGCAGCGGCCCAGCAGGCGCAGGCCACGGATCAGGCCCACGTCGTCAGCGCCGAGCCGGCTGACCGGAAAGACGCCCAGGCCCCGGGCGGCGAACACCGCCAGCAGCGCACTGTCCTCGAACTCGCCGACGACCCGCGGCCGCAGGCCCTGCAGTTCAAACCAGCGGTCCAGCGTCGAACGCAAGGCCGCGTGCCCGGTGGGCAGAAGCACCGGCACGTCGTTCAGCGATTGCGGAAAGCGGTTGCGCTCGGTTCTGCCGACCAGCGCAGCGGGGCCGTACCACTCCACGGGTGAGTCAACGATGCGCTCGCTGCTCAGACGCAGATTCGGGTTGCGGGGCGCGGCCTGCCCGGCCAGCACCACGTCAAGGTGATGCAGCGCCAGTTCGGCCAGCAGTTGCTCGAACTCCCCCTCATGGCAGACCAGCCGCAGCTGCGGTGTGGCCAGCACTGGCGCCAGCAAGGCATGGGCAGCCAGCTTGGAGATGCCATCGGAGAGCCCGACCGCCAGCCGTGCCAGCTTGCCGTTCGCCGCCTCGCGCACCTCGTCGGGGATGCACTGGCCCAGTTGAAAGATTTCCTCGGCGCGCGCGAAGGCAGCATGGCCGGCCTCAGTCAGGGCCACGCGCCGGCCTGAAGGCTTGAGCAACTGGTGCCCGAGCGACTTCTCCAGCTCCCGCACCTGCGCGCTGACGGTTTGCACCGCCATGTCCAGCCGCTCGGCCGCGCGGGCGAAGCCGCCTTCCTTGGTGACGACCCAGAAGTAGTGGAGATGGCGGTAGTTCAGCATGCCGCGCTGGTTCGGAAAAACCGAATTCTAGGTGCGGCTGGAGCTGGTTTCTTCGATGTGCCTGCGTGTCCACACTGGCGGACCGTCATCCATCCGGAGAGACCTCACCAGGCTCTGCGCCGCAGGCGGCGCGGGTGCTCCCGGCCGGCTGAACGGCACCTGCGCTGAACGAACTCGCATTGACCATCCATCCCCAACATCCGCACACGCCCATGGACACCAGCACCCTCATCACGGCCACGATGGAAACACTGACACCCTTCTTCATTGCGGACTTCATGGGCAAGCCCGCCTGGATCTGGCTCGCCTTCGTGGGCATCGTCGTCGCGCTGCTGGCCTTCGACCTTGGCGTCCTGCACAAGGACGACCATGAGATCGGCGTGCGCGAGAGCCTGCTGCTTTCCGCCGGCTACATCAGCGTGGCGCTGATCTTCGGCGCCTGGGTCTGGTGGTACCTCGGTGCGCAAAGCGGCATGGACTACTACACCGGGTTCATGATCGAGAAGTCGCTGTCGATGGACAACGTCTTCGTCATCGCGCTGATCTTCACGTTCTTCGCGATCCCTCGGAGATACCAGCATCGGGTACTGTTCTGGGGCATCCTCGGTGTGATCGTCCTGCGCGCCGTCATGATCGGGCTCGGCGCCACGCTGGTCAGCCAGTTCAGCTGGGTGCTTTATCTGTTCGGCGCCTTCCTCATCGTCACGGGCATCAAGATGTGGGTCATTGCCGACCACGTGCCCGACATCGCCAACAACCCGCTGCTCAAGTTCCTGAAGCGGCACATGCGCGTGACAGACGGCCTGCGCGGCAATGCCTTCTGGGTGCACGAGCCGGATCCGGCCAGCGGCCAGGTGGTGCGCTTCGCGACCCCGCTGCTGCTCGCGCTGGTCCTGGTGGAGTTCGTCGACCTGGTCTTTGCCGTCGACTCGGTGCCCGCGATCTTCGCGATCACCACCGACCCGTTCATCGTCTACACAAGCAACATCTTCGCCATCCTGGGCCTGCGCGCGCTCTACTTCGCGCTGGCAGCGATGATCCATCGCTTCAAGTACCTGAAGTACGCGCTGGCCCTGGTGCTGGTGTTCATCGGCAGCAAGATCTTCCTGGTCGGCATCATCGGCAAGATCCCGGCGGTGATCTCGCTGTCGGTCACCTTCGGGTTGATCGCCGGTGGCGTGCTCGTGTCGCTGTGGAAGACACGCAGCGAGCCCACCGCTGTCGAGTCCGCGTGATGTCGGGCGCCGCTTGGGCTTGAATCTCACAAGCCGCGCCGGCCTTGTCCTACACCGGCTCGGGGCCTGCTTCGGTTCAATAGGGCAGTCACCGCTCGGTGTCCACCGGACCCCGGCAGAGAGTGACTGTTCGACCGGAGGACGAGATGAACTCACTCAAGATGCTGGGCGCTGCGCTGGTCGTGGCGGGTCTGCTTGCGCTGGCCTATGGCGGCTTCAGTTACACCAAGGACACGACGGCGGTCAAGCTCGGCCCGATAGAGCTGTCGGTCAAGGAGAAGGAAACGATCAACGTGCCCGTTTGGGCCGGCGCCGCCGCTGTGCTGGCGGGCGGGCTGCTCTTGTTCATGGGCGGCAAGAAGGGCTGATGCGCACGCCGGGCAGGGCCGTAGCGGCGCGGTACAGTTTCGCCAGCGCAGCCAAGGCGCGCTGGCCTGCTGTCCGTAGCCGGATCCACGCCTGGGCCTCCGAGCGCTAACCCATCGATCAGTCACCCAGCACCATCACCCATGAGAACCGTCGCACTCCTCAGCTTGTGCCTGTCCCTGGCCTCGTGTGCGACGCGCACGGATCAGCGCTCCGTGTCGCTCGAAGAGGCCAGGCCCACACTGCCCCAGAGTTCACCCGAGTGTCTGGCGCAGAAGCTCAAGCCCGGCGAGCCCTTCCCGGCCAGCGCCATTCCTGAGCCGGCATTGCAGCAACGCCTGAGCGGTTGGGTCGCGATGCGCTACGACGTCGTGGCTGGCAAGGCGCAGAACATCGTCGTGGTGGAGAGCCGGCCTGCGGGCCTGTACGACAACGCCGCCTTGCAGCATGCCGCGCGCTACAGAGACCCGGCAGGTTCAACCGTACGCGGCTGCATCATGACCATCGACGTCAAGTTCTGAGCACAGCGCCATGCCCAGCCTGAACGCGAGCGGGGCTTGAAAGACCGTCAGCGCTGAGGTGGGTGCCGCGCGCTGGTCGCGGCTCGGCGCGAGCCGGGCTGCCTGCCCGCTGGCAGCGACGCCGCCCCCGGCGGATTGCGCCCTTAAGATGCATGCTTGATGGAGACCAGCAATTGAGCCACCTCCCGGAATGCAAGCAGGCCGCGGGCAGCTTTCACCCCGTCGTCGATCGCAACCGGTGCGAGGGCAAGGGCGACTGCGAACGGGTGTGCCCGGTGCAGGTTTTTGCCGTCGGCACCTTGTCGGCGGAGTTGCGCGCAGGCCTGAGTCTCAGGGGCCGCATCAAGGGCCTGGTTCATCGCTGGCAGCAGGCGGTCATCGTTCATGCCGAACGTTGCGAAGCTTGCGGACTGTGCGTGAGCGCCTGCCCGGAGAAGGCGATCACGCTCGCGCGGGCTTGATCTAGTCTGGAAAGCCACGGTTGCGCGGGCGCAGGCCAGCTGTTCCAACCCGGGCCTGGCCGGGAACACGCCGATGAGAACACCTTGTCACCGGCTGGCCGCGCCGCTCATCGCCACAGCCGGGTTGAGCACTACCCGGGCAGCGCCGGCTTCAGACAGCTCCAACCAGAGGCAGTTGATCATGCCCGGGCTGCAAGAGCTGGTCGAAGCGTCGATGGCGGAAGCCGGCATCCCGCAGTAAGGTCCGGGCCACCGGTTCACGCTGCACCATGAAGCTGCCACAAGCGCTGATCGTCAAGCTCTCGCCCCTGGTAGAGGCCGCGCGCGGCGAGCCGCTGGTCGAGCCTTTCATCGAGCTGAACGAAGAGCCCGGCCAGCGCCTGGTGCTGGCCTCGCCCTACGGCAGCTTCGCCTTCGACCGCGCGCGAGCCGCCGTGTTCAGGGATGAGGCGGAACTCGCACCCTTCGACAGCATCCAGTCGGTGGACATCGCGGCCTTTCCGGGCGGCCGTGGCGCCCGCAGCTGGTCGATCACGCTGTACCGCGGCTTCGTCGACCGCATCACCGTGGCGCGCACCTATGACGACGGTGAAGCCTCGATCGTGGCCGCACGGCTGGCACGGCTCATCGGCTGCAAGGTGGTCTCGCTGGTCGGCCGCCGCTGAAGGCCGGGTGTCGCAGGCGCGTCACGGCCTGCGCATGTGTGGCGATCACCCGGGTTGCTGCCCAGGGAGTGCCGCAGTAGATTTCAGGCGGCCCCGTCCGTCCTGCCTGTTGCCTTGCCCTACCGCCCGACTGCCGTTGAAGGAGAAGACCCCATGGCGAACACCGCCAAGATCCAGTCGTACTGGCTGGGTGCCCCGCTGATCGACCTGGACCGGCGTGCCTTCGAAAGCACGCTGCTGCACCGCTACGCACCGAACATGGAGCAGGCGCTGGCCTATGTCGACAAGCTGTCGGAACAGCAGGCCGCCAAGGGCCGTGCGCTGCTGATATTCAACGCCGTGCTCTTCGCCATCCTCAACTTCTCGAACGCCGCCGCCATGCAGCCGCGCCTGTTCGCGCTGGGCGGGCTGCTGGCGCTGTTCTCTGCACTGCTGCTGCTGGGCACGATGTACACGAAGTGGGGCCCGAACCGCGACCATGCCAGCGCCGACCGCGAATTCCGCCTGGCCTGCGACACCTGCTACCGCCGCGCCTACGTGCTGACCTTCGCGCTCGCGGCCACGGCCCTGGCCACCTTCATCGCCGCGGTGCCGCTGCTGGCGCGCTTCGCACCCTGACTCGCGCCGCCCTCAAGAGGCCGGCGGCAGCAGCCGGCCGGCTTCGATGACCAGTTGCCGGTCGCAGCGCGCGGCAATGCCGCGGTCGTGCGTCACCAGCACCAGCGTCGTGCCGGCCTCGCGGTTCAGGTCGAACATCAGCGCCATGACTTTCTCGCCGGTGGCGAAGTCCAGGCTGCCGGTGGGCTCGTCGGCCAGCAGCAAGGCCGGGCGCACGACGAAGGCGCGGGCCAGCGCCACGCGCTGCTGCTCGCCGCCCGACAACACCTTGGGGTAGTGCGACAGCCGCTCGCCCAGGCCGACGCGATTCAGCATCTCGGTGGCCGCGCTGCGGGCGTCGGCACGGCCCATCAGTTCCAGCGGCAGCATCACGTTTTCCAGCGCCGTCAGGTTGCCCAGCAACTGGAAACTCTGGAAGACGAAGCCCATCTGCTGGGCGCGCAGGCCGGCGCGCGCGTCCTCGTCCAACGCAAAGAGGTCGCTGCCGGCCACGCGCACGGTGCCCGAGCTCGGCACGTCCAGCCCGGCCAGGATGGACAGCAAGGTGCTCTTGCCCGAACCCGATGCCCCCACGATGGCCACCGACTCGCGCGCCTGCAGCTGGAATTCGATCTCATGGAGTATGGTGAGTGTCCCGGTGGCGTCAGCTACCTGCTTGCTGACCCGCTGCACGTCTACGAGGGGTTCCGACATCGACAGTTTTTCTGCGGCGCGACGCGCCTTCTGCGTGCACTGTAGCCTGCTTGCCCTGGCGGCCATGGTGACCGCGAGCGCGGCCGCATCTGCCCAGGGGGCAAGCCGCACGCTGCTGATCGTGGGCGACAGCCTGTCGGCCGAATACGGCCTGGCGCGCGGCGCCGGCTGGGTGGCCCTGCTCGAAGCGCGGCTGGCCAGGGAAGGGCCGGCGACGACGGTGGTGAACGCCAGCATCAGCGGCGACACCACGTCGGGCGGGCGCTCGCGCCTGCCGGCGCTGCTGGCACGCCACAAGCCGCAGGTGGTGGTGCTGGAACT
>JANNFE010000267.1:0-4163 GCA_031379415.1 Betaproteobacteria bacterium | reverse complement strand
GGTTCCAGCACGCCGGCCCCTGCCACGCCAGCGCGCTTGCGGTAGCGGTAGGCCACCGACGCGGTCCAGTCCGGCGCCGTGGCGGCTCGCGGCAGGATGTTTTCCAGCCGCGCCAGCAGCGATTCGGCGCGCACCAGCAGGTGTTCGAAAGCGACGTTCATGCGGCCGAGTTTAGGCTGCGCACTTCGTCACCCGCGACCACGAACACGCGGTCACCCGGCACGCGCGGCAGCACGTGCATGCCCGTGAAGGCGCCGAAGGCCGGCAGCACGCCGACCTGCGGACCGAAGTGGAAGCAGGGCAGGCGGAGGCGGTCGCGTGCACGCCCGCCGACCACCGCTGCGGGGTGGATGTGACCGGCCAGGACATAGCGGCCATCGATGGGGTCGGGGTGGTGCGCCAGCGCCAGTCCGCCCAGGTGCAGCGGGCCGTCGAGGCAACGCACCTGCCACTCCGGTGGCGGGTCGCCGGCATGGCTGTCGTGGTTGCCGCGCACCAGCGTCAGCGCCAGCTGCGGATGGGCCTCGCGCCAGCGCGCCACGGCTTGCCAGGTGGCGGCGGCGCGCGAGCGCGCCGAGTGCAGCAGGTCGCCCAGAAAGATGACTTGCCGCGCGCCACTCAGCGCCACCGCGCTGCTCAGCCGCTCCAGCGTTTCGGTGGTGGTGCCGCCCGGCACCGGCACGCCCAGGCGGCGAAAACTGACCGCCTTGCCGATGTGTGCGTCGGCCACCAGCAGCGTGGCGTGTTCGGGCAGGAAGAGCGCACGCTGTGGCAGCAGCCGCAGGCTGCTGCCGCCGGCTTCGATGTCGACCGGCGACATCAGGTCGTCAGGCGTTGCAGCGCGATGTCCAGGTGTTCGGTGGGCAGGCGCTTGAAGCCCGAGCGCGCATAGCGCTGCAGCCGGCCCACCGCCAGCGCCGTGATGGCCGAGGCCAGTGCCTGCGCGTCCACCGTGGGCGTGCTGGAGCCGCCAGCCTCGGCCGCGGCGCGCAGGCTTTGCCGCAGCTGCGATTCGACGCGGTCGAAGAACTGGTTCATGCGCGCCGACAGGCGCTCGTGTTCGAAGACCAGCGCGTCGCCCACCATCACGCGTGTCATGCCGGGGTTCTTCTCGCCGAACTGCAGCAGCAGCGTGCAGATCTTCTGCGCCTGCACGGCGCCCGATGGCTCGCGTTCCGTCACCTGGTTGACGAGCGTGAAGACGCTGCTTTCGATGAACTCGATGAGCCCTTCGAACATCTGCGCCTTGCTGGCAAAGTGGCGATACAGCGCCGCTTCGCTCACGTCCAGGCGTGCGGCCAAGGCGGCGGTGGTGATGCGTTCGGCGCCCGGTTGTTCGAGCATGCTGGCCAGCGTCTGCAGGATCTGCACACGGCGCTCACCCGGGCGCGGGCGCTTGCGCAGCGGGGCTGCGGCGGGGTCGTCCGTGCCGACCGGGGGCGATTCATCGGATACGTCGGGCATCGGGCGGCAGGGCAGGACGAGGGGTCAAAACCATTCTGGCACAGGGCCTGCGGGGCTTCCGGTGCAGGTAAACACTGACAAACGCGCCGATCGGCAGGCCCGGCGGCGGGCGCTGACAATGCGCGCCGACCATGCCGATCCTCGTGCTCTACGGGCTGTTCTGGGCCGTCGCCTTCGGGCTGCTGGCCCTGTTGGCGCTGCGCTGGCGGCGCGGCCGCGCGCTGGCCCTGCGCGCCTTGGATCAGGCCCACCAGCAACTGCAGCGCCTGCAGCGCGAACAGGCCCTGGCGCTGCAGGCGGTGCGCCGCGAGGCCGAAACCGCCGACCGCGCCAAGACGCGCTTCCTGGCCGTGGCCAGCCACGACCTGCGCCAGCCCGCGCATGCGCTGGGCCTGTACCTGGCGGCGCTGCGCAGCGGCGAACTGGTGCCCGAGCAGGCGGCGCTGGCCGAACGCATGGCGGCTTCGCTGGCCGCGCTGGACGACATGATCGCTGCGCTGCTGGATGTGTCACGCATCGACGCCGACGCCGTGGTGCCGCAGTGGGGTCTGGTGCCACTGGCGCCGCTGTTGCGTCGGCTGGCCGATGAACACGCGCCGGCCGCCGAGGCGCGCGGCCTGCGCGTCGCGCTGCACCTGGCTGACGCCTCGGCCACCACGGTCACCGACCCGCTGTTGCTGGAGCGCGTGCTGCGCAACCTGCTGTCGAACGCGGTGCAGAACACGCGCAGCGGCGGCGTGCTGCTGGCCTGCCGGCTGCGCAGCGGTGGCGCCGGTGAGTCGCGCTTGCGCATCGAGGTCTGGGACAGCGGCGTCGGCATCGCCCCAGCCGCGCAGGAACGCGTGTTCGAGGAGTTCCAGCAACTCAGCCGAGGTGAAGGCGGCGTCGGCCTGGGCCTGGCCATTGCACGCCGCCTGGCGCAGCTGCTCCAGCTGAGGCTGGCGCTGCATTCGCGCCCGGGCCGCGGCAGCGTGTTCTTCGTCGAAGGCCTGGTGCCCGCCGGCCCGGCCACGCTGCAGGCCGCGGCGGCGCAGCAGCAGTTGCGCCGCCTGGCCGGTGTGCGCGTGGTGGTGCTGGACGACGACGAGACCGTACGCGACGCCACGCGGCGCCTGCTGCAGCGCTGGGACTGCGAGGTGCTGGAAGGTGCCGACGCCGACGCCGTGCTGCAGCAGCCCGGTGCGGCACAGCCGGCGCATGCCGTGCTGGCCGACCTTCAGCTGGCCGACGGCCGCCGCGGGCCTGAAGAAGCGCAGCGCCTCTTCGCCACCTGGGGCCGGGTGCTGCCACTGCTGCTGGTCAGCGGCGACACTTCAGGCCCGCCCCAGCCGGACGTGGCGACGCTGGCCAAGCCCGTCTCGCCAGCGCGCCTGCGCGCCTGGCTGGAGCAGGCCGTGGCCCCCGACGCAGCGAGCGAACCCAGATCATGAACGTCCTCATCGCCGACGACCATCCGCTGGTGCGCGACGCGCTGGCGCGCACGCTGCGCGGCGTGCTGCCCGAGGCCCGGGTCATCGAAGCCGCCGATCTGCCCGCCGCCGTGGCCGCGCTGCAGGCTCAAGCTTGCGGCCTGGTGCTGCTCGACCTGCACATGCCCGGCATGGACGGCGTGGCCGGCGTGCGCCAGCTGCGCGCGCTGTTCCCCAGCGTGCCGCTGGCGGTGGTCTCGGCCGAGCAGGACCCGGCCATCGTGCGCGCAGCCTGCGCCGCCGGCGCCGTGGCCTGGCTGCCCAAGAGCGAGGCACCGGCGCTGCTGCAGCAGGCCCTGCGCCTGGTGCTGGGCGGCGGTACCTACCTGCCGGCGCTGGCGCTGGCCGACCTGCGCCCCGGCGCAGCCATGCCGGCACCTGACCTGGCGCGCCTGACGCCGCGCCAGCGCGACGTGCTGCGCTGCCTGATGCAGGGGCTGCCCAACAAGCTCATCGCGCGCGAACTGGGGTTGTCGGAAGGCACGGTGAAGATACACCTGGCCGCGCTGCTGCGCCTGCTGCAGGCACGCAATCGCACCGAGGCCGTGGTGCTGGCCCGCCGCCTGGGTTCCACCACCTAGTCACCCCCTAGCTTGACCGCGCTTGCGGGCTGTCTTGTCCTTCTTCCGTGGGTGACGCAAAGCGCGCGCGACGCCTAGTCTTCACCGCCATGGCGCTGCCTGCAGTGCCGCACGGAAGGTGAAGCTCATGCGCCACAAGATCCAAGACTCGCTGTTGATGCTGCTGCCCCTGGCCCTGGCCGGGGCGGTGGGGCTGGGCCTGCCATGGGTGGGCACGCTGCACGCGCCCGAGCAGGCCCCTGCACCGTTCTACGATGAAACCCTGGCCCGCGCCTGCGAGGCCAGCCACCGCGCCATGGCTGTGCCGGCCAGCCCGGGCGACGCGACCGCGCGCACACAGACACCGGTCTGGCAGCAGGCGCACCGCGCCGCCGTCGAGCAGTGCCTGCGCGACGGCCTGCGTGTGCTGAACACGGCGCGCGCGGGCAGCTGATGCGCTAGGAGTCTGCGCGGCAGAAGGTCGTCGGCTGCAACGCGCGAGAAAACGGTCCCGTCCGGTATCGCCTGCCGCGCCAGGGGGCCTACCCTGGGCTTGCAGGCGATACCGAACGGTCCTCGTTTTTCGCACGTTTCGCTTCGACGCCTTCTGCCGCGCAGACTCCTAGCAGCGCAGGTGGAACCGCTGTGGAAGCGGGCTGGGTCGCGACAC
>JANNFE010000262.1:0-3264 GCA_031379415.1 Betaproteobacteria bacterium | reverse complement strand
CGATGCGCTGGCGCTGGCCGCCTGAAAACTCGTGCGGGAAGCGCCGCATGTGGTCGGCGGAAAGGCCCACCGTTTCCAGCAGCTGCACGATGCGGTCGTCGTATTCCTGGTGCGTCTTCGTCAGCTTGTGGATGGTGAGTGCTTCCCCGATGATGGCGCCCACGGTCATGCGCGGGTTCAGGCTCGCATACGGGTCCTGGAAGATGATCTGCATGTCGCGCGCCAGCGCACGCAATTCCTGCTTGCTGGCCTGCGTGACGCTCTTGCCCTCGAACCACACCTCGCCCGAGCTGGGCTCGATCAGGCGCAGGATGCAGCGGCCGGTGGTGCTCTTGCCGCAGCCTGATTCACCCACCACGCCCAGTGTTTCGCCCGCCGCCAGCTCGAAGCTGACGCCATCGACTGCATGCACGCGGTCGACCTCGCGGCCGAAGATGCCGCCCTTGATGGGGAAGTGCTTGACGAGGTTCTGGACCTTCAGGAGGGGTTCGGTCATGACACGGCGATATCGAGGATGCAGGCCACCTTGTGCCCGGGTGCGATCTCGCGCAGCGGCGGTGTGGCCGTGCGACAGGCGGGCTGCACGAACTTGCAGCGGTCGGCGAAGCGGCAACCCTCGGCGGGGTCGATGAGCTTGGGCACGGTGCCCGGTATCGACTCCAGCCGCACCTTGTGCGTGGCCGCCATGTCGATGCGCGGAATGCTGCGGATGAGGCCCTGCGTGTAGGGGTGGCGCGGGTTGGCGAAGAGCTCTTCCACGGTGGCTTCTTCGACAACTTTCCCGGCATACATCACCACCACGCGCTGCGCCACTTCGGCCACCACGCCCATGGCGTGGGTGATCAGCATCACGGCCATGCCCAGGCGGCTCTTCAGCTCGCCCATCAGGTCGAGGATCTGCGCCTGGATGGTGACGTCCAGCGCCGTGGTCGGCTCGTCGGCGATCAGCAGCTTGGGGCTGCAGGCCAGAGCTATCGCGATCATCACGCGCTGGCGCATGCCACCGCTGAACTGGTGCGGGTAGTCGTGCACGCGGCGCTCGGGCGTGGGGATGCGCACCAGGCGCAGCATTTCCACGGCGCGGTCGAGCGCGTCCTTGCGGCTCAGGCCGTCGTGCAGGCGCACGCTCTCGGCGATCTGCTCGCCCACCGTGTAGACCGGGTTCAGGCTCGTCATCGGCTCCTGGAAGATGATGGCGATTTCCTTCGCGCGGATCTTGCGCATGTCGTCTTCCGGCAGCGGCACCAGGTCGCGGCCCTGCCAGAGCACGCGGCCGGCGACGATCTTGCCCGGCGGCATGTCGATGAGCTTCATCACCGTCTTGGCGGTGACGCTCTTGCCGCAGCCCGATTCGCCCACCACGCACAGGGTCTCTCCGGCGTCGATGGTGAGGTCGACGCCATCCACCGCATGCAGCCAACCGTCGTCGGTCTTGAAGTGGGTCTTCAGACCCTGGATGTCGAGCAGCGCCATCAGAGGACTCGCCGGGGATCGAGTGCGTCGCGCAGGCCGTCGCCGATGAAGTTGATGGTGAGTACGGTGAGGAAGATGGCCAGGCCCGGGAACAGCGCCCAGTGCGGCGCGATGTCCAGGTAGTCCTTGCTGTCGAAGAGGATGCGGCCCCAGGTGGGAATGTCGGGCGGGAAGCCCAGGCCCAGGAAGCTGAGGGTGCTTTCCGCGATGATGGCCGCGGCCACGTCGATGGTGCCGGCGACGATGACGGGCCCTAGCGAATTCGGCAGGATGTGGCGAATGACCTGGCGCGGCACGCTGGCGCCCAGCGCCCGCGCTGCCTCGACGAATTCCTTCTCGCGCAGGCTGAAGAACTGCGCCCGCACCAGCCGCGCCACCGGCATCCAGCGGAAGCCGCCGATGACCAGCACGATGAGGATGAACACGCCCACCTCGGTGCCGAAGGCGGCCTTCAGCGTGTCGCGGAAGAGGTAGATCACCAGCAGCAGCAGCGGCAGCTGCGGCAGGCTGAGGAAGAGGTCGGTCAGCCACATCAGCGCCGTGTCGACCCAGCCGCGCGAGATGCCGGCGATGGCGCCGATGAGCACGCCCACGAAGATGGCCATCAACATCGCCGCCAGGCCCACGGCGATGCTGATGCGCCCGCCGTAGAGCATGCGCGCGAAGATGTCCTGGCCCAGGTCATCCGTGCCCATGGGGTGGGCCAGGCTCGGACCCTTCAGCCGCGCCGTGAAGTCGATGTCGTTGATGGCCAGCTTCCAGACGAAGGGGCCAAGCAGCACCAGAGCCACCATCAACAGCAGCACGACGAGGCTCACCACCGCCATCTTGTGGCGTCGGAAGCGCCGCCAGGCCTCGGCGGCGGGCGAGGTGCTCGCGCGGCGGGGTGCCGTCACGCTAACGGAAGGAGATACGGGGGTCGAGCCAGCCATACAGCAGGTCTGCAATCAGGTTGAAGAGGATGACGAGGCAGCTGAACACGAAGGTCACGGCCATGATGACCGGCGTGTCGTTGCGCAGGATGGCGTCGATGAGCAGGCTGCCGATGCCGGGAATGCGGAAGATCTGCTCGGTGACGATGGCGCCGCCGAACACCGCCGGCATGGTCAGCGCCACCAGCGTGACGACAGGAATGAGTGCATTGCGCACCACGTGCTTCATGATCACCACGCGCTCGGCCAGGCCCTTGCTGCGCGCGGTGGTCACGTAATCCAGGCGGATGACGTCGAGCACGGCACTGCGCACGTAGCGCATCCAGCTCGCACCCTGGAACAGGCCCAGCACCATCACCGGCATGATGCTCTGCTTGATGTGCAGCCACCACCATTCCCAGCCCGTGGCCGATATGTCGGCGCGGTAGACGAAGGGCAGCCAGTCCAGCGTGATGGAGAAGAGCAGGATGAGCAGGATGCCGGTGAAGAAGGTGGGCAGCGAAAAGCCCACGAAGGACAGCGTGCTGGCGATGCGGTCGAACCACGAGTAGGGCTTGACGGCGGCGATGATGCCCACCGGCAAAGCCACCAGCAGCGCGATGACCTGCGACGCACCGATGATGGCCAGCGTGACCGGCACGCGCTGCAGGATGAGCTGGTCCACGTCCACGCGGCTGATGAAGCTGTAGCCCCAGTCACCCTGCAGCATGGCCGCCAGCCAGCGGAAGTAGCGCTGCCACACCGGGTCGTCCAGGCCGAACTTGGCGCGCAGCATCTGCTTCACCTCGGCCGGCACGTTGGGGTTGGTGGCCAGTTCCTCGAAAGGGTCGCCCGGCGCCAGCGCCAATACCGTGAAAAG
>JANNFE010000087.1:0-11750 GCA_031379415.1 Betaproteobacteria bacterium | reverse complement strand
TCCTGGACCCCGCAGCACCGAAGAAGCTGATGCCGCGCCTGCACCAATTGCTCAACCGCGCCCAGCTGACCAGCGAAGAGCTGCACATCCTGCGCGGCATTGCACGCGCGGCGGCGGCACGCCGAGAACGTGGCTGAGCACGCGCCTGGACAGCCACGGCTACACTGCACAGCATGTTTGCACGCCTGCGCGAAGACATCGCCTGCATCCTGGAACGTGACCCCGCCGCGCGGTCAACCTGGGAGGTGCTCACCTGCTATCCAGGCCTGCACGCCCTGGTGCTGCACCGCTGGGCCCATGCCTGCTGGAAGATGGGTTGGCGCTGGCCGGGCCGTTTCATTTCGCACGTCGCGCGTTTCCTCACCGGCATCGAGATCCATCCCGGCGCCACCATCGGCCGCCGCGTCTTCATCGACCACGGCATGGGCGTGGTGGTGGGCGAGACGGCCGAGATCGGCGACGAGTGCACCATCTACCAGGGCGTCACGCTCGGCGGCACCTCGCTGAGCAAGGGCGCCAAGCGCCACCCCACGCTGGGCCGTGGTGTCATCGTCGGCGCCAACTCGCAGGTGCTCGGCGGCTTCACGGTGGGCGACGGCGCGCGCGTGGGCTCCGGCGCGGTGGTCGTGAAGCCGGTGCCGCCGGGGGCCACCGCGGTGGGCAACCCGGCGCGCATCATCGAGCGCGAGGTCGACGCCGTGCGCGAGGCCGCCGCCGCCAAGATGGGCTTCTCGGCCTATGGCGTGACGCAGGGCGATGACCCGGTGTCGCAGGCCATGAAGGGCCTGATCGACAACGCCTCGGGCCACGAGCACCAGATCGCACTGCTCTGGCAGGCCATCGAGAAGCTGTCGGCACGTGCGCGTGAACTGCCGGGCGAGGATTGCGTGCCGCAGGACGCGCAGACCACCGAGGTCTTCGACGCCGAACGGCTGAACCAGCTCGTCAAGTAAGCCGCTTCACGCCGTCGTGAGGATCAGGTCCTTGGCCAGCGCCGCGCGGTCGGCCAGGTCCTGCGCGCGCACCGGGCGGCCGAACAGGTAGCCCTGCGCGAAGTTGCAGCCCAGCTTCTGCAGCGCGCGCGCCTGCTCTTCGGTTTCCACGCCCTCGGCCACGGTGTCCACACCCAGGCTGCGCGACAGGCCGACAATGGCGTCGACGATCTTGGCGCTCTCCGGGCGGTCGTGCAGCGTGCGCACGAAGCTGCGGTCGATCTTGATCTTGTCGAAGGTCATTTCGGCCAGATAGCTCAGGCTCGAATAGCCGGTGCCGAAGTCGTCCAGCGTCACCGTCATGCCGGCGCGCTTGAGCGCCAGGATGACGCTGCGCGCACGCGCCGTGTCGTTGACCAGCGCCGTCTCGGTGAGCTCGACGTCCAGCCGCGTCGGCGGCACGCCGTGGTCGCGCAGGATGGCCAGCAACTGCGGCACCAGGCTTTCGTCCTGGATCTGCTGCGGCGCCACGTTGAAGCTCAGGCGCCAGGCCGGCGGGAAGCGCGCCATGTCCTTGCAGGCCTGGTTCAGCAGGCTCATGGTCAGCGGACCGATGAGGCCACTGTCTTCGGCCAGCGCGATGAACTTGTCGGGCGCCAGCATGCCGCGCACCGGGTGGCGCCAGCGGCACAGCAGCTCGAGCGAGCGCACGCTGCGCTGCGACAGGTCGACGATGGGTTGGTAGAAGGGCACCAGCTGGCCGCTGGCGATGCCTTCGCGCAGTTCCTGTTCCAGCGCGTGGCGCTCGGACATGGTCTCGTCCAGGCGCGCGTCGTACAGGCACACGCCGCCGCGGCCGCCCTGCTTGGCGCGGTAGAGCGCCGAGTCGGCCTTGCGCAGCAGCTCGTCGTCGGTCTGCGCGTCTGACGGGAAGCGTGCGATGCCGACGCTGGCGCCGATGCTCACCACCAGTTCGCCGAAGTGGATGGGTTGCGAGAGCCGGTCGACGATGCGGTCGGCAGCGGCGCGCGCGGTGCCCGGGCCTTCGGTCTCGTCGACGACGACGACGAACTCGTCACCGCCGTAGCGCGCACGCAGGTCGCCCTGGCGCAGGCAGCGCGCCAGCCGGCGTGCCACCTCCTTGAGCACCATGTCGCCCACCATGTGGCCATGGCGGTCGTTGACGGGCTTGAAGCGGTCGAGGTCGACCATCAGCACCGCCAGGTCGTGGCGCTGGCGGCGCGCGCGGCCCATCACGACGTGCATGGCGTCGTGCAGCGCGGCGCGGTTGTCCAGGCCGGTCAGCAGGTCGCTGGCGGCCAGGCGCTGGATGCGTTCCTCGGCGTCGAGCAGCGAACCGCGCGAACGGCCCAGGCCGCTGGTCAGCCGGCGCCACAGCGTGAGGCCCAGACCCAGGCTCAGCACCAGCAGCACGGCGGTGATGCCATAGGACTGCTGGCGCAGCGCATGCACCTCGGCCGCCGTGGCGGCCAGCGAGGCGGCAGTGAGCTCTTCGGTGGCGTGGCGCACCAGCTGGGTCTGCGCAGCGTAGCGCTCGCTGTCGAACAGCACGCGGGCCGACGTAGCGCCGCCCGAGCTCATGGCTTCCAGGGCCGAGCGGTGCATGCGCGCCAGCAGCGCCGAGGCCTCGCGTGTCTTCGCTTCGTAGCGCTGCGCCACGGCAGGCGGCGCCAACAGGGCCGCATGGTCGATGGTCTGCGCGAGTTCGGGCACCAGCTTGTCGTAGCGGTCGATCCAGGCCGCTTCGCCGGTGATGGCGGCCATCTGGGCGGCCAGGGTGAGTTGCTGGTCGGCCACGCGCACGTCACCGGCCAGCTTGTGGGCCTGGGCGTGGCGGTCGGCGGCGCGCTCCAGCTTGGCCGACGACCACAGCCTTTCGCCCAGCAGCACGGCCGTCATCAGCGCCGCGCCGGCCAGCGACAGCATCACCGCCCGCCGCGCCTGGCGCATCGTCTCTTCGACGATCGACACGGTCGGCAGCAACTGTGCCGGCTGTGTGGTGGATTCGGGCATGGACAGGTCCGAGGGCAGGGCTACGACCCGTTATCGGACGCCCCGGCGCCGGCTTGAGCGCGCTGCGGCGCTGCGGCGTGCGGAAAAGTGGGCGCCCTCAGCCGGCCGCAGTGGGCCGCTGTGCCGACTTCGGCCGGAAGGCCTTGCACACCGCGTCGTCGGTTTCCAGGTAGGGCCCGCCGATGAGGTCGATGCAGTAGGGCACGGCGGCAAAGATGCCGTGCACCGGTGGGCTGCGCTCGGGCAGGCCCTGCAGCGTTTCGGCAATGGACTTCGGCTGCCCCGGCAGGTTGATGATCAAAGCCTTGCCGCGCACCACCGCCACCTGGCGCGACAGGATGGCCGTGGCCACGAAGGCCAGGCTGATCTGGCGCATCTGTTCGCCGAAGCCGGGCATCACCTTGTGCGCCACGGCCAGCGTGGCCTCGGGCGTCACGTCGCGCGGGGCGGGGCCGGTGCCGCCGGTGGTGAGCACGAGGTCGCAGTGCGCGTCGTCCACCAGCTCGCGCAGCGCGGCGCTGATGCCGTCCTGCTCGTCGGGGATCAGCCGCGCCTGCCATTCGATGGGGTTGCGCAGCGCACGGCCCAGCCAGTCCTTCAGCGCCGGGATGCCCTTGTCTTCATAGACGCCGGTGCTGGCGCGGTCACTGACCGAGACGACGCCAATGCGGACAGGGTCGAAGGTGCTCATAAGGCCTTCGGCCGATCCCGCCAGGCGGGAATTCGCACTCGGGAAACCCTCGTTACTCATGGCCTCAAAGCATGGGTTTGATGAACTGGAAGAGTTCGCGGAAGCTCTTCGGCTGCCGCGCCTCGGGCGCCAGGCCGGCCGCGTCGCGGCGCGCGGCGCGCACCAGGCTGCGCAGTTGCTGGGTGTCGGTTTCAGGGTGGGCGCTCAGCCAGCGCGTCAGGGCGTCGTCGCCGGCCATGAGCTCGGCGCGCCAGCGTTCGGCCTCGTGCAGGGCCAGCGCGCTCTGCGCCGTGCCCAGCGTGGCAGCGGCCACGGCTTCGCGCAGCGCGGCTTCGTCGGCGCTGCGCATCAGCTTGCCCACGTACTGCATCTGGCGCCGCCGGCCCTCGTGCGTCTTGGTGCGGCGGAAGAGCTCGATGGCGTCGCGCAGCGCCTCGGTCAGCTCTATGGCGGCCAGTGCGTCGTCGGACAGTTCGGCCAGGGCCACGCCCAGGGTCTGCAGATCGTGCGACTGCTGCTTCAGCTGCGTCTTGCTGGGGCGCGCATCTGACGGTTCCTCGGCGCTGTCGCCGTAGTGGATGTCGATGCCGCGGTGCGGGGCGGCGCGTCGGGGCATGGGTGCGGGAGTCGTCTGCAAATGGATGGTCAGTATCATAGTTGCGCACTCCAGGATCTTCGACTCCATGACTTCCAAGCACGACGTGCGCAGCGCACAGGGCTTCGCCTACCGACAAGAACAGTTCCAGCAGATCGTCGAGGACACGCTCGCCCTGGCGCGCAGCCTGGGCGCCAGCGACTCGGGCGCCGAGGTGTCTGAAGGCGTGGGCCTGAGTGTTTCGGTGCGCAAGGGCGAACTGGAGAACGTGGAGCGCAACCGCGACAAGAGCCTGGGTGTCAGCGTCTACCTGGGCCAGCGGCGCGGCAATGCCAGCACCTCCGACTTCTCGCCCGCCGCGCTGCGCCAGACGGTGCAGGCGGCCTACGACATCGCACGCTTCACGGCCGAAGACCCGGCCGCCGGCCTGCCCGAAGCCGCCGACCTGGCCACGCCGCAAGAAGTCGCACGCGACCTCGACCTCTTCCACCCCTGGGCCATCGACGCCGCCGCCGCGGCCGAGCTGGCGCGCCGCTGCGAGGACGCGGCGTTGTCGGTGAGCAAGAAGATCACCAACAGCGAAGGCGCTGGCGTCTCGGCGCAGCAGGCGCATTTCTGGGCCGGCAATACGCGCGGCTTCCGCGGCGGATATGCCAGCTCGCGGCATTACCTGTCGGTGTCGCCCATCGCCGGCAAGGGCCGGGACATGCAGCGCGACGGCTGGTACACCAGCATGCGCGACGCCGCCGATCTGGCCGCGCCCGAAGTGGTGGGCCGCTACGCCGCCGAGCGCACGCTGGCGCGCCTGAAGTCGCGCGCCGTGGCCACCGCCCATGTGCCGGTGCTGTTCGAAAGCACGGTCGCTGCCGGCCTGCTGGGCGCCTATGTGCAGGCCACCTCGGGTGGTTCGCTCTACCGCAAGACCAGCTTCCTCGTCGACAGCCTGGGCCGGCAGGTGCTGGCCCAACACATCGACGTGAGCGAAGAGCCGCACGAGCTGAAGGGCAAGGGCAGCGCGCCTTTCGACGACGAAGGCGTGCGCACACGTGCGCGCCAGGTGGTGCAGGGCGGCGTGGTGCAGGGCTACTTCCTGTCGAGCTATTCGGCGCGCAAGCTGGGCCTGAAGACCACCGGCCATGCCGGCGGTTCGCAGAACCTGGTGATGACCAGCCGTCGCACCAGGCCCGGCGATGACCTCGACGCCATGCTGCGCAAGCTGGACCGCGGCCTCTTCGTCACCGAACTGATGGGCCAGGGCGTCAACTACGTCACCGGCGACTACTCGCGCGGTGCCGCCGGCTTCTGGGTCGAGAACGGCCGCATCGCGCACCCGGTGCATGAAGTGACGATCGCCGGCAACCTGCGCGACATGTTCAAGGCCATCGTCGCCATCGGTGCCGACGCCTACACGCAGGGCAGCAAGACGGTGGGCTCGGTGCTGGTACGGCGCATGAAGCTGGCGGGTTCCTAGCGCGCCGATGAAGATCGCCGTCCTCACCGACCTGCACGCCAACCGCGAGGCCGTGCAGGCGGTGTTGGACCATGCGCAAGGGCAGGGCGCCGAAGCCCACGCCTTCGTCGGCGACTACGTCGGCTACGGTGCCGACCCCGGATGGGTGGTGGAGATGGTGCGCGAGAAGGTGCGCGCCGGTGCCATTGCGGTGTTAGGCAACCACGACCTGGCGGTGGCCAAGGGCGCGTCGCCCAACATGCGGCCCGACGCGCGGCGCGTGGTGGAGTGGACGCGGGCGCAGCTGGATGCCGAGCAGATCGACTTCCTGGCCACGCTGCCGCTGACACAGGAGCTGGGCGAACTGCTGTTCGTGCACGCCAACGCCTACAACCCGTCCGGCTGGGACTACCTGCAGGGCCGCGTCGAAGCTGCGCGCAGCATGCTGGCCACGCGCCAGCGCATCACCTTCTGCGGCCACATGCACGAGCCGCGGCTGTACCACCTGTCGAGTGTCGGCAAGACGGCCGACTTCACGCCCGTGCCCGGCGAGCCCATCCCGCTGCTGGCCACGCGGCACTGGCTGGTGGTGCCCGGCTCGGCCGGCCAGCCACGCGACGGCGACCCGGCGGCCTGCTACGCCCTCTACGACGAAGACCGCGCCGAGCTCACCTACTGGCGCGTGCCCTACGACGTGGCGACCGCGGGCGACAAGATCCGCGCCGCCGAGCTGCCACCCGCGCTGGCGCTGCGCCTGGCGCATGGCCACTGAATCCGCAGCGCGGCCGCCGCTGGCGGCGGGACAGGTGATCGACGGCTGGCAGCTGCAGGAGCAGCTGCACACCGGCGGCATGGCCTTCCTGTGGAGCGTGCAGCCGGTTGCCGGGCCCGGGTCGCCGAAACTGCCGCCCGGCAGCGAGCACCTGCGCTGGATCATGAAGGTGCCGCGCATCAAGGGTGGCGAGGACCCGGCCACCATCGTCGGCTTCGAGGTCGAGCAGATGATCCTGCCGGCGCTGCACGGCGTGCACGTGCCGTTGTTCGCCGGCCGCGGCGACATCACGCGGCAGCCCTACATCGTGATGGAGCGCATCGAAGGCCCGACGCTGCGGCCGCGCCTGGATGCCGCGCCGCTGGCCGTCGACGAGGTCGCAGCGATCGGTGCCCGCGTGGCTGCAGCCCTGCACGACCTGCACCGCCAGCACCTGGTGCACCTGGACGTGAAGCCCAGCAACATCATGTTCCGGGCCGACGGCACGGCGGTGCTGGTGGACTTCGGCCTGTCGCACCACGACCGCCTGCCCGACCTGCTGGACGAGGAGTTCATGCTCCCGATCGGCACCGGCCCCTACATGTCGCCCGAGCAGGTGCAGTACGTGCGCGACGACCCGCGCAGCGACTTGTTCGCCCTGGGCGTGATGCTCTACCACTTCACGACCGGCGAGCGCCCCTTCGGCGCACCCGAGAGCGTGCGCGGCCTGCGGCGCCGTCTGTGGGTCGACCCCCTACCGCCGCGCGGCCATCGCGCCGACTGTCCGCCGTGGCTGCAGGAGATCATCCTGAAGTGCCTGGAGGTGCAGCCCGACAAGCGCTGGCAGAGCGCCGCACAGCTGGCGCTGGCGCTGCAGGACCCGTCGCAGCTGCCGCTGACGGCGCGCGCCGAGCGGCTGCAGGCCAGCGGCCCCATGCGGCGCCTGAAGCGCTGGTTCTTCGCCGCGGGTGCCGAGCCGCAGGCCGCTGCGCCGCTGGGCGTGGCCAGCCAGGTGGCGCGCAGCCCCATCATCGTGGCCGCGGTGGACATCGACAACGCCACGCCCGAACTGCTGGAGCGCCTGCGCGAGACGGTGCAGCGCATCGTGCTCACCGAGCCCGGCGCACGCCTGGCCTGCGTGAGCGTGATGAAGACCGCGCGCATCGGCATGGACGAACGCGTGGACGAGGCCGGGCAGAGCGTGCACGTCAGGCAACTGGTGGGCCTGCGCCACTGGGCGCGACCCATCAGCCGCCAGCTTCAGCTCGACGAAGGCCGGCTCACCTTCCATGTGCTGGAGGCGCCCGACGCCGCCGCTGCGCTGCTGGACTTTGCCGAGCGCAACCAGGTCGACCACATCGTGATGGGTGCGCGCGGCAACTCGGCGCTGCGGCGTTACCTCGGCAGCGTGAGCTCGCAGGTGGTGGCGCAGGCCGGCTGCACGGTGACGGTGGTGCGCGTCTGAACGTGCCGTGCACTTCAGCCTGCAGGCCCGTGCTTACCCTGATTTCAGCTTCCTTTTGGCCGCGTTCAAGACACTGGCGGTGGCGCGTTCACGGGTGAGTTCTGCAGGGCTGACTTCGAGCGGGAAAACCCGCCCGGGGTCGCAAAGACCCGACTCCTAGAATTTCTCGCCACCTTCGTCTTGTCCCTCACAGGTTCCCCACAGGAGAATTGCATGGAACGTCGTTCCTTCGTACACGGTGCCGGCCTGGCCGGTGTAATTGCTGCGGGCGTAGCGCCCGCTGTCGTGCACGCCCAGGCAGCACTGCGCTGGCGCCTGACTTCGTCATTCCCGAAGTCGCTGGACACCATCTACGGCGCCGCCGAGAGCTTCGCGAAGAAGGTCAAGGACATGACCGGCGGCAAGTTCGAGATCTCAGTGCACGCCAACGGCGAACTCGTGCCTTCGGCCGGCCTGGTGGACGCGGTGCAGAACGGCACCGTGGAAATGGGCCACACGGCGCCCTACTACTACTTCGGCAAGAACGACTGCTTCGCGCTCGGCTGCGCCATCCCCTTCGGCCTGAACAGCCGCCAGATGACGGCCTGGATGTACGACGGCAATGGCCTCAAGCTGATGCGCGAGTTCTATTCGGGCTACGGCTTCATCAGCTTCCCGATGGGCAACACCGGCGCGCAGATGGGCGGCTGGTACCGCAAGCCCATCAAGACCGTGGCCGACATGAAGGGCCTGAAGTTCCGCGTCGGCGGCTTCGCCGGCAAGGTCACCGGGCGCCTGGGTGCCGTGTCGCAGAATATCCCCGGCGGCGAGATCTACCAGGCGCTGGAGAAGGGCACCATCGACGCCGCGGAATGGGTGGGGCCGTATGACGACGAGAAGCTGGGCTTCTTCAAGGTCGCGCCCTTCTACCACTACCCCGGCTGGTGGGAAGGTGGCCCGCAGCTCGACCTCTACGTCAACCAGAAGGCCTACGACGGCCTGTCGTCCGAGTACAAGGCCATCGTCGAAAGCGCCGCGGCCTTTGCGCACACCGAGATGCAGGCCAAGTACGACGCGCGCAACCCGGCGGCCCTGAAGCGCCTGGTGGCCGGCAAGGCCAAGCTGGTGTCCTTCGAGAAGCCAGTGCTTGACGCCGCCTACAAGGAAGCCATGGCGCTGTACAGCGAGCTGTCGGCCAGCAACCCGGCCTGGAAGAAGATCTACGAGGACTTCAGCAGCTTCCGCCGCGACGCGAACCTGTGGTTCCGCTTCACCGAGGCGCGCTTCGACAGCTACATGCAGTCGCAGAAGCTCTAGGCCCGGCAGCGCCACACGCAGGAGCCCCGCCTAGGCGGGGCTTTTTTCCGTTCAGGCTTCGGCGGCGGAAGAAAAACTGAACATGCCCTCGCGCGCGAGCCGCGCGAACTCCGACTCGATGATCTCCTTCAGCGCCAGCTGCGGCGAGCTGTCCCAGGTCTCGATGCGCGTGGCCAGCACCAGCAGGCGGTTGAGCTGCACGCCCGAGATCTCGGAGATCACCACACCGCGCGCCGCGGCCGGCTCCTTGAAGACGGAGATGGGCATCAGCGTCGCCCAGGCGCCGCGCATCACCAGTTCGCGGATCGAGTCCACCGAGTCGATCTCGGCGCGCAGCTGCAGCCTGGCACCCAGCGGCAGCAGCTGGCGGTCCACCAGGCTGCGGTGCAGCGTGGTCATCAAGAGCGGGATGCCCGCCAGCTGGCGCACCGAGACCACGGGATCGATCTTCAGCGAGGGGTGCGACACCAGCGCAAAGGGCTCGCCGAGCAGCGGGTACAGCGACAGCGGCCGCCCGGGCTCGGGGTTGGTGACGATGGCCATGTCGATGACGCCGCGCTCCAGCCAGTCCAGCAGCGCCGGCGTGAAGGCTTCACGTGCGCGCAACTCGATGCCGCTGACCGAACGCAGGCAGCTTTCGAACAGCCCCGGCAACAGCACGCGCGTGAGCGTGGGCGAAGCGCCCAGCACCACGGTGGCCTTCTGCTCGGTGTTGCGGTTGGCCAGCAGCTGGCGCACGCGCGCGGCTTCGGCCAGCATGCGCTGCGCTGATTCGTACAAGGTCACGCCGGCGGGCGTCAGGCGCACGCCGCGCGGCAGGCGCAGCAGCAGCTGCACTCCCAGGTCGGCTTCCAGTTCGCGCAACTGGCGCGTGAGCGCCGGTTGCGCCACCGACACCGCAGCGGCGGCGGCCGTCAGGCTGCCGGCGTCGGCGATGGCCACGAAGTAGCGCAACGCGCGCAGGTTCATGCGGGTTTTCCTGTAAATGCCATCGCAAGATGATATGGCGGCAGACGGCATCGGCATTGGACGGCCGGCAACGCGGTTCATAGACTCTTGCAATCCGGGGCGTCGGCGGTCACCTGCAGCATGGCAACAGATAGCAACCAGGCATTGGTCAGCTTCGAGCGGCTGCAAGCCTTCATCGCCGGCGCACTGCAGCAGGTGGGTCTGCCTGAAACGGATGCCGACAAGGTCGCCGGCTTGATGGCGCAGGCCGACCTGCAGGGCTCGGACGGCCATGGCGTGATCCGCCTGCCGCAGTACGTCAGGCGCATCCGCGCCGGTGGCATGAACATCCGGCCACAGATCCGCGTCGTGCACGAGCAGGCGGCCATGGCCGTGCTCGACGGCGACAACGGCATGGGCCATCTGGTGGTGTCGCGCGCCGTCGAACTGGCCATCGACAAGGCGCGCAACGCGGGTGTGGCCTGGGTGGGCGTGCGCGCCAGCAACCATGCCGGACCGGCATCGCTGTACGCCCGCATGCCGATTGCGCACGACATGATCGGCCTCTACTTCGCGGTGGGCAATGCCAACCATTTGCCGCCCTGGGGCGGCATGGAGATGCTGCTGTCCACCAACCCCATCGCCGCCGGCATCCCGGCCGGCAGCGAGCCGCCGGTGGTGCTGGACATGGCCACCACGGTGGCGGCCTACGGCAAGGTCAAGGCCAAGGCCAAAGCCGGGCAATTGATGCCCGAGGGCTGGATGATCGACCGCCAGGGCCAGCCGCTGCTCGACCCGAAACGCGCCGATGAGGGTTTCCTGCTGCCCATCGGCGGCCACAAGGGTTACGGGCTGGCGCTCATCGTCGGCCTGCTGGCGGGCACGCTGCAGGGCGCGGCCATGGGCCGCGACGTGGTCGACTTCAACAAGGACCATGTCAGCAAGACCAACACCGGCCAGGCCATCCTGGTCATCGACCTCAAGGCCTTTGGCGACCCGGCGGCCTTCAAGGCCCAGGTCGACAGGCTGGTGCGCGACCTGCGCAACGGCGAAAAGCTGGGTGGTGTCGACCGCATCTGGCTGCCCGGCGAACAGAGCCACCTGAAGCGTGAACGCCACCGCGCCCACGGCATCCCCATCTCGGCGGGTGTGGTGGCCGATCTCGCGGCCCTGGCTGCCGAGCTCGGCGTGGCGCCGTTGTTGCCCTGACTGGCATGACGGCAACGCCGAACACCGCTGCGCCAGCCCCCCGCGGCTTCGTCATCGACCGCGGCGACGGCCGTGCGCAGCTGCCGGGCAGCCTGCACACCAACCGCCGGCTGTCGCAGTGGCTGAGCCTGGCCGAGCCCGGCGTGGTGCAGGTGTTCATCGGCAAGGCCGAACTGGGGCAGGGCATCCTGACGGCGCTGCAGCTGCTGGTGGCCGAGGAACTGGACGTGGCGCTGGCTGCCGTGCGCATGCATGCCGCCACCACGGCACGCGGGCCCGACGAAGGCGTGACCTCGGGCAGCCTGTCGGTGCAGGACAGCGGCGGCGCACTGCGCCATGCCTGCGCCGAAGTGCGCGCGATGGCGCTGCGCCGCGCGGC
>JANNFE010000085.1:0-4312 GCA_031379415.1 Betaproteobacteria bacterium | reverse complement strand
GACGAGCGCTTCGCCCTTCTTCTGCGGCAGGACCACCGGCACGATCTCGCCATCGAAGAAGCCGGCCTGTTGCGCCGCCACGGCCTTCAGCTGCGAGGCCAGCGCCATGCGGTCCTGTGCCTCGCGTTCGATGCGGAATTCACTCGCCACGTTCTCGGCGGTCTCGGGCATCGAGTCCACGCCGTAGGCTTCCTTCATCAGCTTGTTGACGAAGCGCCAGCCGATGGTGGTGTCGTAGACCGTGTTATTGCGGCTGAAGGCGCTCTCGGCCTTGGGCATGACGAAGGGCGCGCGGCTCATGCTCTCCACGCCGCCGGCGATCATCAGCTGCGCTTCGCCGGCCTTGATGGCCCGTGCCGCGCTGCCCAGGGCATCGAGGCCGCTGCCGCACAGGCGGTTGATGGTGCCGCCGGGCACGGCCAGCGGCAGGCCCGCCAGCAGCGCGGCCATGCGTGCGACGTTGCGGTTGTCCTCGCCGGCCTGGTTGGCGCAGCCGTAGAGCACATCGGCCACTGCCGCCCAGTCGACCTTCGGATTGCGCTGCATCAGCGCCTTGATCGGCAGCGCCGCCAGGTCGTCGGTGCGCACCGACGACAGCGCGCCGCCATAGCGGCCGAAGGGCGTGCGGATGGCGTCGCAGATGTAGGCGGGGTTCATCAACGTCTCCTTCAGAGGGCGCGGCGGCGCAGCCAGGGGCTGGCGCGATAACGCTCCCCGCGGTAGAGGTGGTCCAGCGCGTCGAGCAGTTGCACCACGTCGCGCGCGCTCCACGCGGCCAGGAATTCGAAGGGGCCTTGCGGGTAGTTCACGCCGAGTTTCATGGCCGCGTCGGCGCCGGCTTCGCTGCACACGCCTTGCAAGACGGCATCGGCGGCTTCGTTGATGAGCATGGCAATCGTCCGCGCGGCCACCAGGCCCGGCGTGTCGGCCACGTGCAGCGGCGTGAAGCCGAGTTCCGTCAGCCACCCCGCCGCGCGCTCGCGCCAGGCTTCGTCGGCGACCGCAAAGGCCAGTGCGGTGCCGGGCGCCGGCGGCACGGCGAACAGGCGGTCGAACACAGCCACGTCGCGGCGGCGCAGCGCGGCGGCGATCTCGCCTGCCGTGCGGCCGTCACTCATCACGAGGCGTGCGCCGTCGATTTCCAGGCCGGTCCAGTCGCTGTCGCGCAGACGCGCCAGCACGCAGGTGTGCTTGGGCGCATGCCGCGCCGCAGTGTGGCCGACGGCGTTGGCCAGCGCATCGGCGATGGGCCCGCTGCCATGCACGGTGACTTGCGCTGGCGCGATCGTCAGCTTGGGCGGCGCAGGTGGCAGTGGCGGCGCGCCTTCGGGGTGGGCATAGAAGCCGCGCCCGCTCTTGCGGCCGAGCAGGCCGCCGTCGACCCTCTCGCGTTGCAGCAGGCTCGGCACATAGCGCTTGTCGTAGAAGTTGGCGGCGTAGACCGAGTTCGTCACCGCGAAGTTGGTGTCGTGGCCGATCAGGTCCATCAGCTCGCAAGGCCCCATGCGGAAACCGGCGCCACGCAGGCAGGCGTCCAGCACCTCGGGCGTGGCCGCCTGTTCCTGCAGCAGCATCCAGGCCTCGGCGTAGTAGGGCCGCGCGATGCGGTTGACGATGAAGCCGGGTGTGCTCCTGGCATGCACCGGCACCTTGCCCCAGGCCTTGCTCAGTTCGAAGATGGCGTCGGCGACGGCAGCATCGGTCTGCAACCCGCTCACCACTTCCACCAGCTTCATCAGCGGCACGGGATTGAAGAAGTGCATGCCGACCAGGCGGCCCGGCAGCTTGAGCCCGCAGGCGATGGCGGTGACGGAGATGGAGCTGGTGTTGGTGGCCAACACGCAACTGTCGGACACCAGGGCTTCCAGCTGCTGGAAGAGCGCGCGCTTGGCGGCGAGGTCTTCGACGATGGCTTCGACCACCAGCGCCGAGCCGGCCGCGTCTTCCAGCCGCGAGATGGGCGTGATGCGGCTCAGCGCGGCTTGTGCGATGTCGGCGTCCAGCTTGCCCTTGTTGACCAGCCCGTCGAGCGTGGCCGCGAGCTTGCCCTTGGCCTGCGCCGCGGCGCCTTCGCGCGCATCGTGCAGCTGCACCGCATGCCCGGCCATGGCCGCCACCTGCGCAATGCCCGCGCCCATGATGCCGGCGCCGACCACCAGCACCGGTGCGCCTTGCAGTTGCAGTGCACTCATTTCGGCATCCAGTTTGCCGGCCGCTTGGCCAGGAAGGCGGCAAAACCCTCGCGTGCCTCGTCGCTGCCGCGTACGCGGCTGATGGTCTGCGCGGTGAGCTCGATGACCTCGGGCGTGATCGGGCCCACGTCCAGCTGCGCGAACAGCTGCTTGATCTCGCGCTGCGCGTTCGGGCCACCGGCCAGCAGCGCGCCGACCGTGGCGTCGATGCGGCCGTCGAGCTGGTCGAGGGCCACCACCTGCTGCACCAGCCCGATGGCCAGCGCCTCCGCGGCGGCGATGCGCTCCGTGGTCAGCGCCAGACGCCTGGCCTGCCGCTTGCCCACGGCGTTGATGACGTAGGGCCCGATCACCGCCGGCAAGATGCCGAACTTTGCTTCGCTGACCGAGAAGCTGGCGTTGTCGGCGGCAATGGCGATGTCACACGCGCAGGCCAGGCCCACGCCGCCACCGAGTGCGGCGCCCTGCACGCGCGCGACGGTCGGCTTGGGGCAGCTGTCGATGCGCGCCAACATGGCGGCGAAGCGTCGCGCGTCCTGCAGGTTCCATTCGCGTGACGCGGTGCTGGCGCGCTGCATCCACTGCAGGTCGGCGCCAGCGCTGAAGTGCTTGCCCTCGCCGGCCAGCACGATGACCCGCACGCTGTCATCAGCGATGAGTTGCGCGAACGCCGCGTCCAACTCACCGATCATCGCTTCGTCGAAGGCGTTGAAGACCGCCGGCCGCGCCATCGTCACCTGGGCCACGCCAGGGCTGCGGGTGCTGATGGTCAGCGTGTCCATGTCAGTAGGTTTCCAGGTGCAGGCGGCCTTGCTGCTTGAGCGCTGCACCCACGGTGTCCCAGTCGAGCCCGGCGCTTTGCGCGATGTCGTGCAGCGCCAGCACCACGCCTTCTTCCATGGCCTTCAGGCCGCAGACGTAGAAGTGCGCGTCGGCCAGCAGCGGCGCCAGATCGGCCGCGCGTTCGCGCATGGCGTCCTGCACGTAGCGCTTCGGTTGTCCAGGCGTGCGGCTGAAGGTGAAGTTGATGTCGATGAAGTCCTTGGGCAGGTTCTGCAGCGGGCCGAAGTAAGGCAGTTCCTCGCGTGTGCGGGCGCCGAAGAAGAGCATCAGCTTGCCACCTTCGAACTTGCCGCTGGCGCGCAGGCGGCGGCGCCATTCGGTCATCGCGCGCATCGGCGCGCTGCCGGTGCCGGTGCAGATCATCACGATGTGGCTCTTCGGGTGATTCGGCATCAGGAAGCTGGCGCCGAAGGGGCCGATGACCTGCACCGTGTCGCCCACTTGCAGGTCGCACAGGTAGTTGCTGGCCACGCCGCGCACAGGCTGGCCCTGGTGGTCTTCCAGCACGCGCTTCACGGTCAGACTGGCGTTGTTGTAGCCCGGCCGTTCGCCGTTGCGCGGGCTGGCGATGCTGTACTGGCGCGGGTGGTGGGCGCGGCCGTTGGCGTCGATGCCGGGCGGAATGACGGCGATGCTCTGGCCTTCCAGCAGCGGGAAGGGCATGGCGCCGAAGTCCAGCACGATGTGGTGGGTGTCGTACTCCTTGCCCACTTCGGTGACGCGCACATTGCCCACCACGGTGGCGGTGATGAACTTCTCAGCAGCCTTCGGCCCGTAGAGGTTGGTGTAGGCGTGGGCCGCGGACCAGGGCGGCAGCGTGGCGCCGTATTGCGCGCTGTTGAAGGTGGGTTCGGCGGCCGGCGCGGATGCTGGTGCAGCGGCTTCAAGCTCGGCCTCAAGTTCGGTGCTACCCAGTTCAGCCAGTTGGTCGCGGCTGAGTTCCGACGGCAGCGTGTCCCAGCCCAACTGCTCGTCCAGGCTGTAGGCCTTGATGCGCGGCATCTGCCGGTAGTTGTCGATGCTGCCGGTGGGGCAGGGCGAGATGCAGTCGTTGCACCAGTTGCACTTGCTCGCGTCGACCACGTAGTTGCGGCTGTCGTGCGTGATGGCGCCCACCGGGCACATGGTCTCGCAGGTGTTGCACCTGATGCAGATCTCGGGGTCGATCAGGTGCTGCTTGATGACGCTGACGGCCATGTCCATCACGGTCCCCTGCTTCAGGCGAATCTGACGTACTCGAAGTCCACCGGTTGCCGGTTGATGCCCATCACCGGCGG
>JANNFE010000228.1:0-10267 GCA_031379415.1 Betaproteobacteria bacterium | reverse complement strand
CAGCGTGACGACGGCGTGCCGCTGTGGCTGCCCATCGACGCCAAGTTCCCGCGCGAGGACTACGAGCGGCTGCTCGAAGCGCAGGAGCGCGCCGACCCGGTGGCCGTGGAAGCTGCGGCCAAGGCGCTTGAAGTGCAGTTGCGCAAGGAGGCCAGGACCATCCGCGACAAGTACGTCTCGCCGCCGCACACCACCGACTTCGGCATCCTCTTCGTGCCCACCGAAGGCCTGTACGCCGAAGCGTTGCGCCGGCCCGGCCTGCTGGAAGCGCTGCAGCGCGAGTTCAAGGTCATGCTGGCGGGCCCGACCACGCTGCTGGCCACGCTGACCAGCCTGCAGATGGGCTTTCGCACGCTGGCGCTTGAGAAGCGTTCGGCCGAAGTCTGGGAAGTGCTGGGCGCCGTGAAGACCGAGTTCGGCAAGTTCGGCGAGGTACTGGCCAAGACCAAGAAGAAGCTCGACGAGGCCAGCAGCACCATCGACGCCGCGGCCACGCGCACACGCGCCATGGAGCGCCGGCTGAAGACCGTGGAAGCACTGCCTGAGGCGCAGGTGACACGCCTGCTGCCCGGCCTGGCCACTGAAGCGGCAGACGCCGCCGACGACGAAGCGGATGGCTGACACGGCCCATCCCGCCGGCGGAGGCCGCGTGCTGCTGGCGCTCATCGCCGGGCAGCTGGGCATGCATTCGGCCATGGCCGGGCTGCGCTTGGCGGCGCCGCTGCAGACCCTGGGCGAAGGCTACAGCGCTTGGTCCGTGGGCCTGCTGCTGGCGCTGTTTGCGGCGGCCCCCGTGGCCACGGCACTGTGGGCAGGCCGCCTGGCCGACCGCCTGGGCTACCACCAGCCCGTGCGCCTGGCGGTGGCCATCAGTGCGCTGGGCTGCCTGCTGGCGCTGGCCTCCACCTTCGTCACCGGCAGCCTGCACTTCGTGCTGCTGTGCGGCGCCGCGCTGGCGGCTGGCGGTGGCAGCAACATCGGCATGCTGACGGTGCAGCGCACCGCCGGGCTGGCAGCGCGCGACGGCACCGAGCGCATGCGCGTCTTCAGCTGGCTGGGCATCGCGCCCTCGTTTTCCAACGTCATCGGGCCGGTCACCACCGGCTTCGTCATCGACGCCTACGGCTTCCGCGCCGCCTACGCGGTGCTGCTGCTGATGCCGCTGGCCAGCCTGCTGTCGGCACGCCTGGTGCCGCAGCTGGCACCGGCCGGCGTGGCCGCCGCCGCGGCCGGTCGCAAGGCCTGGGACCTGCTGCGTGCGCCCGGTCTGGCCCGGCTCCTGGTGGTGAACTGGCTGGTGTCGACCTGCTGGGACGTGCACACCTTTGCCGTGCCGGTGCTGGGCCACGAGCGCGGCTTCAGCGCCAGCACGATCGGGCTCATTCTCGGCACCTTCACCTTGTCGGTCACTGCGGTGCGTCTGGTCATTCCGCTGCTGGCCCATCGGCTCAGCGAGATCACCGTGCTGCGCGGCGCGATGATCGGCACGGCACTCGTCTTCGCGGCCTATCCGCTGGCCCCCGGCCCCGTGGCCATGGGCGGGCTGGCCGTGCTGCTGGGCATCACCCTGGGCAGCGTGCAGCCGATGGTGATGTCGATGCTGCACCACCTGACGCCCGACCACCGCCATGGCGAGGCGCTGGCCTTTCGCTCCATGGCCATCAACGCCAGCAGCACGCTCATGCCGCTGGCCTTTGGTGCCGCAGGCACGCTGGCCGGCGCGGGCTTGTTGTTCTGGGTGGTGGGCGGCGCGGTCGGCGCCGGTTCGTGGCTCACCCGGCGCATGGCGCCGGTTTGAGCGTCCCGGTGCCTGGCGCCGGCTTGAACTAGAAGCGGATGGTCGTGGCCGGCTGCGCCGGTTCGGCCTCAGGCGTCGGCGTCGGCGCGGGGGCCGGTGCGGCAGCACGCGCCGGTGCCGGCGCAGCGCGTTCGACCAACGGCGTGGGCATGGGTACCGGCCAGCTGCGCGGCAGCTTGCTCACGCTGGGGTAGCCGGCGGCGTCGAGGTAGGTGGACCAATCGCCTTCGGCGTAACCGCGGAGCTGCTGCGCGCCGATGGTCAGTGCCGGCACGCTGCGGCCGCCGACGGCGCGTTCCAGCGCCAGCGCGTCTTCTTCGGTGCTGACGCGGCGTTCGGCGTAGGGGATGCCTCGCTGCTGCAACAGCTTGCGGCCGCTGTCGCAGGGCGCGCAGTCGGCGCTGGTGTAGAGCGTGACCGGGTAACGCGCCACGGGCTGGCGCAGCTCAGCCGGCAACTGGTTTTCGGCCGAAGCGGCGGCTGCCGCTGCCGCAGCGGCATTGCGGCCGAGCGCGGTGACACGCACGTTGGCCTCGACGGGTGGCCGGTCGGTGTAGGTCACGCTGCCATCGGGACGCACCACCTTGTACTGCGCCAGCGCCGGCAACGCAGTCAGAGCCAGCAGGGCCAGCAGGGCGGAGCGCGAGGTGGTTGTGTTCATGGTGGTGTGCGGCTCAGGCGGTGCGTGAATCTAGCCGAGGCAGGAACGGGCGATCAAGTCAGGCCCTGGTGGCGCAGCATAGCGTCCAGGCTGGGCTCGCGCCCGCGGAAGGCGCGAAAGCTCTCCAGCGCCGGGCGGCTGCCGCCCACTTCGAGCACATGTTCACGGAAGCGCCGGCCCGTAGCCGCGTCGAAAACACCGGCTTCCTCGAAGGCGCCATAGGCGTCGGACGACAGCACCTCGGCCCACGCATAACCGTAGTAGCCCGCGGCATAGCCGCCGTCGAAGACATGCGTGAAGGTGCAGGGGTAGCGCAGGAAATGGGGTGCGCGCACGGGGTGCAGCTCGGCATTGACCTCGTCGGCCACGGCCTGCGGCGCCGCGCTGCCGGCTTCGCTGTGCAGGCGCATGTCGAAGAGTGAAAACTCGCATTGCCGCAACAGCTGCAGCCCGCGCTGGAAGTTGCGCGCGGCGCGCATGCGCTCGAACAGGGCGCGTGGCAGCGGCTGGCCGCTGCTCACGTGGCTGGTGAGCTTCTGCAGCACTTCCCATTCCCAGCAGAAGTTCTCCATGAACTGGCTGGGCAGTTCCACCGCATCGCCTTCCACGCCACTGATGCCCGACACGCTCAGCTCGTCCACCTGCGTCAGCATGTGGTGCAGGCCGTGGCCGAATTCGTGGAAGAGGGTGATGACGTCGTCATGCGTCAGCAGCGCCGGCTGTTCGCCCACCGGTGGCGCGAAGTTGCACACCAGCTGCGCCACCGGCAGCTGCAGCGCGCCTTCGGGGCGCTTCCAGCGGCCGCGGCTGTCGTCCATCCAGGCGCCGCCCTGCTTGCCGGCGCGCGCATAGGGGTCGAGGTAGAAGGCGGCCACGGGCTGGCTGTCGCGCCAGATGCGGAAGTAGCGCACGCTCGGGTGCCACACTGGCGCCTCGTCAGCACGGATGGCCACGCCGAACAAGGTCTCGACCAGGCGGAACAGGCCTTCCAGCACACGCGGCTCGGTGAAGTACTGCTTCACCTCCTGCGTGCTGAAGGCATAGAGCTTCTGCTTGAGCTTCTCGCTGGCATAGGCGCGGTCCCAGGCCTGCAGCTCGGTCAGGCCCAGCTCTGCGGCGGCGTGGGCATTCAGTTCGGCCAGTTCCCGCTCGGCATGTGGGCGCGCGCGGCGCGCCAGGTCGCGCACGAAGCTCAGCACTTCGGCGGGCGAACGCGCCATCTTGGGCACCAGCGCCAGGTGGGCATAGCTGGGCTTGCCGAGCAGCGCGGCTTCTTCCTGGCGCAGCGCCAGCAGTTCGGCCATCAGCGCGGTGTTGTCGAGTTCCGCCGGCCCCAGTTCACTGGCGCGCGTGGCATTGGCGCGGTAGAGCTGCTCGCGCAAGGTGCGGTCATCGGCGAATTGCAGCACCGGGCCGTAACACGGCGACTGCAGCGTCAGGCGGAAGCCTTCGACGCCCGCCGCCGCGGCGGTGGCGCGCGCCGCTGCGCGCACATCGTCGGGCACGCCCGACAGGCGGTCTTCGCTGACGTCGAGGAGGAAGGCGTCAGTGGCGTCGAGCACATGCTCGCCGAACTGCTGTGACAGCGCGCCGGCGCGGTCCTGGATGACGGCATAGCGCTCGCGCGCGGCGCCCCGCAGCTCGGCGCCGCCGAGCACGAAGTCGCGCAGCGTGTTGGCCAGCCCCTGGTGTTGGGCCGGTGTCATGTGCGCCGCAGACGCGCTCAGTGCCAGGGCCTTGTACTTGGCATAGAGACCTGCATCGGCGCCGAGCCGCGTGCTGAACTCGATGATGCGCGGCAGGCACTCGCCATGTGCGGCACGCAGCGTGGGGGTGTCCATCACCATCTGCAGGTGGTTCACGTGGGCCCAGGCGCGGTGCAGGCGCTCCACCGGCACGTCGAGCACCAGCGCCAGCGCGTCGTGGTCGGCGGGCACGTCGGGACCGACGGCACGTTCCAGCGCGGCTTCGGCCTCGGCCAGCAGCTGCTCGATGGCCGGCTGCACGTGCTCGGGCCGGATGTCAGCGAAGGGCACCGGCTCGGCGCCTTGCAGCAAAGGGTTCATGCACTGGCCTCCGCGGCTTGCAAGGTGTTGACGAGCAGCATCGTGATGGTCATCGGCCCCACGCCGCCGGGCACGGGCGTGATGTGGCTGGCGAGCTCGCGCACGCCGATGAAGTCCACGTCGCCGCAGAGCTTGCCTTCGTGATTGCGGTTCATGCCGACATCGATGATCACCGCACCGGGCTTGACCATGTCGGCGGTGAGCGTGTTGCGGCGGCCGACGGCCACCACCACCACGTCGGCCCTGCGCGTGTGCAGGGCGAGGTCGGGCGTGCCGCTGTGGCACACGGTGACGGTGGCATGGGCCTGCAGCAACAGCAGCGCCATCGGCTTGCCCACCGTGTTGCTGCGTCCGATGACCACGGCGTGTTTGCCCTTGAGGTCGATGCCCGTGCTCTCGATGAGCTTCATGCAGCCATGGGGCGTGGCCGGGCGCAGGCCGGGCAGGCCGGTCATCAGCGTGCCGGCGCTGTGCACCGAGAAGCCGTCGACATCCTTGGCGGTGGCAATGGCCTCGATGACCTTGTGCGGATCGATCTGCCTGGGCAATGGCATCTGCACCAGGATGCCGTGGATGGTCGTGTCGGCGTTGAGCGCGGCGATGCGGGCGAGCAGTTCGGCTTCGGACAGCGTGGCTTCGTACTTCTCCAGCACCGAATGCAGCCCGCAGTCGGCGCAGGCCTTGACCTTGTTGCGCACGTAGACGGCGCTGGCCGGGTCATCGCCGACCAGGATGACCGCCAGGCCCGGCGTGCGGCCACGCGCGGTCAGCGCCGCGGCACGTTCGGCCACCTGGGCGCGGATCTGGGTGGACAGCGCAACGCCGTCGATGAGCATGGCGGGCATGGATCAGGACTCCAGAAACGAGCAAGGCCGCATCGGATGCGGCCTCGTCAAAGCAGCGTGCAGGGGGCTCAAGCCTTGGTCTGAGCGCCGAGCGCGATCTTCAGCAGGTCGGCCACGGTGTTGGCGTTGAGCTTTTCCATGATGTTGGCGCGGTGCGCCTCCACCGTCTTGATGCTGATGCCCAGGTCGTCGGCAATCTGCTTGTTCAGCCGGCCGGCGACGATGCGCTCCAGCACCTGCGCTTCACGCGTGGTCAGGCGAGACAACAGGGCGTCGCGGCTGGCCTGTTCCTGGTGCTGGCTGAAGGCGCTGCGCGCCTGCTCCAGCATGCGTTCCACCAGGCCCAGCAGCTCTTCTTCCTTGAAGGGCTTTTCGATGAAGTCCATTGCGCCCTTCTTCATCGTCGTCACGGCCATCGGCACGTCGCCGTGGCCGGTGATGAAGACGACGGGCAGCGGGCTCTTGCGCTCCAGCAGACGGTCCTGCAGTTCCAGACCGCTCATGCCGTCCATGCGGATGTCGGCGATGAGGCAGGCCACCTCGCGGGGGTCGAAGCGCGACAGGAAGGACTCGGAAGAGTCGAAGCACTTGACGCGGTAGTCCTTGCCCTCGAGCAGCCACTGCAGGGAGTCGCGCACGGCCTCGTCGTCGTCGACGACGTAGACGGTGCCTTTCTTGGGAATCAAGCTCATCGGTGGGTGGCGCGGCGTGAGCGCGCTCTTCAAGTGTTGGTGGATGTCTCGCCCTCGGTGGGGGCGGCTGCGGGGTCGGGACGGGAGGCCATTTCCACCGGCAACGTGAAGGAAAAGCGGCATCCCACAGCCTGCGTGCCATTGTAGAGGTTCTGTGCACGCATCCTGCCGCGGTGCGACTCGATGATGCTGCGGCAAAGGCTCAGGCCGATGCCCAGTCCTTCCGCTTTCGTCGAGAAGAAGGCCTCGTAGAGCCGGCCGATGACTTCGTCCTTGATGCCCGGCCCCATGTCGGTGACGCTGAACTCGATGACGCCACCCTCTTCGGGCGTGTGCCTGGGCACCACGCGCAGCTCGATGTGGCGGCGCTGCGGCGGCAGCTGCGCGCTGTCGATGGCCTCGGCGGCGTTCTTCAGCAGGTTCAGCACCACCTGCTCGATCAGGATGGGGTCGGCCATGATCTCGGGCAGCCGCTGCGCCACGTAGGTGTGGATGGCCACGTTGCGGCGGCGCAGTTCGATGCCCGCCAGGTCCACCGCGTCTTCCACGATCTGCTTGGCCTGCGCAGGCTGGCGCTGCGGTTCGCTGCGTTTCACGAAGGCCCGGATGCGGTGGATGATCTGGCCCGCGCGTTCGGCCTGGCGCGCTGTCTTCTGCAGCGCGGCAATCAGGTCATCTTCCTTGATGGACTGCGCCTTCACGCGCGAGACCATGCCGTTGCAGTAATTGGTGATGGCGGTGAGCGGCTGGTTGAGTTCGTGCGCCACCGAAGACGCCATCTCGCCCATGGTCACCAGGCGGCTCGTCATCTGCGCCTTGTCGGCCTGCGCGGCGGCCTGCTCCTCGGCGCGCAGGCGCGCCGTGATGTCGGTGGCGATCAGCATCTGCGCCAGGCGGCCGTCGGTCCACTGCAGGTAGCGCGCGCGCACGTCGAACCACTTCTGCAGCGATTCGACATACACCTCGCGCGGGCTGGCGCCCGACTCGGTGAGCTCCTGCGTCGGCAGGCCCGAAAGCGCATCCACCTCGTCGTCGGTGTCGGCGCTGTAGGGCGTGATGCCGACCACGCCGCCGGCCATCTGCTGGTGGCCGCGCGCATCGGCGCCGAACCACAGGCGGTAGCTGCGGTTGACGAACAGCAGCTCGCCCTGCTGCACGCTCAGCACCGAGACGCTGGCGTCCAGCCCTTCCAGCACGGTGGTGAAACGCTCGTGGCTGGCACTCAGCTGGTCACGGATGCGCTTGGCTTCGGTGATGTTGGTGATACTGGTCATCCAGCCCGTCTGCTGGCCTTTGGGGTCGATCAGCGGGCTCACGTACATGCGGGCGTCGAACACGCTGCTGTCCTTGCGCATGACCTTGACCTCGATGCCGCCGCTGGGACTGCGGCCCTGCAGTTCCTGCTGCAACAGGCGGCCGTTCTCGTCGATGCGGTCGGGCGGCCAGTAGGGGTAGGGTGGCAGGCGGCCCACCAGCTCGGCGGTGGCAAAACCCGTCATCTGGCAGAAGGCGGCGTTGACGTAGGTGATGCGGCCATCCAGGTCCATGGCGCGCATGCCGGTGGGCATGCTGTTTTCCATGGCGCGGCGGAAGTTGGTCTCCTGCACCAGCGCGCCCTGGATCTGGCTGCGCCGACGCATGTGGCGCCAGGTGCCCAGCAGCATCCACAGCGTCAGCACCGAGAGCGCCACCACCATCCAGAACAAGGTGTTGTTGACGAGGCCGATGCTGGTGCGCCAGCCCTGGCCGCGCAGCAGCAGGCCGTTGAGTGAAGGCGTGAGCGGCGCATCGCTGACGATCAGCGCGCGCCGGTTGGCCTGGCCCGGCATCGGCGTCACGGTGGCGGCCAGCACGGTCTGGCGTTCATCGATGACCGAGATCATGTGGCGCTGCGCCACCTCGGCCGGCACGAAGTGCCGCACCAGGGCGTCGATGGAGTATTCGACGACCAGCACGCCCGCGAAGGTGTTGCGCTCGATGAGCGGGATGTGCAGTTGGAACACCGCCGAGCCGGTGTTGTCGGCAAAGCCGTGCGAATAGGTGGGCGAGCGGCTGTCGCGCGCGGCGACGAAGGTGTTTTCGGGTTCGCTCGGCTTGCCGGCTTGCGGCAGTGCGCGCTCCGGCGGGGCACCCGAGGCGTTGACGTGGTACAGCATCGCCCAGTGGCTGGCGCGCGGTTTGCGGGTGGCGTCCAGCCAGGTCAGGTGCGTGATCTCGGGCCGCTCGCGCGCGAAGGCCACGGCCTGGCCGATGAACTCGTCGGGGTCGGTGACGCGGGTGACGATCTCGCGCGCCATGCGGATCAGCGCCTCCTGGTTCTGGATCAGGCGCAGGCCGATCTGCTGCTGCGTCAGTTCGGTATCACGTTTGACCGATTCCGTCTCGCGCTCGATTTCCTCGTTGCGCAGGTACCAGAAGGCGGAAATGATCGCTGCCAGGAAAAGCAGTACCGACAGCAATGGGCCCAGCGTGGCGAAGCGGTCTTGCCGGGCCGGCGACTGGCGGCGCCACCAGCGCCCGAACAGGCGTTTGGCTGCCGGGATGGGGGCGCTCAGAGGCGGCGTCAGCGGGGCGGCGGCGGCGGTCGGGGGCTCGGGAATCGACGACATGGGCGGATTATCCCGGTGCCGCCGACATCGCTACGTATATTCCACATCATGAGATTGATGCGCACTATTTGAAATCTACAGCAGCTGTGACACACTCGCGCCCCAGCGAAACACCACCCCCATAGAGGAGACAAGCATGTCCGCTTTGCCGGAGTCCATCCATGGCGCTGCCGCCAACGACACCGATGCGCAGGAAACCCGTGAATGGCTGGACGCACTGTCCGCCGTCATCGGCGCCGAAGGTGCAGGGCGCGCGCACTTCCTGCTGGAGCAACTGCTCGAGCACGCGCGCCAGAACAACATCGACATGCCGTTCTCGGCCAACACCGGCTACGTGAACACCATCGCGCCGGAGCAGGAAGAGCGCAGCCCCGGCAATCTGGAGCTTGAGGGTCGTCTTCGTGCCTACATGCGCTGGAACGCCATGGCCCTGGTGGTGAAGGCCAACCGCCTGCACCCGGCCGACGGCGGCGACCTGGGCGGCCACATCAGCAGCTTTGCCAGCCTGGCGCACATGTTCGCCGCCGGCTTCAACCACTTCTGGCACGCCGAAAGCGAAGGCCATGGCGGTGACCTGCTCTACATCCAGGGCCATTGCAGCCCCGGCATCTACGCGCGCGCTTTCATGGAAGGCCGGCTCACCGAAGAGCAGATGCTCAACTTCCGTCAGGAAGTCAACGGCAAGGGTCTGAGCAGCTACCCGCACCCCAAGCTGATGCCGGAGTTCTGGCAGTTCCCCACGGTGTCGATGGGCCTCGGCCCCTTGATGGCCATCTACCAGGCGCGCTTCCTCAAGTACCTGCATGCGCGCGGCATTGCCGATACCGCCAACCGCAAGGTCTGGGTGTTCTGCGGCGACGGCGAGATGGACGAGCCCGAATCGCTCGGCGCCATCGGCCTGGCGGCGCGCGAGAAGCTGGACAACCTGGTCTTCGTCGTCAACTGCAACCTGCAGCGCCTGGATGGCCCGGTGCGTGGCAACGGCAAGATCATCCAGGAGCTGGAAGGCGAGTTCCGCGGCGCAGGCTGGGACGTCATCAAGCTCATCTGGGGCAAGGAGTGGGACGGCCTGCTGGCGCGCGACAAGGACGGTGCGCTGCGCAAGATCATGATGGACACGCTGGACGGCGACTACCAGGCCTTCAAGGCCAACGACGGCGCCTTCGTGCGCAAGAACTTCTTCGGCCGCGACCCGCGCACGCTGGAGATGGTGGCCAAGATGAGCGACGCCGACGTCTGGAACCTGCGCCGCGGCGGCCACGACGCGCAGAAGGTCTATGCCGCCTTCCACAAGGCCAACAGCAGCAAGGGCCACCCCACCGTGCTGCTGGTGAAGACCGTCAAGGGCTGGGGCATGGGCAGCGCCGGCGAAGGCAAGAACACCGCGCACCAGGCCAAGAAGCTCACCGACGACGACGTGCGCTTCATGCGCGACCGCTTCAACATCCCCATCAGCGACGCCGACCTGCCGAAGATCCCCTTCTACAAGCCGGCCGACGACACGCCGGAGATGAAGTACCTGCACGAACGCCGCAAGGCCTTGGGCGGCTACCTGCCCAAGCGCCGCGTGAAGGCCGACGAGAGCTTCACCGTGCC
>JANNFE010000209.1:0-3760 GCA_031379415.1 Betaproteobacteria bacterium | reverse complement strand
GTCGACGTCAGGCACCAGTTCGTCGAGCAGTTCGGCGTCGGCTCGGCGCACCAGCGCACGCACCTGCACATCGGGGTTCAGCGCGGCCACCGTGGCGCGTGCCGATTCGGCCTTGGGCAGGCCCACGCGCGACAGGTTGTGCGCGATCTGGCGTTGCAGGTTGGTGAGGTCGACGCTGTCGTGGTCAACCACCGTGATGCGGCCGACACCGGCCGTGGCGAGATACAGCACCGCGGGCGAACCCAATCCGCCGGCGCCGATGACCAGCGCATGCGCATCCAGCAGCCGCCGCTGGCCTTCGTTGCCGATCTCGTCGAGCATCAGGTGGCGGGCGTAGCGCAGCAGTTGCTGGTCGTTCATGGCGTCATGAAGAAGAAACCCGCCGGAAGGCGGGTTTCGCGGGTGATGCAGTGGGTGCCGCGCCGCTTACTTGGTAGGCGTGCTCGGTGCTTCGGCGCGCTGGTCGCCGGGGGCCGTCTTGCTGGCCATCACCGGCAGGCCGCGCAACTGGTTGACGGCCTGCTGCAGCGGGAAATCTTCGGCCGTGCCGAACTCGGGCAGCGGCTTGGCGGGTTCCTTGCTCTTGGCCAGCTGCTCTTCCAGCTTCTTGCGCGCTTCCTCGCGGGCCTTTTCGCGTTCGGCGTCCTTCTTCTCGTCAGCACCGGTGAGGTGGCGCTCCAGATCGGCTTCACGCATGCGCAGGGCAGCGTAGACGTTGCCTTCGGCGGTTTCGTCCAGCCAGACATCGGGCACGATGCCCTTGGCCTGGATGCTGCGGCCGCTGGGCGTGTAGTAGCGCGCGGTGGTGATCTTCAGCGCCGTTTCAGCCGGCAGCGGGCGCACGGTCTGCACCGACCCCTTGCCGAAGGTCTGCGCGCCCATGATGGTGGCGCGCTTGTGGTCCTGCAGCGCGCCGGCGACGATCTCCCTGGCCTAGGCCGAACCATCTTTCACCAGCACCACCAGCGGCACGTTCTTCATCGCCGCGGGCAGGCGCTTCAGCGGGTCGGGGCCGCTGCGGCGGGCGTAGTCCTCGGTGCGTGCACGGAAGGTGGCGCGCGATTCCGGCAACTGGCCGTTGGTGGTGACCACCACCACGTCGGAAGGCAGGAAGGCGGCCGACAGGGCCACCGCACCGTCGAGCAGACCGCCCGGGTCGTTGCGCAGGTCAAGCACCAGGCCCTTCAGGTTCGGGTCCTGCTTGTAGAGGTCTTCGGCCTTGCGCACGAAGTCTTCCACCGTGCGGTCCTGGAACTGGCTGACGCGGATCCAGCCATAACCGGGCTCGACCATGCGCGCCCGCACGCTCTGGATGCGGATTTCCTCGCGCACGATAGTCACCGGGAAGGTGCGGCTCTCGGTCTTGCGGTAGATGGTGAGCAGCACCTTGGTGCTGGGCTCGCCACGCAGCTTCTTGATGGCCTGGTCGACCGTCAGGCCCTTGACCGGGCTGTCGTCGATGCGGGTGATGAGGTCGCCGCTCTTCAGGCCGGCGCGGAAGGCGGGTGAACCTTCGATGGGCGTCATGACCTTCACCAGGCCTTCTTCCATCGCCATCTCGATGCCGATGCCGATGAACTTGCCGCCCGTGCTTTCGCGGAATTCACGGAAGGACTTCTTGTCGAAGTACTGGCTGTGTGGATCAAGCCCCGCCACCATGCCGGCAATGGCGTCGGAGATGAGCTTCTTCTCGTCCACCGGCTCCACGTACTCAGCCTTCACGCGGTCAAACACGGCGGCGAGCTGCTGCACTTCTTCCAGCGGCAGCGGCGTCAGCGCATTGCGCGCCACGGCCTGCAGCTGCATCGTGGTGAGTGCACCGGCCAAGGCACCGACGGCCAGAATACCGGCCAACTTCAATTTCGAACCCATGGTCAACGCGCCTTTCAAGAGGGACGACCGGATGCCGGTTCAGTATAGAACCGACCCCTTCGTCTGAGCCGGGTGCAGGGAGAAAGTTGCACCCCGCAGGCCAGGGGAACGTGCCGCTTTGCTCAGGCCGCGGTCGTGGCTTGTCCGCCTTCGCGCGGGAAGGTGACGACGTGGTCCACCTCGGCACGGATGCCGATCCACTCGCCCACCTGGTGGTCGTGGTGCGAAGGCACGTGCGCCAGAACCTGCTCGCCACTTTCCAGGCGCAGCGTGTAAAGAAACTCCGATCCGCGAAACGCCTTGCGTTCGATCATCGCCCGCACCGGCGACGCGTCGTCGTGCACGATGTCGTCGGCGCGTAGCAGCACCTCGCATTCGCCCGCAGGAAAGGCCTCGGGCAGCGGGCAGCCCGCCATGTCGTGCAGTTCGCCCAGCGGTGTCTGCACGCAGGGGCCACTGGCGCAGGCCACGATCTGCGCCGGGGCGAACACGCCATGGCCGATGAAGCCGGCCACGAAGCGGCTGACGGGGCGGTGGTAGAGCGAATAGGCGTCGTCCCACTGCTCCAGCCGGCCCTTGTTCATGACGCCGATGACGTCGCCCACGGCAAAGGCTTCCAGCTGGTCGTGCGTGACGAGCAAGGCGGTGGTGCCGCTGTCCTTCAGGATGGTGCGCACCTCCTGAGCCAGGCGTTCCCGCAGGTCGATATCCAGGCTGGAGAAGGGCTCGTCCAGCAGCAGCAGGCGCGGCTGCGGGGCCAGCGCGCGCGCCAGGGCCACGCGCTGCTGCTGGCCGCCAGACAGTTGGTGCGGCGCGCGTTTGGCGGCGTGCGCCAGGCCCACCAGGTCGAGCATCTGCTGCACGCGCTGCTGGCGCGGGGCGCGCGGCAGCGCGGCGATGCCGAAGGCGATGTTGTCGGCCACGCTGAGGTGCGGGAACAGCGCGTAGTCCTGGAACACCATGCCGATGCGGCGCTGTTCGGGTGCCAGATGCACGCCAGCGGCGGCGTCGGACAGCGCCTCGCCGCCCATCACCACGCGCCCGGCGGCGCACGGCTCCAGGCCGGCCACGGCGCGCAGCAGCGAGGTCTTGCCGCAGCCTGAAGGGCCGATCAGCACGCCGATCTGCCCAGCCGCGATGCCCAGCGTCACGCCTTCTACCGCCGCACGCTGGGCGCCGCTGCGGGCGTAGCGTACGGCGACGGACTCCAGGCTCAAGAACATGGCGCATCATAATCCGCGGCTTTGAATGAGGATGGTTCGCATTCATATGCCCTCTCCTGACGCTCCATGCGCGGCCTGCTGACCCTGTTCTGCCTGCTGCTGGCGCTGCCGGTGCTGGGCGTGCTTTCGGCCTGGCTGGCGCTCGACGCTGCGGCGCTGGCCGTGCTGCAGCACCAACTGCAGACCGTGCTGCCCGAGTACGCACTGCAGTCGGCTCTGCTGGCGGTTTGCGTGGGCTTGGGCGTGATGCTGCTGGGCTCGGCCACCGCGGCGGCGGTGACCCTGTTCGACTTCCCCGGCCGGCGCAGCTTCGAATGGGCGCTGCTGCTGCCCCTGGCCATGCCGGCCTATGTGCTGGCCTATGCCTGGACCGACGCGCTGCAGTTCAGCGGCCCGCTGCAGACTACGCTGCGCGAGGCGCTGGGCCATCGCGGTGCGCTGTGGCCCGACGTGCGCAGCTTCGGCGGTGCCGTCGGGCTCTTCGTGCTCTGCCTCTACCCCTATGTCTACCTGCTGGTGCGCGCCGCGTTGGGCGAACGCGCCGTGCGGCTGATGGAAGCGGCCCGGCTGCTGGGCGCGCCATGCGCCGCCGCGTGCTGCCGGTGGAGCTGCCGATGGCGCGGCCGGCCATCGCCGCCGGCACGGCGCGGGCGGTGGTGGGAACG
>JANNFE010000204.1:0-3356 GCA_031379415.1 Betaproteobacteria bacterium | reverse complement strand
GGCGGCCACCAGGGCCACGTCTTCGACGACGGCCCGCGGCCCACCGGTAAGCGCTACTGCAATAACGGCGTGGCGCTGAAGTTCGTGCCGCAGGGGACGACATGAGGGCGCTGGCAGCATTGCTGCTGCTCGCCACTTCGGTCTTCGCGCAGGCGCCGGCTTCCGCACCTGCCGCCACCGCGCAGGCCACCTTCGCTGGCGGCTGCTTCTGGTGCGTGGAAGCCGACTTCGACAAGGTCCCCGGCGTCATCTCCACCACCTCGGGCTACACCGGCGGCAAGCTGGCCAACCCGAGCTACGAGCAGGTGTCGGCCAAGACCACAGGCCACGCCGAGGTCGTGAAGATCGTCTACGACCCGGCGAAAGTGAGCTACGAGACGCTGCTGCAGAAGTACTGGCGCAGCATCGACCCCACCACCAAGGACCGCCAGTTCTGCGACAGCGGCAGCCCCTACCGCAGCGCCATCTTCGTGCACGACGCAGCGCAGGAAGCCGCGGCGCGGGCCTCGCTGGCGGCGCTGGACAAGAGCAAGCCCTTCAAGGAGCCGATCGTCACGACGATCGAGCCGGCCGGCCCCTTCTACCCGGCCGAGGCCTACCACCAGGACTACTACAAGAAGAACCCGGTGCGCTACAACTACTACCGCTACGCCTGCGGCCGTGACGCGCGCCTGCAGCAGCTCTGGGGCCCGGCACCCTGACTTGTTGCAGCGCAATGCCGGCGACGGCGCGGCCGGGCACGATGGCGGCATGTCATCACGCCGCATCCTGCTGATCCAGGGCCACCCTGACCCCGCCGGCCGCCACCTCGGCCACGCCCTGGCCGACGCCTATGCCGAAGGCGCGCAAGCTGCCGGCCATGCCGTGCGCCGCACCGAAGTGGCTGCGCTCGACTTCCCGCTGCTGCGCAGCCAGGCCGAGTGGACGAAGGGCACGCTGCCACCCGCGCTGGCGCAGGCCCAGGCCGACATCGCATGGGCCGAGCACGTGGTGATCCTCTTCCCGCTATGGCTGGGTGACATGCCGGCCTTGCTGAAGGGCTTTCTCGAACAGGTGGCCAGGCCCGGCTTCGCCTTCAAGCCCGGAGGCGGCAACCCGATGGCGCAGAAGGCGCTGGGCGGGCGCTCGGCACGGGTGGTCGTCACCATGGGCATGCCGGCGGCCATCTACCGCTACTACTTCCGCGCCCACAGCGTGAAGTCGCTGGAGCGCAACATCCTCGGCTTCGTCGGCTTCGCGCCGGTGCACGAGACCTTGATCGGCATGGTCGAGGACGAAGACAGCCAAGCCCGTGGCCGCTGGCTGCTCAAGCTGCGCCAGCTGGGGGCCGAAGCCGCCTGAAGACCCGCTGGCGTATCGTGGCAGGCCCTCGAGGAGACCGCGCATGACCGCTGCCAGCCACTACCGCATCTGCCCGCTGTGCGAAGCCTGCTGCGGGCTCGAGGTGCAGACCGAAGCCGGCCGCGTGACCAGCATCCGCGGCGCCGAGCACGATGTCTTCAGCGCCGGCTACATCTGCCCCAAGGGCGTGGCGCTGAAAGACCTGCACGAGGATCCCGACCGGCTGCGCACGCCGCTCGTGCGCCGCGGCGGCCAGTTGCAGCCGGCCAGTTGGGAAGAAGCCTTCGCCGAGATCGAAGCCCGCCTGCCGCCGCTGCAGCAAGCGCACGGACGCGACGCCGTGGCCATCAGCGTGGGCAACCCTTCAGCGCACAAGATGGGCCTGCTGCTCTACTTCGGCCGCCTGGCCAAGGCGCTGGGCACGAAGAACATCTACTCCGCCAGCACGCTGGACCAGATGCCCAAGCAGCTGTCGGCCGGCTGGATGTTCGGCCACTGGCTGAGCATTCCGGTGCCCGACATCGAACACACGCAGTGGCTGCTGATCATCGGCGCCAACCCCATGGCCAGCAACGGCAGCCTGTGGACGGTGCCCGACTTCCGCGGCAAGGCCAAGGCACTGCGGGCACGCGGCGGCCGGCTGACTGTCATCGACCCGCGGCGCACGGAGACGGCGGCGGTGGCCGACGCGCACCACTTCATCCGCCCCGGCGCCGATGTCTTCCTGCTCGCGGCGATGGTGCACACGCTGTTCGACGAAGGCCTGGTGCGCACCGGAAGGCTGACCGATCAACTGAGTGGCATCGATGCCGTCCGTGACGCCGTTCAAGCCTTCACGCCCGAGTCGGTGGCGGCACGCTGCGCCATCGCGGCTGGCACCATCCGAGGCCTGGCACGCGAACTGGCCGCCGCCGCATCCGGCTGCGTCTATGGCCGCATCGGCACCTGCACGCAGATCTACGGCACGCTCTGCTCGTGGCTGGTGGACGTGCTCAACGCACTCACCGGCAACCTCGACCGGCCCGGCGGCGCCATGTTCCCCAAGGCCGCAGCCTTTGCCTACAACACCGTCGGCAAGGCGGGCAGCGGCCGCGGCGTCAGCACCGGCCGGCACAGCAGCCGCGTGAGCGGCGCACCCGAAGTCTTCGGCGAACTGCCCATGACCTGCCTGGCCGAGGAGATCGAGACCGCCGGCCCCGGCCAGGTGCGCGCGCTCATCACGGTGGCCAGCAACCCGGTGCTCTCAGCACCCGGTGGCGCAAGGCTGGCCAGGGCGCTGGACAGCCTGGACTTCATGCTCAGCCTGGACATCTACCTCAACGAGACGACGCGCCATGCCGACGTCATCCTGCCCGGTCTGAGCCCGCTGGAAGAGAGCCACTACGACGTGGCCTTCCCGCAGTTCAGCTTCCGCAACCACGCGCGCTACAGCGGCGCGGTGTTCGAGCCGCCGGCCGGCCATCCTCCGGAATGGCAGCAGCTGCTGCGGCTGGCCGCCATCGCAAGGGGCCAGGGCGAGAACGTCAAGACCGAGGCCGACGTGCTGGCCCTGGACGACCAGCTGATCGAAGCCGACGTGCGCAAGCTGGCCGGTGACCACACGCCGCATGTGATGCAGGCGCTGGCCGGCCGCTGCGGCCCCGAGCGCCTGCTCGACCTGGCCTTGCGCAGCGGCCCGCATGGCGACCTGTTCGGACTGAAGCCCGGTGGCCTGACGCTGGACAGCGTGCGTGCCGCGCCCGGCGGCATCGACCTCGGCGAGCTGGCGCCGCGCATCCCCGAGATGCTGCGCACACCCAGCGGCCAGGTCGAACTGGCGCCACCGCCACTGCTGGCCGACCTGCCACGCGCGCTGGCCGATCTGCAGACCGCGCCGCCGCCGCTGGTGGTCATCGGCCGCCGCGACGTGCGCAGCAACAACAGCTGGATGCACAACCTGCCCCTTCTGGCCAAGGGACCGTTCCGCGGCACGGCCCTGGTTCACCCGGTAGATGCCGCGCGCTGCGTCGTGGCCG
>JANNFE010000127.1:0-21227 GCA_031379415.1 Betaproteobacteria bacterium | reverse complement strand
GCGGCCCAGCGCTTCGGCACCGCGGCGGTGGGCCGGCTGTTCGGGCCCATCACCCTGCTGTGGTTCGGCACGCTGGTGGTCCTGGGCGTGCCGCACATCGTCAACCACCCGCAGATCCTGGTGGCGCTGTCGCCGCACCATGCGCTGGCCTTCCTGGGCGCGCACCCCGGCACGGCCTTCGTGGCGCTGGGCGCGGTGGTGCTGTGCGTCACCGGCGCCGAAGCGCTGTATGCCGACCTCGGCCATTTCGGCAAGCGCCCGGTGCGGCTGGCCTGGTTCGTGGTGGTCATGCCGGCGCTGGTCATCAACTACTTCGGCCAGGGCGCGATGCTGCTCCAGTACCCGCAGCACGTGAAGAACCCGTTCTACGAGATGGCGCCGGCCTGGGCGCTGTTCCCGCTCATCGGGATGGCCACGCTGGCCACCGTCATTGCTTCGCAGGCGCTCATCACGGCGGCCTTCTCGGTCACCAAACAGGCCATGCAGCTGGGCTACCTGCCGCGGCTGCGCATCCAGCACACCAACGTGCGCGAGACGGGGCAGATCTACGTGCCCTTCGTCAACTGGTCGCTCTACGTCTGTGTCGTCTTCGCCGTGGTGGTCTTCGGCAGCAGCAGCGCGCTGGCGCACGCCTACGGCATCGCGGTGACCATCGACATGACCATCACCACCGTGATGACCTTCTTCGTCATCCGCTGGGCCTGGAAGCTGCCGTTGTGGCTGTGCTTGGCCGCCACCGGCTTCTTCTTCATCGTCGACATCGTCTTCTTCGCCGCCAATGCGGTGAAGGTGCTGGAAGGCGGCTGGTTCCCGCTGGTCATTGGCGCCGCCATGTTCACGTTGATGGTGACCTGGAAGCGCGGCCGCCGGTTGATGGCCGACCGGCTGCGCGAAGAGGCCTTCGAGCTCGAACCCTTCCTCGAATCGATCTTCATCAGCCCGCCGCTGCGCGTGCCGGGCACGGCGGTGTTCCTCAGCGCCGAGCAGGGCAGCACGCCGTTTGCGCTGCTGCACAACCTGAAGCACAACAAGGTGCTGCACGAGCAGAACCTCTTCGTCACCGTGCTGCACCACGAGACACCGTGGATCGGCTTCGACAAACGCTGCCAGATCGAGCCGCTGGGCCACGACTGCTGGCAGGTGATGCTGCACTTCGGTTTCAAGAACGACCCCGACGTGCCCGAGGCGCTGAAGTTGCTGCAGGGCCGCGGCGTGCAGCTCGACGAGATGGAGACGAGCTACTTCCTCAGCCGCGACACCGTCATCCCCACCTTCGGCGGCGGCATGGCGCTGTGGCGCGAAAAGCTCTTCGCCAGCATGCACCGCAACGCCGCCGCGGCGGCCGACTTCCTGAACCTGCCCACCAACCGCATCGTCGAGCTGGGCACCAAGGTCGAGATCTAGGTCGTCAGGGCTGCAACAGCAGCAGCGTGTAGCTGCCCTGCGGCCCGCTGGTGCCGGACGCGTAGGTCAGGCGCACATAGACCGTGACCGGCGCAGCGGTGGTGTTGGTGGTGCTGGCGATGTCCACCTCGCCAGTGCCCAGGAAGCTGGATGCGATGCGCACACCGGCGGCATCCAGGATCTCCAGGTTGTAGTCGGCCGCCGGGTTCGGCCGCAGTTCAACACGCAGCGTCTTGCCGGCGGGCAGCGTGATGCGGAAGAAGTCGGTGTCGCTGCGTTCGCTGCGCGTCGGGCTGTCCATGGTGCCGCTGATCTGCGACGGGAACACGTTCACGAACTGCGCCACCGCCAGCCCGTTGTTGGGCTCGATCTCGTTGAAGGGCAGCGGCAGCGTCGGCGGCGTGATGTTCAGGAACACCGCCGACACCGGCCCCCAGGTGCCGGTGGCATCTCGGGCGCGCACGTAGACGATGTGCGGCCCGATGCTCAGCCCGGCGGTGGCCAGGCTGGCGCTCAGGGCCTCGGTACTGCTGTCGAAGCTGCCGTCGGTGGCAGCCAGCGGCTGTGGCAGCGCAGCGGCGTCCCAGGGCGGCGTGTCGATGGTGTACTCGGCGGCCGCGATGGCCTGCGTGGGCTCGACGCCGTTGCTCTGGTTGAAGCGTGTGTCGGTGGCGCTGGCGCTCAGGGTCACCGCCGTGCCGGCGGCCACACCGGCGCCCGAAGCATCGCCACTCAAGATGGGCGTCAGCACGTCAGGCCCGCCGGGTGTGAGGTAAGGCGTGCGCACCACCTTGGCGGTGTAGATCAGCGCCGGCAGATTGCCCGGCTTGGTGCTGTTGTTGTAGCTCGTGCAGCTCTCGAAGAAGGAGGTGCCCAGCTCGATGGTGAAGCTGGCCACGCCCAGCTCGAAGTAGCTCGGCGCGTCGCTCGTGCCGTCGGTGGGATACAGACCGATGGACTGCTGCGGCGTGTAGCCGTTGAAGAAGGCCAGGCGCCGGCCCATGGTCTGCAGGGCCGTGCCGTTGGGTGCCGGCGCCGCGGTCTCGCCGTAGGGCCACAGCACCAGCTGGCTGTAGCTGTGGATGTCCAGGTGCACGCCACTGGTGTCGGCCGGCGCCGGGTCGCCCAGGCCGGGGCCGCGGCGGTCGGGCCACAGGCTGCGGATGTAGCTCTCCACGGCCTGCGTCTCCGGTTCGGAGCCGGCGCTGGGCCCGCGATAGGTCAGGTTGCAGGCCGAGCCGCTGCTGCCCTGGCCGCCGGTGGTGTTCCAGGTGGCGCTGAAGTTGCGGTTGAGGTCGGCGCCGCGCGTGTTGGTGTTGGCGCAGTGGTTGTTGTTGACGTTCTTGCGCCACGACAGCCCGGTCTCGGCGCGCTTGCGGCCGTCGGGGTTGCTGTGCAGCATGAGGTGCGTTTCGTGGTGGTCCATGATCCACGTCGCGTCGGCGTTCACACCGTAACCATTGACCAGCCAGCGCGCGAACTCCAGCACCAGCGGCGCGGTGGTGTATTCACGGGCGTGGATGGCGGCGTTGATGAAGAGCTTGGGCTTCGGGCCGGGCACCGCACTGTTGCTCAGCTTGAGTACCTTCATGTCGTAGCCGCCGGCGCCCTGCGTCTTCAGCCAAGAGCTGCCAGCGTTCACCCACGAAGCCAGCGTCGGCTTGGCGGCGATGAAGGCGTCGCCCGCGGCGAAGGTCTCCTCCACCGTCTCGTAGCAGGCGTAGCCGGGAATGGCGTTCTCCACCGGTGCGCCGGCCGCGCGGCGCGTGCGCGCGATCTGGAACTGCGTCAGCGCGCGGTTGCGACGCTCGATGTACTCGGTGGCCGGCTCGAAGCGGAAGCCGAAGGGGCGCAGCCGGTCCATGTCCTCGGCGTCGAGCTGCAGAACCAGGAAGCCGCGCTTGTAGTCGCTCTCCAGCAGCTGGGCGTGGTGGCTGATGGCCGCCTTGCGTGCAATGGCCAGGCTCGGAAAGTAGGCCTTGTAGACGTTGGTGACCTGCTTTTCCTGCTCCAGCTCGTCGTAGATCGGGTCGGCGGCTTGCGCGCCGCCGCCGAAGGCCAGGGCCATCACCGCCAACGGCGCCAACAGGAAGTGCTTGCGGATCATGCGGCCAGCTCCAAGGCAAAGTGTGCGGGCCATGATAGGCCGCCACACCCGCCGGGCCGGCGAGCGCGCCCCCGCAAACGCGGGTGCGCAGCCAGCCGCTCAGGCCGCCAGCAGCGTGCTGAACAGCGGGTCGTGGCGCGAGCGCGGGCGGTAGCTGCCCAGGCGCCGCGCGATCTCGGCGATGTGCTCGGGCGTGGTGCCGCAGCAGCCGCCGGCGATGTTCAGGAAGCCGGCGCGCGCGAACTCTTCCATCAGGCTGCCAGTGACGGCCGGCGTCTCGTCGAAGCCGGTCTCGCTCATCGGGTTGGGCAGGCCGGCGTTGGGGTAGCAGCTGACGTAGGTGTCGGCCGCCACCTTGGACAGTTCCTCGATGTAGGGCCGCATCACGGCCGCGCCCAGGGCGCAGTTCAGGCCGATGGCCAGCGGCCGCGCGTGGCGCACCGAATGCCAGAAGGCCGCCACCGTCTGGCCGCTGAGGATGCGGCCCGAGGCGTCGGTGACGGTGCCCGAGATGATGACGGGCAGGCGTTCGCCCGTTTCTTCCATCAACTCGTCCAGCGCAAAGATCGCGGCCTTGGCGTTGAGCGTGTCGAAGATGGTTTCCACCAGGAACAGGTCGCAGCCGCCTTCGAGCAGTCCTGAAGCCTGTTCGCGGTAGGCGGCGCGCAGTTCGTCGAAGCTGGTGTTGCGCGCGCCGGGGTCGTTGACGTCGGGGCTGATGCTGGCCGTGCGCGGCGTCGGGCCCAGCGCGCCAGCCACGAAGCGGGGCTTGTCGGCGGTGCTGTACTTGTCGGCGGCCTCGCGGGCTACGCGGGCAGCTGCCAGGTTCATCTCGCGCGCAACATGGCCCAGGCCATAGTCGTCCTGCGCCACGCTGGTGGCGCCGAAGGTGTTGGTCTCGATGAGGTCGGCGCCGGCCGCCAGATACTGCTCGTGGATCTCGCGGATGACGTCGGGCCGCGTCATGACCAGCAGGTCGTTGTTGCCCTTCAGGTCCTTGGTGTGGTCCGCGAACCTGGCGCCGCGGAAGTCGGACTCGCTCAGCCTGTGGCGCTGGATCATGGTGCCCATGGCGCCGTCGATGATGGCAATGCGCTGCTGCAGGATGGCAACCAGGGCAGCGCCACGCGTATAGGCAATGGGTGGATTCATGGCGTGATTGTAGGAAGCTTGGGCGCCGCCCTTGCGCCTACAGGGTGCGGGCGCGGTGCCGCCGTTTGCGCCGCTTCTGCGGGTTGAAGCTGTGGCCGTGGCGGCTGCGCGTGGGGCGGCGCAGCAGCAGGTCGATGGCCATCACCGTCAGCACCAGCGGCACCAGCACCCCGGCCACCAGGCTGAGGATGGAGCCCGGCAGCTGTTGTTCGTAGATCGAGCCCTGCTGGTAGGTCAGCCCGGCGGCGTGGATCATCAGCTCCTGTCCGCCGGCCAGGCTCAGGCCCAGCAAGGCGGCGGCGCACAGGCGCCACAGGGTCCGTTTCTCGCTGTCTTTCAGCAGGTCAGAGAACGACAGCCAGACCGCGGCGCCCAGGCCGATGACCATGAAGATCGCCGATGCGGCCATGAAATCGCGCCGCCAGACGACGCCCGGCCGGAACCCCGCCGCCCACAACCAGCCGAAGTGCAGCGCGGCGGCCAGCAGGGCCAGGCCCGCGCCGCAGATCAGCAGCAGCCAGGCGCGCCGCGTGGCCGCCAGCGCGGCGGCCAGCAAGGCGCAGCCCAGCATGGCGCCCAGCCACAGTCCGACGGCTGGCCAGGCGCGGTAGCCGATGGCAAACAGCAGGCCCTGCGCCGACATGGCCAACAGCATGGCCGAGCACAGGCCCGTGCCCAGGGTGGCCCCTGCCGCGGCCAGCGCCGGCCAGCGCTGGCGCAGGCCGGGTGCGCGCTGGGCTTCGTAGACCCAGCCCTGGCACACATGGGCCGCGAGCATGGCCACCACCGCCGCCAGCAGCCACAGCAGCAACGATGAATCGGTGGGTTGGAGGGCTTCGTTCATGGCTAGCGCCGATGATGGCACCCGCCACGCGCTTCAGTCGATCAGCGGTGCCGGCGCCGTGGGGTCGAACAGGGAAGGGCGGAACATTGCCGCAGAACCGGCGTGTGCGTCGTCGGAGTCGGCCCACAGCGCCAGCGCGGCCGCGCTCATGGGCTTGGCAAACAGGTAGCCCTGCAGCTCGTCGCAGCCCAACGCCACCAGGGCGTCGCGCTGCGCCGTGGTTTCCACGCCTTCGGCGACCACGCGCAGGCCCAGCGTGCGCGCCATCTGCACGATGGCCTGCACGATGGAGCGTGCGTGTTCGCCAGTGGCCAGGTCGGCCACGAAGGCGCGGTCGATCTTCAGTTCGGCCGCCGGCAGCCGGCGCAATGCCGCCAGGCTGGAGTGCCCGGTGCCGAAGTCGTCGATGGACACATGCAGCCCGGCGTCGCGCAGCTGCTCGAAGGCCTTGCGCGTGTGCGCGGTGTCTTCCATGGCCACCGTCTCGGTGATCTCGCAGGTCAGGCGGCCGGCCGGGATGCCGTGCAGGCTGAGCGTGCGCTCGATGTGCTGCACCAGGTCGTCCTGGCGCATCTGGTAGCCCGAGATGTTGACGGCCACGCGCATGCGCAGCCCCAGGCCGCGCCACTGCGCCGCCTGGCGGCAGGCCTCTTCGATGACCCAGCGGCCGATGGGCACGATGAGCCCGTGCCTTTCGGCCAGCGGCACGAAGACCGCCGGGCTGATGGTGCCGCGGTGCGGGTGCTGCCAGCGCAGCAGGGCCTCGGCGGCGGTGATCTGCAGGCTGGTGGCGTCGATCTTCGGCTGGTAGACCAGCTGCAGTTGGCCGCGTTCGGCGGCCGAGCGCAGGTCCTGCAGCAGATCGGCCTGCTCGCGTTGGTCGACGGCCAGCGCCGGGTCGTAGTGGGCGCGCCCGCCGCCGCCCATCTGCTTGACGGTGCGCATGGCCAGCGCGGCGTGGCCCAGCAGGCGCGGGCGCGAGCCGTGGTCGGGGTAGATGGCAATGCCGGCCGAGGCCGTGAGCCGCAGGCCCAGGCCGTCGATGGCGTAGGGGCGTTGCACAGCGTCCAGCAGCTCGTCGGCCAGCGCGCCCAGCTCGTCACGCTGCGCGCTCACCAGCAGCGCAAACTCGTCGCCGCCCAGGCGCGACACGGCCAGCGGCGGCAGCTGCAGCGTGCGGTCCAGGCGCTGCGCCGCCAGCTTCAGCACGGCGTCACCCACGCTGTGGCCGTAGCCTTCGTTCAACGGGCGGAAGTTGTCCAGGCCCAGGTAGATCAGTGCCAGCGGCGCACCGTCGTCGTCGCTGGCGCGCACGGCCTTGTCGAGTGCGGTCTCGAACTCCGGCCGTGTCACCAGGCCAGTGAGCGGGTCGCGTCCGCGCAGTTCGTCCAGCTGGGAATTGGCGGCGTGCAAGTGCCGCCGCAGCCGGCTGCGGCTGCACTGCAGGCCGATGCCCAGGCCCACCACCAGCACGAGCACGCAGCCCACGATGGCCCCCACCAGCCCACCGGCCTGGAAGAGCAAAGTGCTCTGTGACACGAGTGGCCCCATCCGGGCGTTATCGGCCGCGCCGGGCCGGGCTTGAGGGCTACCTCTGGAAACCGATGCCGCGCCGCTGCCGCACTTCGGGCTTGACGCGGTGTTCGCCTTCCAGCTGCGACAGGAACTCGTCGGCCTCGAAGGCCAGGCCCAGGATCTCGACCTGCCGCTGCACGGCGGCAAAGTCACCGGGCACCAGCTGGTCCAGCGCCAGCAACCGGACACGCTGTTCGGCCGTTAGCTTGCCGGCATCACCTGCCAGCGCCTCGGCCGCGAACATGCGCAGCCGCTGTTCGGGCAGCAGCGGATGGAAGCGGATCTTGAAGGTGAAGCGGCGCAGCGCGGCTTCATCGAGTTCTTCGAAGAGGTTGGTGGTGCAGATGAAGACGCCGGCAAAGCGTTCCATGCCCTGCAGCATCTCGTTGACCTCGGTCACCTCGTAATTTCGCTCGGCCAGGCGGCGGCTGCGCAGGAAGCTGTCGGCTTCGTCGAGCAGCAGCACCGCGCCTTCGTTGCCGGCTTCCTCGAACATGCGGGCCATGTTCTGCTCGGTTTCGCCGACGTACTTGCTGGCGATGTCGCTGGTCTGGCGGATCATCAGCGGCTTGGAAAGGGCCTTGGCGATGTGTTCGGCCAGCGCCGTTTTGCCGGTGCCCGGCGCACCATGAAAACACAGCGTGCCGTGGCCACGGCGCTCCAGCGCCGCGATGACCTTCGGGATCTCGAAACGCGTCTCCACGTTCAGCAGCGTGAGGTCGTACTCGGTGACCACCGGCCGGGCACCGCGTTCCCCGCGTTCGTTGCGCCCGCTGCCCAGGGCCTTGTCGGCATTCGCCAGCTGGCGTTCGATCAGGGCCTCGAAGGCCGCGGGTTCGACGGTACCGGCCTGCGTGAGCGTGGCAAAGCGCACCGCGGTACGGATCTGCGCCGGCGTCAGCCCGCGCCGCTCGGCCAGCCGCGCGGCGAAACCCTCGCCCACCGCCGCGCCAGCCAGTGCGCGCGCCACCAAGCCCAAGCGGGCACCCGGCGGCGGGCTCAGCAGCCGCAGGTGGTACTGGAAGCGGCGCCGGAAGGCGGGGTCGATCTGCTCGATGCGGTTGGTCACCCAGATCACTGGCACCGGGTTGGTTTCCAGGATCTGGTTCACCCAGGCCTTGCCGCTGACGCTGCTGGAGGCTGGCGCGTCGCCGCTGTCCAGCCGCGCGATGAGCTGCGCCGCTTCGCTGCTGATGGGCGGGAAGACATCTTCCACCTCGTCGAAGAGCAGGGCCACGTCGGCGCTGCCCTTCAGGAAGACCTGGCTGATCTGCAGGCTGCGGTAGCGGTCGCGGCCGCTCAGGGAATTGCCGTCGCGGTCAGCGTACTCCACCTCGTAGAGCTGCAGCCCGGCGGCCGTGGCGCAGACCTTGGCGAGCTCGGTCTTGCCGGTGCCCGGCGGGCCATAGAGCAGCACGTTGACGCCAGGCTCCTTGCGCAGCGCGGCGTTCTTCAAGAGCGCGGTCAGCACGTCGGCGTCTTCGGCGACGAAGGCGAAGTCGGCCGGCTGCAGATCGCTCTTGGCCACCGGCCGCGTGAAGACCGCCATCAGTTCGCCGGGTGCGCGGTACTCGCGCATCAGCACCGGCGGCAGCTGTTCGCTGACCTTCATCAGGTCGGCCAGGTCGGTGATGTTCTGCTCGGAGATCAGGTTTTCGATCATGCCGATGCGTTCCAGCCGGGAGCCGGCGCGCAGGGCCTCGGCCACCTCCACCGCTTCCACGCCGGCCACGGCGGCCAGCGCGGCGTAGGCTTCCTGCGCGTTGCTGACCTTGAACTCCACCAGCAGGCCGCGCAGATCCCGCTGGTAGCGGGCCAGCGTGCCGTAGAGCAGCAGCGCACGCTCGGCCGGGTTCAGCTGCAGCAGGCCGGCCAGCGCGTCGATGTTCTTTTCGACGAGCGTGCTTTCCTTCTTCAGGCGCCGCGCCAGCCAGTCGCAGCTGCTGGCCAGCACCGTCAGCAGGTCTTTCGGCGCGTCCTTGATGTATTCGTCGATGTAGAAGAAGAGCGTGCCTTCCTCGTAGGGCCCGCGCCAGGGGCCGTGGCGTTGCATGAAGGCCTCGTCGCTGAGCTGTTCATGGCCCTTCCACTGGGCATTGCCCTTGCAGCGCTGCGCCAGGAAGCCGCGCACGCGGCCCAGCACCGGCAGCGGCCACACGAGGTGGCGGCCGACCAGCGACAGCAGGCTGTTCCAGTCGCGCCGCAGGTTGAAGCGGCCGGCCTGGCGCAGCGTGAGCGTGAGCACGAAATGCGAGCACAGCACGTCGAGCACCGGCGCCTGGGCCAGGCCGGGCGACAACACGCTGCGTGTATCGGCAATTGCTCGGACCATCGGTCGCACGGTGGGCTGTGGGGAGCCCATCTTGGCCCAGGCCGGCGGGCGATACAAGCCCGGGGCTTCAGCGCATCGCGATCGGTCCCGTCGGCCACCAAGGCCGGCACGCGAGGCCGGGAATCTTCTGTCACCGCGCCCGGCACGAAGCCTTGCATGCGCGCGGGTCAGGGCAGCGTCAGGGCCTGCAGCAGGAACTCGGCGGCTTCACCCTCGGTGCGCGCGGGCAGGCGCACGCGCACGGGCAGGTGGTGGCGCGCTGGATCCAGCCACACGTCCACCCGCGTGTCGTAGGGTCGATCGGCTTCGCGCCTGAAGTGCAGGGCCGCATCGACGCGGCCGGCCGGCAGGTCCAGCGCTTCGACACCCAGGCTGGTGAAGGTCCACACGCTGGCATCGCCGCGCGAGCCGGCAACGAAGAGCTGCAGCTGCTGCCCTGCCTCGGCCAGCGCCGGGTTGGCGGCCAGCACCGCGGGCAGCTGCAGCAGCCAGCTCAGGCGGTCTTGCGCGCCGGGCAGCAGCGGGTATTCCACTTGCGGCCCGCTGAAGGTGATGCGGCCACGGTCGCGCTGGAAGTTGACGGCGCGCACCTCGCGGCCGCGGCGCGTCTCGACATGGCGCTCGGGCGCCAGGCCGTGGGCGTCGATCTCGCCCACGCTGGCCCAGCCGGCGGCGGCCACGCCCAGGGTCAGCGTGTAGCGGCCCTCGGCCGGGCGCCAGCGCAGCTCGGCCTGCACACCGGCGCGGCCCGCGCCTTCGCGCTGCACCGCGTACTGCAGCGTGGCGGCTGGCGGCAGCAACGTGGCGTAGACGGGCAGGGGCTCGCCGCCGGTGTCGGCCTTGGCTGCCGAGGGCGGCGCTGCGGCGACGGGTGCAGCGCTGGCGGCTGCAGCCGGGCGGGTGGCACGGGTTGCCGGCAGGGCGGCAGCGGGTGCAGCAGGTGCCGGTTCGGCAGCGGCCACCGCCACGGGCGCCGCCGGCAGCGTGATCTGCCGCACCCGCAGCATGCGCGGCGCGTCACCTCGCCCACCGTGGCCCGGCAGCGGTGGCAGCGTGCCGAGCAGCCAGCCGTGCAGCATCAGCACGAGCAGGCCCAGCCCCAGCACCGCCAGCGCACGCCGCGGCCTGGCGATGGACACGGTCTGTGGCAGGGCGGGCGCGGGGGTCACCCCACAATACTGCCACCCTGTCTCCACCGGCCTCTGCGCGAGGCTGTTCTCCGCATGAAACTCGCCACCCTGAAGGACGGCTCGCGCGACGGCGTGCTGGCCGTGGTCTCGCGTGACCTCACGCAGGCCCACCACGCCGCCGGCATCGCCACCACGCTGCAGCAGGTGCTGGACGACTGGAACTTCCGCAGCCCGCAGCTGGAAGACCTGTACGCCACGCTCAACGGCGGCAAGGCGCGCCACGCCTTCGCCTTCGACCCGCGCGCCTGCATGGCCCCGCTGCCGCGCGCCTACCAGTGGGCCGACGGCTCGGCCTACCTCAACCATGTGGAACTGGTGCGCCGTGCGCGCAATGCCGAGGTGCCGGCCAGCTTCTACGAAGACCCGCTGATGTACCAGGGCGGCAGCGACGACTTCATCGGCCCCTGCGACGACGCAGCCTTTGGCAGCACCGACTGGGGCATCGACTTCGAGAGCGAAGTCGCGGTCATCACCGGCGACGTGGCCATGGGCACCGACGCCACGGCGGCGCTCGACAGCGTGCGCTTGCTGATGCTGGTCAACGACTGGAGCCTGCGCAACCTGATCCCCGGCGAACTGGCCAAGGGCTTCGGTTTCCTGCAGAGCAAGCCGGCCACCGCCTTCGGCCCGGTGGCGGTGACGCCCGACGAGGTGGGTGATTCCTGGCGAGGCGGTCGCCTGCACCTGACGCTGGAAAGCCGCTGGAACGGCCAGCGCGTCGGCCTGACCGAGGCCGGGCCGGAGATGACTTTCCACTTCGGCCAGCTCATCGCACACGTGGCCAGAACGCGCCGGCTGCGCGCCGGCAGCATCGTCGGCAGCGGCACCGTCAGCAACAAGGACTGGAGCCACGGTTACTCTTGCGTGGCCGAGAAGCGCGCCATCGAGACCATCGAGAGCGGTGCGCCGAAGACCGCCTTCATGCAGTTCGGCGACCGCATCCGCATCGAGATGCTGGGCCGCGACGGCAGCAGCGTGTTCGGCGCCATCGACCAGCGCGTGGTCTCGTCGCTGCCCGCCGCCGCGGCCGGCCCCGGCGGCGATGAGTGAACTGCCGCCCTGGCTGAAACACGCCACGGTCTGGCTGCTGCTGGCGGCCGGGCTTTTCCTGGGCGTGCAGGCCTGGCAGAAGGAGACGCAGGCCGCGCGCTTCAGCGTCGCCGGTGGCGTGCTGGAGATCCGCCGCGCCGCCGACGGCCACTACCACTGGCCCGGCCGCATCGCCGGCCCGAGCACCCGGCGTGAACTGGAGTTCCTGGTCGACACCGGCGCCACCGGCACCGCCATCCCGGCGGCGCTGGCGCGTGAACTCGGCCTGCCGGTGGTGGGCCGGGTCACCAGCAACACCGCCGGCGGCGTGGTGCAGGCCGAGGTGGTGCTGGGCGATGTGGTGCTGGACGGCGGCGTTCGCGCCGAACGCCTGCGCATGGCCGCGCTGCCCGGCCTGACATCGCCACTGTTGGGCATGGACGTGCTGGGCAAGCTGCGCTGGCAACAGAATGCCGGCGTGCTGCGCTTCGAATTGCAGGCGCCGGCGCCGTAGTCAGGTCCTCGTCGAGCCGGGCAAGTGCGCCGCCGACGTGCAGTAAGCCCGTAGCCCGCGCGGCCGCTTTCGTGGCATCGTCTGGCCATGAAGCCCTGGTGGATCGGACTGTGCTGCGCCTGGCTGGCGGCTCTGGCTGCCGCGGCGGCGCAGGCCGCCGCCACCTGCCCGCCACCGGTGCAGGTGGCCGTGGGCGCGACCGCTGCAGAGCGTGACCGCGGCCTGCTCTGGCGCATCAGCCGTGACGGGCGCAGCAGCTGGCTCTTCGGCACCCTGCACGTGGGCAAGCCCGGCTGGCGCCGCCTGGGCCCGCAGCTGGCGGCGGCGGTGAAGGCCAGCGATGTGCTGGCGCTGGAGATCGACCCGTCCGACCCCGCGCTGCTCGCCGCGCTGTCGGAACTGCAGGCCCCGGCGCTGTTGCCGGCGCCGTTGCAGGCGCGGCTGAACCAGGCCTTCGAACGCGCCTGCATGGCTGCGGAATCGATGGCGACGCTGCACCCTCTGCTGCAGGCCAGCACGCTGACGGTGCTGGAAGCGCGCTGGATCGGCCTCGACCCGAGCTACGCCATGGAGACGCTGCTGGCCACGCAGGCACGCTCGCTGGGCCGCCGCGTGGTGGCGCTGGAAACCGTGGCCCAGCAGAAGGCGGCGCTGGTGCCCGAGGACGCCGATGACGCCCTGGGCGTGCTGGAACAGACGCTGGCGCAGCTGGAAGACAAGAGCGGCCGCCGCGTGCTGGAACGCCTGGCCGCGGCCTGGGAACGCGGCGACCTGTCGGCGCTGGAAGACTACGAAGCCTGGTGCGAGTGCGCCACGACAGAGGCCGAGAAGGCCTTCATGCGCAAGCTCAACGACGACCGCAACCCGCCGCTGGCCGACGGCATCGAGGCCCAGCACAAGCAGGGCAAGCGCGTGCTGGCGGCCATCGGCGCGCTGCACATGACGGGCCCGCAGTCGCTGCCCAAGCTGCTGGCGCAGCGCGGCTTCAAGGTCGAGCGCATAGCCTTCACGCGCTGACTCACAATCACCACCACAACAACGCCCCAGGGCGACAGGAGACTGCCATGACCGGTGCCACCGACCTGGCCAAGCTGGTGCCAGGCTTCGAATTCCTGCAGAACCTGATGAAGGGCGCGGGCGCCAGCATTCCGGGCATGAGCCAGTGGATCGCGCCCACGCTCGACCCGGAAGAGCTGGACAAGCGCATCCAGGAGCTGAAGACGGTGCAGTTCTGGCTGGAGCAGAACGCGCGCCTGCTGGGCACCACCATCCAGGCGCTGGAGGTGCAGCGCATGACGCTGAACACCTTGCAGACCATGAACCTGCCGATGAACGACCTGCGCGAGGCCCTGAAGGCACGGCCTTCCGCGCCCGCGTCGAGGCCGGAGCCTGAGGCACAAGCCGAGGCCGAGGACGAGGTGGAGGACGAACCGGCGCCAGCGTCGCGCAAGCCACCCGTGCGCAAGGCCGCGGCGGCACCTGCTGCCGCCGCGCCCGCCGCCGTCGACCCCATGCAATGGTGGGGCGCGCTGACGCAGCAGTTCACCGAGATCGCCGCCAAGGCCGTCAAGGACAGCACCGGCGACGCCGCGCGCAACCTGGCCGGTGCGGCCGTCAAGCAGGGCGTGGCGGCGGCGGGCAGCACGCTGAAGAAGGCGGCCGGATTGCCGGCCAAGGCCGTGCGCGCGGCCGCGCCGCGCAAGCGCAGCCGCTGAGGCGGCCGGGAGCAGGCGGCCATGCCCGGCTTCCTCGTCGGCCACGCCACCCACCCCGACTGGCGCGCCGCACTCGCGCTGGCCGGTGCGCAGGTGGAAGCGCGCCGCGCCGCGCACGACGCCAGCGCGGCCGGGCCGCTGTCGCTGGGTTTTGTCTACTTCACCGACCACTACGCGCCGCATGCCCAGGCCCTGTACACCGAGCTGCGCCAGCGCTGGCCCGGCGTGGCCTGGGTGGGCAGCGTGGGCGTGGGTGTGTGCGGCCCGGGCGTGGAGTACATCGACGAGCCGGCGCTGGCGCTGATGCTGGCCGCCGTGCCGGCCGGCCGCTTCGAGGTCTTCTCGGGCAAGCGCAAGCTGCAGCGCATCGAGCCCTGGACGGCGCTCGTGCATGCCGACCCGGCCACACCCGATATCGCCGAGCTGGTGGCCGAGCTGAGCGACCGCACCGGCAGCGGCTACCTCTTCGGCGGCCTGGCCAGTTCGCGTGCCGGCAGCCTGCACATCGCCGAAGGTGTGTGGCAGGGCGGCCTGTCGGGCGTGGCCTTCTCCAGCGAGGTGGCGCTGATTTCGCGCGTCACCCAGGGCTGCCAGCCTGTGGGGCCGACACGCGAGGTCACGGCCTGCGAGCGCAACATCGTCACCGAACTCGACGGCGAGCCGGCGCTGCCCTGCCTGCTGCGTGACCTGGGCCTGGACAAGCTGGAAGACCCGCGCGCCGCATTGCCGCGCCTGCGCGCCACGCTGGTGGGGCTGACCGACGCCACCGACACCGCGCTAGCCCGCGGCGGCCAGTTCGGCACCGACACCCGCGTGCGCCACCTCGTGGGCCTGGACCCGGCGCGCCATGCCGTGGCCGTGGCCGACGTGCTGGAGCCCGGCATGCGCCTGGCCTTCTGCCAGCGCGACGCGCAAGCGGCGCGGCGCGACCTGGTTCGCATCTGCAGCGAGATCCGCGATGAGGTGGAATCGCAGGCCGAGGCTGCGCTGCTGCAAGGCACACCGGCGCCCGTGCAGGCGGCGCAGCGCATCCGCGGTGCCATCTACGTCAGCTGCACCGGGCGCGGCGGCCCGCACTTCGGCTCGCCTTCGGCCGAGCTGAAGGCCATCCAGCATGCGCTGGGTGGCGGCGAAGACATCCCGTTGGTGGGCTTTTTCGCGGCGGGCGAAATCGCCCGCCACCACATCTACGGCTACACCGGCGTGTTGACGGTGTTCACCGGCGACGGCTGAGCGCCGCCGCCGCGCTTCAGCCGGCGCGTCGGCGCTGGCGCGCCATCAGGCCAGCCACGCCCAGGCCCATCAGCAACCAGGTGGCCGGCTCGGGCACCGGCACTGTGCTTCCCGCCAGGATGCCGGTGAGCGGTGTCGACTCGAAGGCGTAATCGACCAGCGTGCCCGGCACGCCGGCGGTGAGGATGAAGCGCGCCCAGCCGTAGTGCACCGTGTCGTCGGTGGCATTCGCGAGCACGTTCTCGTTGCGGAAGCGGAAACCGATGATCACCGGCGCGCCAGTGGTGACAGCCGACCCCGAAGGCGAGCCGGTGTTGAACACGCTGCTGCCGTCGATGAGTGTGCCCGCTGCCAGGCTGGACGCCGGCCCGGTGGTGGTGGACGACACATAGCCCCTGGACGTGACCGGCACCGGGGTGGGCGCGCTCTGGCCCGAAGTGCCGGGCGAGAAGAAGGTCCAGGTGGTGGTGCCGAAGACGTTGAAGTCGTAGTTGGCGCCCGGGCCGCCAAGCACCGGGAAGGTGCCCGGCCCGCTGAAGCTGGTGCCGTCGAGTACGTTCACGTACAGACCGGCGGCGGTGTTGGGCACCGCCAGGTTGAGCACGCCGCTGTAGACGACCACGGCCTGCGCGGCCGGCGCCGCAGCCAGACCACCGAGCACGAGCGTGGCCGCGGCCAGCGAGGGCCGAATGTTCATGAGCTGCATGCCTATCCTCCTGTGGGGGCTCTTGGCGAGCCGTTGCTGTGGGCAGGCCATCCGCCTGCAGGTGGCGTTGCATGGTCCGGCACGCACACATCGGACGCAATAGCCGGTGAGGCGCGAAGCCGGCACCACCCCGCAAATGAGGGGGTATGGTGGCGATCACCGTCGCCACGGTCAAAACGGTGGTGACCTGGGTGCGCCTGGGTGGCGGCGTACAGTCGCGACGGCGGCGGTGCCCAGCATCACCGCCGCCCCCACCCTGCAGGAGCCACCGCTCGATGAATGCCCCGATCACGGCCCCGGCCATCGTCGCCACCGAACGTGCGGCCCGCCAGCAGCAAGTGGTGACGGCGCTGGCGCCGCTGCTGCCGCCGCACGCGCTGCTGTGGCATGGCGAGGACACCGTGCCCTACGAATGCGACGGCCTCACGGCCTACCGCCAGTTGCCGCTGCTGGTGGCCCTGCCCGAGACCGAGGCCCAGGTGGCCGCCGTGCTGGCGGCCTGCCACCGCCTGCAGGTGCCGGTGGTGGCGCGCGGTGCCGGCACCGGGCTGTCGGGCGGCGCCATGCCGCATGCCCTGGGCGTGACGCTGAGCCTGGCCAAGTTCAACAGGATCGTGCAGATCGACCGCCAGGCCCGCACCGCCACCGTGCAGTGCGGCGTGCGCAACCTGGCCATCAGCGAAGCCGCCGCGCCTTACGGCTTGTACTACGCGCCAGATCCTTCGAGCCAGATCGCGTGCACCATCGGCGGCAACGTGGCCGAAAACAGCGGCGGCGTGCACTGCCTGAAGTACGGCCTGACGCTGCACAACGTGCTGCGCGTGCGCGGCTACACGGTGGAAGGCGAGGCCGTGGAGTTCGGCAGCGAGGCGCTGGACACGCCGGGGCTGGACCTGCTGCCGCTCATCGTCGGAAGCGAAGGCATGCTGGCGGTAACGACCGAAGTGACGGTGAAGCTGGTGCCCAAGCCACTGCTGGCGCGCTGCATCATGGCCAGCTTCGACGACATCCGCAAAGCCGGCGACGCGGTGGCGGCCATCATCGCCGCCGGCATCATCCCGGCCGGCCTGGAGATGATGGACAAGCCGATGACGGCGGCCGTGGAAGACTTCGTGCACGCCGGCTACGACCTCAGCGCGGCGGCCATCCTGCTGTGCGAAAGCGACGGCACGCCGGAAGAGGTGGCCGAGGAAATCGACCGCATGCTCGACGTGCTGAGCGGCTGTGGCGCCACCCGCATGGAAGTCAGCAAGGACGAGGCGCAGCGCCTGAAGTTCTGGAGCGGGCGCAAGAACGCCTTCCCGGCCAGCGGCCGCATCAGCCCCGACTACATGTGCATGGACAGCACCATCCCGCGCAAGCGGCTGGCCGACATCCTGCTGGCCATCGCCGAGATGGAAGTCAAGTACGGCCTGAAGTGCTGCAACGTCTTCCACGCCGGTGACGGCAACCTGCACCCGCTGATCCTCTTCGACGCCAACGACCCCGACCAGATGCACCGCTGCGAACTTTTCGGCGCCGACATCCTGGAGACCAGCGTCGCCATGGGCGGCACCGTCACCGGCGAACACGGCGTGGGCGTGGAGAAGCTGTCCAGCATGTGCGTGCAGTTCAGCCCCGAGGAGCGCGAACAGATGTTCGCCATCAAGCGCGCCTTCGACGGCGGGCAGACGCTGAACCCGGGCAAGGTCATCCCGACGCTGCAGCGCTGTGCCGAGTACGGAAAGATGCACGTGAAGAAGGGCTTGCTGCCCTTCGCCCAGCTGGAGCGGTTCTGAGCGTGCGGCCGGGTCCCCATGCATGAAGCCTGTTAGCCGACGCAGTGTCAAGGCCGTGACGCCCGTGGCCACCGGCTGCGACGCGCTGGTGGAGACCATCCGCCAGGCCGATGCCTCGCTGGCCCGTCAGGCCGTGCGCGCCGTCAACGTCAGCCTGACCTTGCGCAACTGGTTCATTGGCTGGCGCATCGCCGTGTTCGAGCTGCGCGGCGCCGACCGTGCCCGCTATGGCGAAAGGCTCGTGCCTGAGCTGGCGGCAGCCTTGCGCCGGCGGGGTGTCAGCAACGTCGGGCGTCGGCAGCTTTACAGCTATCTGGCGCTGTACCGCGTCTATCCGCAGATAGTGCGGACACCGTCCGCACTGTCTCTGGTGCGCGCTGCGGGGCTGACGCCACCCAGGCTGCCGGCCAAGAAAGTGCGGACAGTGTCCGCACTTTCTGTGGCCTCTGATTCGCCCATCCCGGAGCTGCTGCTCAATCGGCTTTCCTACAGCCACCTCGAACAATTGGTGGAGATCGACGATCCCACACGGCGCCTGTTCTACGAAGTCGAAGCCTTGTGCGGCAACTGGTCGGTGCGTGAACGGAAGCGGCAGATCGGCACGCAGTATTTCGAGCGCAGCGGTCTGTCCCGGCGCAAGGCCCAGCTGTCCCGGCTGACACACGCGCAGGCTGGTGCACGCGCCGGCAAGACGCCGGCGGCGCAGATCATCCGCGACCCCTATGTGTTCGAGTTTCTCGGGCTCAAGCCGCAGGACATGGTGAGCGAATCCGCGCTCGAAGACGCGCTGCTCGACCGCCTGCACACCTTCCTGCTGGAACTGGGCCATGGCTTTTGTTTCGAGGCCCGACAGAAGCGCCTGCTCATCGGCGGCCAGCACTTCTTCGTCGATCTGGTCTTCTACCATCGCGTGCTCAAATGCCATGTGCTCATCGAGCTGAAGAACGACGCTTCCAGCATGAACATCTGGGCCAACTCAACGCCTATGTCAACGACTACCGTCAGCACGAGATGAGCGCGGGTGACCAGCCGCCGGTGGGCATCCTGCTGTGCACGGCGAAGAACCACGAACTGGTGGAATTCGCACTGGCCGGCCTGACCAACAAGCTCTTCGTATCGCGCTATCAGGTGCAACTCCCGAGCAAGGATCAGATCGCCGCCTTCCTGCAAAAAGCGCTGAAGGAGCTGGCACGGTGAACGCAGGCACCGACAGCGCATTGCTTCACCTGGTCGACCAGGTGCGGGCGGCACGTGCCGCGAAGACGCTGCTGGACATCCGTGGCGGCGGCACCAAGTCCTTCTACGGGGGTGAGCCGCTGGGCGAGCCGCTGGACATGCGCGGCCTCTGCGGCATCAGCAGCTACGAGCCCAGTGAGCTGGTGGTGACGGTGCGTGCCGGCACACCGCTGGCTGAACTGGAGGCCGCCTTGGCCGAGGCCGGCCAGTGCCTGCCCTTCGAACCACCGCGCTTCGACGCCGGCGGCAAGGAAGGTGATGGGGCGCCGTTGCGCGGCACCGTCGGCGGCATGGTCGCCGCCGGCCTGGCCGGCCCGGCGCGCGCGGCGGTGGGCGGCGTGCGCGACTACGTGCTCGGCGCCACGCTGCTCAATGGCCAGGCCGAGTGCTTGAGCTTCGGCGGCCAGGTGATGAAGAACGTGGCCGGCTACGACGTGTCGCGTGCGCTGGCGGGTTCGATGGGTGTGCTGGGCGTGATCTGCGAGGTCTCGTTGAAGGTGCTGCCGCTGCCACCGGCCACGCTGACGCTGCGCCTGGAAGCCGAGCAGGCCGACGCCATCCGGCGCGTCAACGAATGGGGTGGCCAGCCGCTGCCGCTGAACGCCAGCGCCTGGTGGGACGGCATGCTGGTGCTGCGCCTGTGCGGTGCCAACGCGGCCGTGCAGGCGGCCTGCCAGGAGATCGGCGGCGAGCTCATCGCGCCCGAGACGGCGCACACCTTCTGGCGCGGCCTGCGCGACCACAGCGACGAGTTCTTCATCGGTGCCGCCAAGGCCGTGGAGGCCGGTGCCGGGCTGTGGCGCCTGTCGGTGCCGGCGACCACACCGCCGCTGAAGCTGTCGGGCGAACAGCTGCTGGAATGGGGCGGCGCGCAGCGCTGGATCTGCACGAGCGCGCCGGCAGCACTGTTGCGCGAGGTGGCGGCCATCGCCGGCGGGCATGCCGTGCTCTTCCGCAGCCGCGACAAGAGCGTGGGCGCGTTTGCGCCGCTGAAGCCGGCGGTAGAGCGCATCCAGCGCCAGCTGATGCGCGCCTTCGACCCCGACGGCCTCTTCAACCGCGGCCGGCTGCTGCCCGCATGAGCGACGACGTCGTCGAAGGCATGCGCCACTACTACGCCCGGCGCGCGGCGACCTACGAACGTGTCTATCACAAGCCCGAACGGCAGGCCGATCTGCGTGCCATGGAAGCGGCGCTGGCCGCGCCCTTCGCTGGCCGACAGGTGCTGGAAGTGGCGTGTGGCACCGGCTGGTGGACACCGCACGGCGCGCGCGACGCCGCCTCGTGGCTGGCCACCGATCTCAACCCCGAGACCATGGCGCTCGCCCGCGCCAAGGTGCTGCCGGCCTGCGTCAGCTTCGCCACCGTCGATGCGTATTCGATGGCCGAACTCGGCGACCGGCCGTTCGACGCCGCAGCATCAGGCGGTGCGCCGTCATTCGACGGCGCGTTCGCCGGCTGCTGGTGGAGCCACGTCCCGCTGCAGCGCCTGCCCGCCTGGCTGGCCACGCTGCACGCGCGGCTGCTGCCGGGCGCGCGCGTGGTGATGCTCGACAACAGCTACGTGCAGGTCAGCAGCACACCGCTGACACGTACCGACGAACACGGCAACACCTACCAGAACCGCGTGCTCGACGACGGCAGCGTGCACGAGGTGCTGAAGAACTTCCCCACATCCGAGCAGGCCATCGGAATGCTCGGCCCGCGCGCCGTGCGGCCGCAGTGGACGGCCTACGAGCACTACTGGGTGCTGACGTATGAACTGCTTTGACAGACGCGCAGGGCGATGGACGCGCTGAAGGGCCTGACCGTGCTGCTGCTGTGCCAATCGGCCGGCGAGGCGCTGGCGCGGCTGCTGCACCTGCCGCTGCCGGGCCCGGTGCTGGGCCTGCTGCTGCTGGGCGCGCTGCTGGCCTGGGCGCCGGTGCGCGCGCCGGTGGAAGCGGTGGCGCAGCCTCTGCTGTCGCACCTGTCGCTGCTTTTCGTGCCGGTGGGCGTGGGTGTCATCAGCCACCTGGATCTGATTGCGCAATACGGCCTGCGCATGATGCTGGCGCTGGTGTTGTCCACCTGGGCCGGCTTGCTGGTCACGGCCTGGGTCTTGCGCGCCATGCTGCCGGCGGCCACCACCACCATGGACTGAAACATGGCGACCAGCTTCGTCGACCTCTGGGTCTACCTCTCGGCCACGCCGCTGTTCGGCTTGACGGCCACCTTGAGCGTGTACGTGCTGGCGGTGACGCTCTACGAACGCCTGGGCCGCACGCCCTGGGCCAACCCGGTGCTGCTGTCGGTGCTGGTGTTGGCCGGGCTGCTGTGGCTGACGCACACGCCCTACCCGGTGTACTTTTCGGGCGCGCAGTTCATCCACTTCCTGCTCGGGCCGGCCGTGGTGGCGCTGGCCTGGCCGCT
>JANNFE010000125.1:0-2921 GCA_031379415.1 Betaproteobacteria bacterium | reverse complement strand
CGACGCGGCTGCTGTCACCGGCGCCGATCCTGCGCATGTATCCAAACGCCACGGTCGTCGCCGAGAAACTGCACACCGTGTCTGTGCTCGGCGTGGCCAACGTGAGCGGCCCGCCGTCCCCCATGAACTGACGACACCGAGACGACGACGATTTCGTCGGCCAGTTGTCAGGTGGTGGGTTTCTGCCAGCGGTGCGGCAGCAGCTCTTCAATGCGGCTGTTGGGGTGGCTGGGAAGCCGCTCAAGCACGTCGCGCAGGTAGGCCCAAGGATCGTGCCCGTTGAGCTTGGCAGACTGCACCAGGCTCATGACGATGGCCGCACGCTGACCGGCCATTTCGCTGCCGCAGAACAGCCATGCCTTCCTGCCCATCGCCCACGGTTTGATCTGCCGCTCGATGAAGTTGTTGTCGATCGGCACCGCCCCGTCTTCGAGGTGCCGCGTCAGAGCGGTCCAGCTATTCAGGCTGTAGTCGATTGCCGCCGCGATGGCGCCGCCGTCCGGCACGCGGCTACGTTCGAGCTTCAGCCAGACGTGCAACTCCTTCCACAGCGGAGCCGTCAACTGCTCGCGTGCCGCCAGACGTTGCTGCGCGTCCACTCCTTCGAACTGACCTTCGACGTGGTAGATCCAACCGATGCGCTTGATCGCCGCCTTGGCCACCTCGCTGGTGCCGACCAGTTCGTCGAACTTGCGCCGGGCGTGCGCCACGCAATGGGCGGCGAGGCGCTGCGGGTACACGCGTTTGTCGAGCACGGCGTCGTACCAGGCGTACTGGTCGCACACCCGCGTGCCGCGCCACGCTGTCTGCTCTTCAAGTGCTGAGCCCGGTGGACCTTGCGCCGCACCCAGGAAGGCCACCGGATACTTCGACCCTCGACCCAGACAGAATTCGTAGATCACGCCGGCCTGGGCATCCAGCTCGCCCCGCGCGTAAGCCCAGGTGTACGCCCGCTTGGTCTTGCCAGCGCCAGGGTCCAGCATCGCAACCGGCGTCTCGTCGGCATGCAGCACCGGGCAGCTCAGCACGAAGCGCTTGTGCGCCTCGAACAGCGGGACCATCGCTGCACCGGCGTTGCCGGCGGTGCGTGCCAGCGTCGAACGCGGCGTGTGCACACCGCTGCGCGCGTTGATGGCCTCCTGCCGGTAGTACGGCAGGTGGTCCACGAAGCGGCTGATAAGCGTATGCGCCACCAGCCCGCTGGCGGCGATGCCGCCGTCGATGATCTGCAGATCGGCCGGCTCCTGCACCAGGCGCTCCAGCCCCAAGCGCTGGCAGCAGCGGCAGGTCCACTTGCCGTAGATGTGGCGATGCACGAAGAACTCCGCCGGCACTATTGGCCTGGCGTTCGCTCACGTCCTCGCCCACGCGCGTCATCGGCTGACCACAGTCCGCTGCCCGGCAGGTGGTGTCCTCGGGCTCGTGGTGATGCTCGACGCGGCGCAGATGGTCGGGCAACGCCTGGCGGCGCGGGCGACGGGGAGCCACCTTGGGCTTGGCCTGCACCTTGGGTAACGCGGCCTGCAGTGCTGCGAGTTGCGCCTCCAGGTCGGCTTCGTCCTCCAGCAGCGTGTCCTGGAACATCTGCCGCTGATCGGCCGTCATGGCCTCGCTCTTGGCGCCGAACTTCCAGCGGTTCAGGCGGGCCAACTCGAAGGTGATCTTCTCGATCTTCGCGTCGCGCCAGGCGATGTCGCGGTCCTTACGCTGCAGCAGCTTTTGCTGGAGTTCGAGCTCGTGGCCTTTGCTCTGCGGTTCGCTCGCCTGGTGCTGGATGTGCTCGAGCATTTGTGCGGCCAGCGCGGCGACGCTGTCAGGCGACAGACCCTGCAGGTCCTGAGGCTTGAGGTCATGCATGTTGAGCATGCATTGCATCTTGCCAAGAGGCGCGACCTCACGCCATTGGCGGATGTCCCGTCAACGCTGTTGGCTCACGTCATGAGCCAGGGTGACACGCCGCTCACATCCGCGTGCTCACGCTCATCTCGGGCAGTCGTTGCCACGGCAGGCCGACAACCAGCGCATCGAACTGCGCTGGTGTGAGCGACAGTGGTGAGGCCGCCGCTTCGCGCGGCCACCCGAAGTGACCGGCGTTCAGGCGCCGAGCAGCGCACCACACGCCGAAGCCGTCGTGGACCAGCAGCTTGATGCGCGTGGCCCGCGCGTTGGCGAAGAGGTAGCCGTGATGTGCGCGGGCAGCGCCGGTGGTCTGCACGACGCAGCTCATGAGCCGCTCGGCACCGGCACGCATGTCCATCGGCGCGGTGCACAGCCAGAGTTGATCGATGCGGATCACTTGAGCAGACCCGAGGACAGCTCGCTCAGCCAGGCCCTGCAGTCTTGCGCTGCGGCGCTCGGCCAGCGCACGTTCAAGTGCAGCGCACCGCGGCGAAGCTCGATCTGGATCAGCGCTTCGGTGATCGGCGCGGCGACCATCGGTTGAGTCGCTGCACGCGCCGCAGCCCTGAGAGGTGCGGGTATGTCCACCGCGACAAACGCGGTGGCGGCAACAGGCGCTGCAGGTGGCGCCTGAATGGCCACCTTCGGCGCGATCACCATGACGGCACGCTTGACGCCGCGACCGGATCGCCACTTGCGCACGAGATTGGTGTTCAGGCCGTGCGCGAGGGCGACCCCGGAAATAGATGCGCCCGGCTCATCGCAGGCGGCCAGCACCTTTGCCTTGAGATCATCACTGTGGTGGCGACGACGGACGGAATTGGGATGCATAGGTGTCCACCAACGAAATAAGTGGACACCATCCTCACGCTCCTATCGCTGGTACGCAAGGTGGGATGGCGGGACGCTCACGTTCGTGCGCCATATCTGCAACCCCTTCTTGCCGGATGAGGAAGTAGCGAGTATGAGCACTCTCCCACCTCTCTTGCACAAGGTGTTGCGTTTACTTTGTGAACCCGCGA
>JANNFE010000118.1:0-2233 GCA_031379415.1 Betaproteobacteria bacterium | reverse complement strand
GGCCTACATCCGGCCGCTGTTCTGCCGCGGCGTCGGCCCCTTCCGCTGGGTGGCGCTGAGCGGTGACCCGGAAGACATCAAGAAGACCGACGCCAAGATGAAGGAACTGTTCCCCGACAACAAGCACCTGCACCGCTGGCTGGACATGGCCGGCGAGCGCATTGCCTTCCAGGGCCTGCCGGCGCGCATCTGCTGGATCGGCCTGGGCGAGCGCCACCGCGCCGGCCTGGCCTTCAATGAGATGGTGAAGAGCGGTGAGCTGAAGGCGCCTATCGTCATCGGCCGCGACCATCTGGACAGCGGTTCCGTGGCCAGCCCCAACCGCGAGACCGAAGCCATGATGGACGGCAGCGACGCCGTGAGCGACTGGCCGCTGCTCAACGCGCTGCTGAACACGGCCGGCGGCGCGACCTGGGTGAGCCTGCACCATGGCGGCGGCGTCGGCATGGGCTACAGCCAGCACAGCGGCGTGGTCATCGTCTGCGATGGCACCGACGAAGCCGCCAAGCGTGTGGAACGTGTGCTCTGGAACGATCCTGGCACTGGCGTCATGCGCCATGCCGACGCGGGCTACGACATCGCCCGCGACTGTGCCCGCGAGCAGGGCCTGAACATGCCCATGCTGGGGCGCTGAACATGCTGCTGCGACCGGGACAGCTCACGCTCGACGAACTGCAGGCCATCCACGCCGGGGGCCAGCCGCTGATGATGGACCCGGCGGCGCTGCCCGCCATCCAGGCCAGCGCCGCCGTGGTGCGGCGCGCGGCAGAAGGCAGCGAGGCCGTCTACGGCGTCAACACCGGCTTCGGCAAGCTGGCGAGCACGCGCATCAGCGAAGCCGACCTCGCCACGCTGCAGCAGAACCTCATCCGCAGCCACAGCGTGGGCGTGGGCGAGCCGCTGTCGCCGCCGGTGGTGCGGCTGATGCTGGCCACCAAGGCGGCAAGCTTGGCGCGCGGGCACTCGGGTGTGCGGCCCATCGTCATCGACACGCTGCTGGCCGTGCACAACGCAGGGCTCATCCCCTGCGTGCCCAGCCAGGGCAGCGTCGGCGCCAGCGGCGACCTGGCACCGCTGTCGCACATGACCCTCGCGCTGATGGGCGAGGGCGAGTTCGTGGTCGATGGCAAACGCCAGCCTGCCGCACAAGCGCTCAAAGAGCACGGCATCACCCCGCTGGCGCTGCAGGCCAAGGAAGGCCTGGCGCTCATCAACGGCACGCAGACCAGCACCGCGCTGGCCCTGCACGGCCTCTTCGCGTTCGAGCCGGTGCTCGAAGCCGCGCTCGTCATCGGCGCGCTGACGGTCGACGCCGCACGCGGCAGCGACGGCCCCTTCGACCCGCGCATCCACGCGCTGCGCGGCCAGCCCGGGCAGATCGACGTGGCCCAGTACTACCGTCAGCTGCTGGCCGGCAGCGCCATCCGCCTGAGCCACCTGGAAGGCGACGACCGCGTGCAGGACCCGTACTGCCTGCGCTGCCAGCCGCAGGTGGTGGGCGCCTGCCTGGACCAGCTGCGCCATGCCGCGCTGGTGCTGCTGCGCGAAGCGAATGCCGTGACCGACAACCCGCTCGTCTTTCCCGAAGATGGCGCCATGATCAGCGGCGGCAACTTCCACGCCGAACCTGTCGCACTGGCCGCCGACGCCATGGCCTGCGCCATCGCCGAGGTGGGTGCGATCGCCGAGCGCCGCATCGCCATGCTCATCGACAGCAGCGTGTCGCGCCTGCCGCCCTTCCTCACACCCAACGCCGGCCTGAACAGCGGTTTCATGATCGCCCATGTCACCGCCGCGTCGCTGGCCAGCGAGAACAAGAGCCTGGCCCATCCGGCCAGCGTCGACAGCCTGCCCACCAGCGCCAACCAGGAAGACCACGTCAGCATGGCCACCTTCGCCGCGCGGCGGCTGCAGCCGATGATCAACAACGTGGCGCACATCCTGGGCATCGAGCTGCTGGCGGCGGCGCAGGGCGTGGACTTCCTGCGCCCGCTGCGCAGTTCACCGCCGCTGGAGCAGGTGCACGCGCTGCTGCGTGAAGGCTGCCCTGCCATGATGCAAGACCGCTACCTGGCGCCCGATATCGAGGCGGCCACGGCCCTGGTGCACAGTGGCGCGCTGGCCCGCATCTTGCGCACGCTGCCCGGCCTGCCGACACTCTGGACGCCTGTCTGAACACGAACCCCAAGAGGAGCTTGCCGAGATGAAGAAATGTCTGATTGCCCTGGCCGCC
>JANNFE010000101.1:0-13314 GCA_031379415.1 Betaproteobacteria bacterium | reverse complement strand
CCGGCCGGTGCCAGCCGCGCCATGTAGACGGCGTCGTGGCCGGCGCCAGAGACGGCGCGCATGCTGGAATAACCCAGCTGTTGTGCGGCGCGCGCCACGGCTTCCACGCATTCTTCGTGGAAGGGCTGGGCCGGGTAGGCCGACACGGGCGTGATCTCTATCGGCAGGCCGCTTTCGGCCACCAGCCGCGCGGCCACGGCGCGGATGTCGGCGTCCATGGCTTCGCACAGCGCATCGCTGGCATTGCGCAGGTCGATGCTGAACTTGACGCGGCCGGGGATGACGTTGCGGCTGTTCGGGAACACCTGCACCATGCCCACCGTGCCGCGGCCGTGCGGCCCGTGGCGGTGGGCGCAGGCCACCACCTCCTGCATCAGCCGGGCGGCCACCTGCAGCGCATCCTTGCGCAGCGCCATCGGCGTCGGCCCGGCGTGGGCTTCCATGCCCGTCACCACGCAGTCGTACCAGCGGATGCCGAGCACGCCGGTGACGATGCCGATGGTCTTGTCGTGATCTTCCAGCACCGGGCCCTGTTCGATGTGCGTTTCGAAGTAGCAGCCGATGGGGTGGGCGCCGGGCTCCTCGGTGCCGATGTAGCCGATGCGTTGCAGCTCGCCCTGCACCGTCTTGCCTTCGTTGTCGGTGGCGGCGTAGGCGTGTTCCAGCGTGAAGGCCTTGGCGAAGACGCCCGAGCCCATCATCACCGGCACGAAACGCGAGCCTTCTTCGTTGGTCCAGAAGGCCACCTCGATGGGCGCTTCGGTCTGGATGCTGTGCTCGTTCAGCGTGCGCACCACCTCGATGCCGGCCAGCACGCCGTAGTTGCCGTCGAACTTGCCGCCCGTGGGCTGGGTGTCGATGTGGCTGCCCGTCATCACCGGCGGCAGGCTGTTGTTGCGGCCGGGGCGGCGCATGAAGCCATTGCCGATCTTGTCGATGGTCACCGTCATGCCGGCCTCGCGCGCCCAGCGCGTGACGAGGTCGCGGCCCTGCTGGTCCAGGTCGGTCAGCGTCAGGCGGCACACGCCGCCCTTGGGCGTGGCGCCGATCTGCGCCAGCTCCATTAATGACGCCCACAGCCTGTCGCCATCGACCCGCAGTTGGGTCAGCGGTGTCTTCGCTTCGGTGTGCATGGCGTGGCTCCTAGCGTGCAACCGCAGACGGTGCCAGGTCTTGCGTGCGCTTGGCAAGGGCCTGGAAGTTGGGGCCGAAGGCCGGCCGCTTGAGGTAGCGGCCGGCACCTGGCACGGCGCGCAGGTCGCCGTCGGCCCACACCAGCCGGCCCTGGCTCAGCGTGTGCGTGGCCACGCCGCGGACTTGCCGGCCTTCGAAGATGTTGAAGTCGCCTTTGCTGAACTGCGTCTTGGCCGAAATCGTCTTCGTGGCCGCCGGGTCCCAGAGCACGATGTCGGCGTCGGCCCCTTCGGCAATGACGCCCTTGCGCGGGTAGAGGTTGAAGAGCCTGGCGCAGTTGGCCGAGGTGATGGCCACGAATTCGCTGGGCGTCAGGCGGCCGCTGTTCACGCCAGCGTCCCAGATCACGTGCAAACGGTCTTCGATGCCGCCGCAGCCGTTGGGAATCTGCGCAAAGTTGTCGCGGCCGGCGGCCTTCTGCGGCGCGCAGAAAACGCAGTGGTCGGTGGCCGTGGTGTGCAGCTGGCCGGCCTGCAGGCCGCGCCACAGCGCTTCCTGGTGTTCCTTGGGGCGGAAGGGCGGGCTCATGACATAGGCCGCGGCGGTGGCGAAGTCGGGGTGGCGGTAGACGCTGTCGTCGATGAGCAGGTGGCCGGCCAGCACTTCGCCGTACACGCGCTGGCCGCGGGCGCGCGCGCGGGCGATGGCTTCGGCCGATTCGATGCAGCTCACGTGCACGATGTAGATCGGCACGCCCAGCACGTCGGCAATGGCGATGGCACGGTTGGCGGCTTCGCCTTCGACCATGGGCGGCCGGCTGAGCGGGTGGCCTTCGGGCCCGGTGATGCCCATCTTGGTCACCTCCTGCTGCAGCAGGAAGACGAGCTCGCCGTTCTCGGCGTGCACGGTGGGCATGGCGCCGAGTTCCAGCGCGCGCTTGAAGCTGTTCACCAGCGTCTCGTCGTCGCACATGATGGCGTTCTTGTAGGCCATGAAGTGCTTGAAGCTGTTGATGCCTTCTTCCTGCACCAGCGTGCCCATGTCGCGGTGCACGCTGTCGCCCCACCAGGTGACGGCGACGTGGAAGCCGTGGTCGCCGGCGGCCTTCTCGGCCCAGCCGCGCCAGGTGCGGTAGGCGTCCATCAGCGGCTGCTGCGGGCTCGGGATGACGAAGTCGATGATGCTGGTGGTGCCGCCGGTGAAGCCGGCGGCCATGCCGGTGTAGAAGTCGTCGGCCGCCACCGTGCCCATGAAGGGCAGCTGCATGTGGGTGTGGGGGTCGATGCCGCCGGGCATGAGGTAGCGGCCTTCGGCGTCCAGCACCTGAGCGCCGGCCGGTGCTTCGAGCGCAGCGCCCACCTGGGCGATGCGGCCGTCTACGCAGAGGACATCGGCGCGGAATTCGCGGTCGGCGTTGACCACGGTGCCGCCGCGGATGAGCAGGGTGGTCATGGCAGTGTCTCCTCGTCGGTATCGTTCATGCGGGCACGCTGCGGCGCAGCGGGTTGTTCGGGTGCGTGGTCCAGTCGGCTGCCGCGGCCGGTACCGGCTGGCCGGTGCGTGCGTCCACCTCGCCCGGCTGCAGCGTGCGCAGCGTGATGCACTCGGGCACCGGGCAGACGGTGACGCACAGGTTGCAGCCCACGCATTCGTCTTCCTTGACCTCGAAGTGGCGCCTGCCGTCCTTGCTGGCCGTGATGGCCTGGTGCGAGGTGTCCTCGCAGGCAATGTGGCAGCGCCCGCACTGGATGCAGCTGGCCTGGTCGATGACGGCCTTGCTAATGGCGTTGAGGTTCAGGTACTGCCAGTCGGTGATGCTGGGCAGCGCCCGGCCCTGGAAGGCGGCGGTGGTGGTGTAGCCCATGGTGTCCATGTACGCCGACAGCCCATCGATCATCTCCTGCACGATCTTGAAGCCGTAGGTCATGGCCGCGGTGCACACCTGCACGTTGGTGGCGCCCAGGGCGATGTGGTCCAGCGCGTCGCGCCAGTTGCCGACGCCGCCGATGCCCGAGATGGGCAGCCCGGCGGTCTGCGGCGCGCGCGCGATCTCGGCCACCATGTGCAGCGCGATGGGCTTCACCGCCGGCCCGCAGTAACCGCCGTGCGAGCCCCTGCCGCCAGTGGCCGGGCTCATGGTCAGCGTGGCCGGGTCCACGCCCATGATGGAGTTGATGGTGTTGATCAGGCTCACCGCGTCGGCGCCACCGGCCTTCGCGGCCAGGGCCGGCGGGCGGATGTCGGCCACGTTGGGCGTGAGCTTGACGATCACCGGAAGTTTGCTGTGCCCCTTGCACCAGGCGGTGACCATCTGAATGTAGGCCGGCACCTGGCCCACTGCCGCGCCCATGCCACGTTCGCTCATGCCGTGCGGGCAGCCGAAGTTCAGCTCCACGCCGTCGGCGCCGGTGTCTTCCACGCGCGCCAGGATGGCCTTCCAGGCCTCTTCGGTGCAGGGCACCATGAGCGAGACGACCAGCGCGCGGTCGGGCCACAGGCGCTTGACCTCGCGGATCTCGTCCAGGTTGGTCTGCAGCGGGCGGTCGGTGATGAGCTCGATGTTGTTGAAGCCGAGCAGCTTGCGGTCGGGCGTGAGCAGGGCGCCGTAGCGCGGGCCGTTGACGTTGACCACCGGCGGCCCGTCTTCGCCCAGCGTCTTCCAGACCACGCCGCCCCAGCCGGCCTCGAAGGCGCGGTGCACGTTGTAGGCCTTGTCGGTGGGCGGCGCGCTGGCCAGCCAGAAGGGGTTGGGGCTCTTGATGCCGGCGAAGGTGTTGCGCAGGTCGGCCATGTGCTGTGCTCCTCAGCCGAATTCGGCGTGCATGGCGGCGGCGGCACGCTTGCCGTCTTCCACCGCCTCGACCGTGAGATCGCGGCCACCCAACCTGCAGTCGCCGCCGGCGTACAGGCGCGGCACGCCAGTGCGGCCGTCGGCGTCGGCGACGACGCGCCCGCGCTGCAGCGTCAGGCCGGCTGCGGCCAGCACGGCGTCGTCGAGCGCCTGGCCGATGGCCTTCAGCACCATGTCCGCAGGCAGGGTCTCGTGGCCAGCGGCGCGGGCGAAGCGCACCGCGGTGACATGCCCGTCGTGGCCGATCATCTCCACCGGCGTCATGCCGAAGTGCAGCGTGACGCCGCTCTTCTGCGCCCACTCGCGTTCGGCCAGCGACGCCGACATCGTCTCGGGCCCGCGCCGGTAGACCATGTGCACCTGCTCGGCGCCCAGCAGCTTGCTCTGCACGGCAGCGTCTACCGCCGTCATGCCGCCGCCGATGACCACGACGCGGCGGCCGATGGGCAGGGCCGCCAGGTCGCGCGCCTGGCGCAACTCGGCGATGAAGTCGACAGCGTCGCGCACGCCGCCGAGTTCTTCACCGGCGATGCCCAGGCGGTGCGTGCGGCCCAAGCCGACGGCCAGGTAGACGGCGTCGAAGTCGCGCATCAGCTCGGCCAGTTGCGCGGCGGTTTCCAGCCGCCAGCCCACCTGCAGCCGGATGCCGCCAATCTGCAGCAGCCAGTCGAGTTCGGCCTGCGCAAAGCCGTCGGCCATCTTGTAGCTGGCCAGGCCATATTCGTTGAGGCCACCGCCCGCAGCGTGGGCATCGAAGATGACGGCTTCGTGACCGTTGCGTGACAGCATGAACGCGCAGGCCAGCCCCGCCGGCCCGGCGCCGACGATGGCGACGCGGCGGCCGCTGGCGGCGGCGCGGGTGAAGAGCGCGGTCACCGGCTGCGCCATCACGGCGTCGACCGCGTAGCGCTGCAGGCGGCCGATCTCCACCGGCTTGCCCTGCTGCGTGGTTCGAACGCAGACCTGTTCGCACAGCACCTCGGTCGGGCAGGCGCGGGCGCAGGTGCCGCCCAGCGGGTTGGCCTGCAGGATCGCGCGTGCGGCGCCGCGCAGGTTGTCTTCCGAGATGCGGCGGATGAAGCTCGGCACGTCGATGCCGGTGGGGCAGGCCTGCACGCAGGGCGCATCGAAACAGTACAGGCAGCGCTCGGCTTCCACCAGCGCCTGCGTGCGCGTCAGGCGCGGCGCCGCGTCGGCGAAGGCGGCCGCATAGTCGGCGGCAGGGCGCCGGCCGGCGCGGACATCCGGACCTTCGGTGGCTGTAGCCTCGGCCATGCGCAGAACTCCTTCAGGCGGTGCCCACAGTTTGACCATTTGGTCAGGATCGCAACATCCCACGCAACCCGCATGCCATGCAAAACGAGGGGTTGCGGGGGCCAGGCTGGCGGCGCCGCACAGGCGCGGTGCGCACCCCGGCCCGGCACTGCACCGCTTTCTGGCATGGAACTGGCTATGGTGTTCCAGAATAAGCTGACCGACTGGTTAAGTTCCCTGCCCTCATCGATGACTGCTTCCGAGTTTGCCGTGCACGCCCGTGCGGCCAGCGTGGTCTACGGTTCGGCTTCTGCGGCCTCGGCGGCAGACACCGCCGTGCACGCGCTGGCCGGCATCGACCTGGCGATCGTGCCCGGCGAGTTCGTCGCCCTCATCGGGCCCTCGGGCTGTGGCAAGACGACGCTGCTGCGCGTCATCGCCGATCTGGAAGCGCTGACTTCCGGCGAGGTGCAGGTCAACGGCATGAGCCCGCACGAAGCGCGGCTGGCGCGCGCCTACGGCTATGTCTTCCAGGCGCCGGCGCTGTTCCCCTGGCGCACGGTGCTGGCCAACGTGATGCTGCCGCTGCAGATCCAGGGCCGCGCTGACGCCGAGTGCCAGGCCGTGGCGCTGGAGCAGCTGGCGCGCGTGGGGCTGCAGGGCTTCGAGCGCAAGTACCCGTGGCAGTTGTCGGGCGGCATGCAGCAGCGCGTGTCCATCGCGCGGGCGCTGGGTTTCGAGCCGCGCATCCTGATGATGGACGAGCCCTTCGGCGCGCTGGACGAGATCACGCGCGACCGCCTGAACGAGCAGCTGCAGCAGCTGTGGCAGCGCGAGAAGCGCACGGTGGTCTTCGTCACCCACTCCATCGCCGAGGCGGTGTACCTGGCCACGCGCATCGTCGTGATGTCGCCGCGGCCGGGGCGCATCGTCGCGGACATCCGCTCGCCGCTGCCCGAGGCGCGCCACCTGGGCCTGCGCGACACGCCCGAGTTCATGGCCGTGGCGCATGAGCTGCGCCAGGCGCTGGGGCAGGGCCATGAAGCCTAGCCGGCACGCAGCGCCGACGGCGCTGCTTGCACGTGCAGCGCCGGTGGCGCTGGTGCTGAGCTTCGTGCTCCTGCTCTGGTACGCCGGCGCTGTGGGCCTGAACGCCGCGGGCGTGAAGGAACGCGTGCTGGCCGACCGGCCCGGCTGGACGACGCTGGACCTGATCGCCGAGAGCTGGGCCATGGAACGCCCGCTGCTGCCGGCGCCGCACCAGGTGGTGCAGGACCTCTACCGCAGCATCGTGGACTGGCCGCTCGACTCCCCGCGCAACCTGCTCTTCCACGCCGCGGTGACGGCGCAGTCGACGCTGGTCGGCTTCGTGCTCGGCAGCCTCTTCGGCGTGCTGCTGGCGGCGGCCATCGTGCACTCTCGCACGCTCGACCGTGCGCTGCTGCCGTGGATCGTGGCTTCGCAGACGGTGCCGGTGCTGGCCATCGCGCCCATCGTGCTGGTCATCCTGGGCAGCCTGGGCTTGAGCGGCGTGGCGCCCAAGGCGGCGATTGCCATGTACTTGTGTTTCTTCCCGGTGACGGTGGCCATGGTGCAGGGCCTGCGTTCGCCGCAGCGCATCAGCACCGAACTGCTGCACACCTACGCCGCCACGCGCTGGCAGGCCTTCTGGCTGCTGCGGCTGCCGGCGGCGCTGCCTTTCCTGTTCCCGTCGCTGCGCGTGGCCATCGCGGCCGGGTTGGTGGGCGCGATGGTGGCCGAGCTGCCCACCGGCGCGCAGGCCGGGCTGGGCGCGCGGCTGCTCACGGGTTCGTACTACGGCAACACGGTGGGCATCTGGTCGGCGCTGGTGCTGTCGGCGCTGCTGGGGCTGGCGCTCACGGCAGCGGTGGCGGCCACCGAGCGCCTGGTGCTGAAGCGGTGGCCGGCATGACGCCTGGCATCGGCCTGCTGCTGCTGGCGGCGCTGGCGCTGGCCTTGGCGCTGGCGGTGTGGAGCCTGCGCCGCTGTGCCGCCATCGAAGGCCCGCGCTGGGCCGGGCCGCTGACGGCGGCGCTGTTCGGTGGCTGGGTGCTGTTCTTCTGGCAGCTGGGTGTCACGGTGTTCGAGGTGCCGCGCGTGCTGCTGCCGGCGCCGCTGGCCATCGTGCAGACGCTCTTCGAGCACGCCAACACGCTCGGCCGCGACTTCGTGCAGACGGTGCTGAAGGCGGTGCTGGTGGGCTGGGCCGCGGGCTCGGCGCTGGGCTTCGCGGTGGCCGTGGCCATCGACCGCGTGCCCTTCCTGCAGCGCGGCCTGCTGCCGCTGGCTGCACTGACCAGTGCCGTGCCGCTGGTGGCGGTGGCGCCCATCATGGTGATGTGGTTCGGCTTCGAGTGGCCTTCCAAGGCCGCCGTGGTGGTGCTGATGACCTTCTTCCCCATGCTCGTGGCCACGCTGGCCGGGCTGCAGGCGGCAGGCCGGCTGGAGCTGGAGCTGATGCACAGCTACGCCGCCGGCTACCGCCGCACGCTGCTCGACCTGCGCCTGCCCTGCGCCGTGCCCCACGTCATGGGCGCGCTGAAGGTGAACGCCACGCTGGCGCTCATCGGCGCCATCGTCGCCGAGTTCTTCGGTTCACCCACGGTGGGCCTGGGCTTCCGCATCAGCACCGAAGCGGCGAAGATGAACATGGCGCTGGTCTGGGGCGCCATCGTCGTGGCCGCGGTCACCGGCTCGCTGGCCTACGCCTTGCTCGTGCAGCTGGAGCGCCGCTGGGCGTTCTGGCATCCCTCGGTGCGCTCGAAGTGAGCGGCGCCGATCCCCGTTGACATCCACCACCCGAGGAGTTCCCCGATGATGGCCCACACCCTGAAGTTCGCCGCCGCCGCCCTGGCGCTGGCCGGTGCCGGCAGCGCGCTGGCCCAGGACAAGTTCACCGTGCAGATGAAGTGGGTGCCGCAAGCCCAGTTTGCCGGCTACTACGTGGCTGCCGCCAAGGGCTACTACAAGGCCGAGGGGCTGGACGTGACCATCAAGCCCGGCGGCCCCGACGTGAGCCCGGTGCAGGTGCTGGCCGGCAACGGCGCCGATGCCATCGTCAACTGGATGCCCGACGCCCTGGCCGCGCGCGAAGCCGGCGTGCCGCTGGTCAACATCGCGCAGATCTTCAACCGCAGCGGCCTCATGCTCACCTGCAAGAAGGCGAGCGGCGTGGCCAAGCCGGCCGACTTCAAGGGCAAGACGCTGGGCGTCTGGTTCGGCGGCAACGAGTACCCCTTCCTGAACTGGATGGCCAAGCTCGGCCTCAAGCCCGACACCGACATCAAGGTGCTCAAGCAGGGCTTCAACGTCGACCCGCTGCTGCAGAACCAGGCCGCCTGCATCAGCACCATGATCTACAACGAGTACTGGCAGGTGGTGGACGCCGGCGTCAAGGAAAGCGAGCTCGTGACCTTCTTCTACGAAGACCAGGGCGTGGCCTCGCTGGAAGACGGCCTCTACGTGCTGGAAGGCAAGCTCAAGGACCCGGCCTTCGCGGCCAGGGCGGCCAGGTTCCTGCGCGCCACCCTAAAGGGCTGGAACGACGCCGTGAAAGACCCCGTCGGCGCGGCGAAGATCGTGGTCGCGGCCGACACGTCCGGCAGCGCCACGCTGAAGGTGCAGCAGCGCCAGATGGAGAACGTGGCCAAGCTCATCACCACCGCCAACACTGCGAAAATGGGCTACCTGGAACCGGCGGCCTACGAGCGCACGGTGAAGGTGCTGCTGGGTGGTGGGACGGGTGGCACGGGCGGCTCGCCGGTGATCAAGAAGGACCCGGGCAAGGCCGGCTACAGCCATGTGATCTGGGAGGCGGCGGGGAAGAAGTGATCCGATGGCCAAGGCCGCCACCCCCGTACCGCCGGGCCAGATCCGCCTGGTCAACCGCAAGCGCATCCTGACGGCAGCCGAGCAGGTGTTCGCGCGTTCAGGCTTCAACGGTGCCACCATGGCCGCCATTGCCGAAGGCGCCGGCCTGCCCAAGGCCAACCTGCACTACTACTTCGGCAACAAGCACGAGCTCTACCGCGAGGTGCTGGCCGGCACCCTGCGCGACTGGCTGGTGCCGATGGACGGCCTGCTGCCCGAGGCCGAGCCGGCGCAGGCGCTGGCCACCTACATCGGCGCCAAGATGGCGATGTCGGCGGCGCGGCCCGACGCGTCGCGCGTGTTCGCCAACGAGCTGCTGCATGGCGCGCCGGTGCTGGGCGAGCTGATGCGCACCGAGCTGCGCGCCATGGTGGAGCGCAAGTCGCGTGTCGTCGAAGGCTGGGTGGCGGCCGGCCGCATGGCACCGGTCGACGCCAAACACCTGTTCTTCACCATCTGGGCCGCCACGCAGACCTATGCCGACTTCGACGTGCAGGTGCGCGCCGTGATGGGGCGCACCCGGCTCACGCGGCGCGACCACGAGCGCGCCGCCGCGCACGTGGTGTCGTTCATCCTGCGCGGCTGCGGGCTGGCTGCGCCCTGATTTCGTGGCCCGAGCACGATCCATGCAAGGATTGAACAGGCCCCGCACTGGAAGGCGTACCCGATGAGCCACCGCTCCATCCGTTCGATCCTCATCGCCAACCGCTCGGAGATCGCCATCCGCGTCATGCGCGCCGCGGCCGAGATGCGCATCCACACGGTGGCCATCTACTCGCAGCAGGACAGGCAAGCCCTGCACCGCTTCAAGGCCGACGAGAGCTATGTCGTCGGCGAAGGCAAGAAGCCGCTGGCGGCCTACCTGGACGGGCCCGACATCCTGCGCATCGCCCGGCAGGCCGGCGTGGACGCCATCCACCCCGGCTACGGCTTCCTGTCGGAGAACCCCGATTTCGCGCAGAGCGTCATCGACGCCGGCATCCGCTGGGTAGGGCCCACGCCCGAGGTCATGCGCACGCTGGGCAACAAGGTCGCGGCGCGCCATGCAGCGGTGGCCGCTGGCGTGATGGTGATGCCGGCGACGCCGCCGCTGCCGCAAGACGTGGCCGAATGCGCGCGCCTGGCGGCCGGCGTGGGCTACCCGGTGATGCTGAAAGCCAGCTGGGGCGGCGGCGGGCGCGGCATGCGCGTCATCGAGAACGAAGGCGAACTGGCCCCCGCGATGGAAGCCGCGCGGCGCGAGGCGCTCGCCGCCTTCGGCAACGACGAGGTGTATTTCGAGAAGCTCATCCGCCGCGCGCGGCACGTGGAAGTGCAGATCCTGGGTGACCAGCACGGCAACGTGGTGCACCTCCACGAACGCGATTGCACCGTTCAGAGGCGCAACCAGAAGGTGGTGGAGCGCGCACCGGCGCCTTACCTCGACGCGACCGGCCGCGCCGCGCTGTGCAGCAGCGCGCTGCAGCTGATGCGCGCCGTGGGCTACACGCACGCCGGCACGGTCGAGTTCCTGATGGACATCGAAGACGGGCGCTGCTACTTCATCGAGGTCAACCCGCGCATCCAGGTCGAACACACGGTCACCGAAATGATCACCGGCGTCGACATCGTGAAGGCCCAGATCCGCATCACCGAAGGCGGGCACATCGGCGTGACCACCGCGGTGGACGGCGGACCCCACCCGAGCGGCGTGCCCAAGCAGGAGGACATCCCGCTCAACGGCCACGCCTTGCAATGCCGCGTGACCACCGAAGACCCCGAAAACGGCTTCCTGCCCGACTACGGGCGGCTGGCCGCCTACCGCAGCGCGGCCGGTTTCGGCATCAGGCTCGATGCCGGCACGGCCTACGGCGGCGCCGTCATCACGCCCTACTACGACAGCCTGCTGGTGAAGGTCACGGCCTGGGCGCCGACCGCGGGCGAGACCATCCAGCGCATGGACCGCGCCTTGCGCGAGTTCCGCGTTCGCGGCGTGGCCACCAACCTGCAGTTCCTGGAAAACCTGATCAACCACCCGGCCTTCGTCAACGACACGAAGGGCGAGCTGAGCACGCGTTTCATCGAGAAGACGCCCGAACTGCTGGCCTTCGCGGCGCGGCGCGACCGCGCCAGCAAGCTGCTGCGCTTCCTGGCCCAGACCGCCGTCAACGGCAACCCCGAAGTGAAAGGCCGCACGCTGCCGGCGCTGCCGCTGCCCAAGCCGGTGCTGCCGAAGGTGGACCTGCAATCGCCGGCACCCGACGGCACGCGCCAGCGGCTGCAGGCACTGGGCCCGACCGCCTTCGCGCAGTGGATGCTGGACCAGAAGCAGGCGCTGATCACCGACACGACGATGCGCGACGCCCACCAGTCGCTGCTGGCCACGCGCATGCGCACGGCCGACCTGCTGCCCATTGCGCCCTTCTACGCACGCGATCTGCCGCAACTTTTCAGCCTGGAATGCTGGGGCGGCGCCACCTTCGACGTGGCGCTGCGTTTCCTGAAGGAAGACCCATGGGCGCGCCTGGCGCAGTTGCGCAGCCGCGTGCCGAACACCTTGTTCCAGATGCTGCTGCGCGGCAGCAATGCCGTGGGCTACACCAACTATGCGGATAACGTGGTGCGCCACTTCGTGCAGCAGGCGGCGGCCGGCGGCGTGGACCTCTTCCGCGTCTTCGATTCGCTCAACTGGGTGCGCAACATGCGCGTGGCCATCGACGCCGTGCTCGACACCGGCATGCTGTGCGAAGGCGCCATCTGCTACACCGCCGACCTCTTCGACGCCGCGCGGCCGAAGTACGACTTGAAGTACTACGTCGGCATCGCGAAAGAGCTGCAGCAGGCCGGCGTGCACATCCTGGCCATCAAGGACATGGCCGGCGTCTGCCGCCCGCGCGCGGCGGCGGCGCTGGTGAAGGCGCTGAAGGCAGAAACGGGGCTGCCGATCCACTTCCATACGCATGACACCAGCGGCGCCGCGGCGGCCTCGGTGCTGGCGGCCATCGAGGCCGGCTGCGATGCGGTGGACGGCGCGCTCGACGCGATGAGCGGGCTGACCTCGCAGCCGAACCTGTCGGCCATCGCGGCGGCGCTGTCCGGCACCGAGCGCGACCCCGGGCTCGACGCCGACGCGCTGCATGCCGCGTCGATGTACTGGGAAGGCGTGCGCCGCTTCTACGCGCCTTTCGAAAGCGACATCCGCGCCGGCACGGCCGACGTCTACCGCCACGAGATGCCCGGCGGCCAGTACACCAACCTGCGTGAGCAGGCGCGTTCACTCGGCCTGGCGCACCGCTGGACGGAAGTCAGCCAGGCCTACGCTGATGTGAACCGGCTCTTCGGCGACATCGTCAAGGTCACGCCGACATCGAAAGTGGTGGGCGACATGGCACTCGTCATGGTGGCCGGCGACCTGCAGGCCGGCGACCTGCTGGACCCGGCGCGCGAGGTGGCCTTTCCGGAGAGCGTGGTGTCGCTGTTCAAGGGTGAACTGGGCTTCCCGCCCGACGGCTTTCCGGCCGACATCAGCCGCAAGGTGCTGAAGCTGCCGGCCGGCACCGCGCCGCCCGAGCCCTACCGCCCCGGCGACCGCCTGCCCGCCGTGGACCTGGCCGCCGTGCGGGCACAGGCCGAGCGCGAGTGCGAGATGCCGCTGGACGAGCAGCAGCTCGCCAGCTACCTGATGTACCCGAAAGTGATGCGGGACTATTGCGTCCACACACGCGCCCATGGCGACACTTCGGTGCTGCCGACGCCGGTGTTCTTCTACGGCGCCCAGCCGCAGCAGGAACTGGCGCTGGAGATCGACCCCGGCAAGACGCTGCTGGTGACGCTGCAGACCATCACGCCTGACGACGACGCGGCGCACAAGGTGCAGTTCGAACTGAACGGCCAGCCGCGCACGGTGCGCGTGCTGCGGCCCGACGCCGGTGGCGGCAAGCCCGGGCGGCCGGTGGCCGACACCACGAACCCGCTGCACGTGGCCGCACCCATGCCCGGCGCCATTGTCAGCGTGGCCGTGGCCCCGGGCCAGCGCGTGACGGCCGGCAGCACGCTGCTGGCGCTGGAGGCCATGAAGATGGAGACGCACGTCATGGCCGACCGCGACGCTGTGGTGGAAGCCGTCTACGTGGCACCGGGGGATCGGGTGCAGGCCAAGGACCTGCTGGTACTGCTGAAGGCGGTGGCCTGAAGCCAGCCGCCGA
>JANNFE010000067.1:0-27573 GCA_031379415.1 Betaproteobacteria bacterium | reverse complement strand
GTGACCGGGCTGCGCGATCCGGGCCGCGGCTTGCCACCTGCACTTGGGCCCGCTCCGGGCTTCGCCGCGGTTTCGCGCGTCGATAACGACAAGTTGAGCAGCGGCACGAACGCGTTGTTGGTCCCGGGCCGGGCGTAGTGCCCGGTCAGCAACCACACCAGCCGGTTCAGGTAGCTGTTGAGCGTGGAGTGCAGGTTCATCTGCACGCCCAGGTCCTCGATCATCGACACGCTCTTGGCCCGCGCGATGCGTTCGGCCACCTGGCGCAGCAGGGTGATGTCGATGCCGCAGGTCTTGGCAAAGTCGGGCACCGAGATGCGCTGCAGGACTTCGGCCACACGCGAATAGCCGGTCGTGTGTTCGGCCAGCCAATCCTTGGCGACCCAGCCTTCCTGGACCAGGATCGCGGCCAATGACGCCAGGCACCATGCATCGGTGCCCGGGCGCACGGCGAGATGGAAGTCCGCCATCTCGGCGGTCTCGCTTCGGCGTGGGTCGATGACGATCATCGAGCGATTCGGGTCCTTCTGGATCTCGCGCAGGATCACCCGTGTGCGCGCGAAGCCGTGCGACTGGAACGGGTTCTTGCCCAGGAAGACCGAGACCTCCGCGTGCTCGAAGTCGCCGTGCACGCCGGCGCCCATCATCTTGCCCTGGACCCAGGCTTCGCCGGTCTTCTCCTGCGCCAGGGCGTTGGAGCGGTAGACGACGCCCAGGGCCTTGATGGTGCTGTCGGCATAGGTGCCGCCGAGGTGGTTGCCCTGGCTGCCGCCACCGTAGTAGAGGATGCTGGCGCCGCCGTGCTGGGCTTTGACGGCCGCCAGCTTTTCGGCGATCTCTGAAATGGCGGTGGCCCAGGCTATGTCTTCGTAGCTGCCGTCGGCGCGTCGGCGCTTCGGGCTGGTGATGCGGTCGGCGCCGTTCTGATAGAAGTCCATCCGCTGCGACTTCTCGCAGACATAACCCTGTGACGTGGGATGGTCCTTGTCGCCCCGAGCCTTGACGATGCGGCCGCCCTCGGTCTGCACCTCCAGTCCGCAGTTCAGCGAGCAGATGATGCAGGCCGTCTTCTTCCACTCTGCCGCCAGCGGTGCGCTCATCCCTTGCCTCGTTCTTTCCGTCAGGCACAGGGTTGCGCCATGAGGTAATGAACGTTATCCTATAAACACGCACCTCTGCTGTCAACCTGGGGACATCACAGACAGGACATGCGCTACTCCAAGGACCACAAGGACACCTCTCGCCAGCGTCTCGTCGAGCTGAGCGGAAGCCATGCGAAGAAGCATGGGTTCAATGACAGCGGCATGGCGTCCCTGGCTGCATCAGCCGGGGTGACCACCGGCGCGCTGTACAAGCATTTCGATGGCAAGGCCGATCTGTTCGCTGCAGTGATCACGGCCGAGCTGGAGCGCACGGCGAAGATGTACGACGGCTTCGACCCAGCCGACGATGCCAGCGCCGCCAAGTCACTGGCGGGCTACCTCAGCCTCCAGCACGTGAGACACCCGGAGCAAGGCTGCCCGTTACCGTCACTCACGCCCGAGATTGCGCGTGCTGACGATGCTGCCAAGGCCGCCTACCAGGCTGGACTGCTGGAAATTCACGCCAAGTTGCGGCGCCTGACAGCCACCTCGGAGGACGCCTGGACGCTCATGGCGCAGAACGTCGGCGCCGTGATGCTGGCCCGTGCAGTCCCCGAAGAAAAGCTCCAGCGGGAGATCCTGGCGGCCCTGCGTCAGGCGGGCGCGAAGTTGCTTGCGGACAGCCCCAGCCGCTCGATCAGTTCGGGAGCTTGAACGTCGGCTTGGCGGCGGCGAAATCGCCGATCGGTCGGACGGCATTGGGTCGCCCACAGTCCTTCGACTGGCAACCCAAGAGCAGCCGCCCATGATGCGGACCTGGGCGGCGCGCGACACTTGGTCCGTTGGCGCGGATTCAGCATGGCCCAAGAGCCGGCACAGCCGGATGTGTGGCGGCCGCTGGATCGCGAGGCTCAGGCGAGTCTTCGCACGCGCTGGCTGCGCGACGCCAGCACCGCCTCCTGCTTCGGGTAGCGCTGCATCGTCGGCGATTCGGCGGCAAAGCGCCGCTGGCAGGCGCGCACGCTGCCGAGCGTGGCGTCGGCCATCACCAGCCCATGGGCGCGCAGCACGTTCAGCCATCCGCTGTCGAACTGCCAGTGGTGCGTGGCGATGGCCAGGTTGATGCGGGCAAAGTTGAGGTAGGCGCGCTGGCGCGGCGGTATGCGGCGCAGCGGCACGTCGGCCAGAGCCGGGTACCCGTGCACGCGCAGCGGCTGCGCCAGCTCGAACCACAGGCCCCACAGCTCGCGCAGCGTCGGCGCGGTGGCGGGCTTGGACACCAGGTGGGCGTACGCCCCGTCGGGCAGCCAGCGGTGCGCGGCCTTGAAGGCGGCGCAGAAGGCGTCCTGGTGCAGCAGGTTCAGCGGCGTGTCGGACACCACGGCGTGGAACTCGGCCTGGGGTGCGTCGCAGGTCAGCTCGGCCAGGCTGGCCCACTGCTGCACCAGGCCGTAGCGCTTGCCGGTGTAGCGGCCACTCATGCTGTCGCCGATCAAGATGCTCGGTCGCAGGATCACGAAAGGCACGCCGCTCCTCGCCACCAGCCGTTCGGCGTGGCGCTTGCTGCGCGTGTAGACGGTGGGGTCGGCCGATGGCTCGGGCAGAAGGGCTTCGGGCACGGGCCCGTCGACGAAGCCGCTCGCATAGGCGCTGGAGACATACACGAAGCGCCCGATCTTCAGCCGCCGCGCCAGTAGAAGCAGGTGCGCGGTCAAGCACACGTTGGCTTCTTGCAGCCGCGCCTCGTGTTGATAGTCCAGGCACCCGGCGCAATGCACGATCTCGTTCACGTGGGCCAGGCCAGGCGCCAGGTCGCACAGATCGGCAGGGTCGGCGGGCAGCGTCATCCAGCACAGGCGCTGCGCCACCGTGGCCGACCAGCGGCAGCCGGCCTGCTGCTGCCATTCGTCGGCGATCGCGGCTTCCATGGCGGCGAGCTCGTGCCCCGCGCGCACCAGGCAGACGATGCGCGCCGCGGTGTCGCGCAGCAGCGAGGCCACCACCAGCGTACCGACGTAGCCGTTGACGCCGGTGACGAGGATGTGCCGCGCCTCGAAGGCTACGGTGCGCAGGGTCTGTGATTGCATGGAAGTCCTCATCACCAGCCGCGGCGCAGTTGCACGGTGGCCAGGCGGTTGTCGCGGAACTGGCCCCACAGGCTGTGCGGGGGGCCGAAGTAGACGTCGGTGCCGGCGAGCAGCTGCCAGTGGTCGTCGATGGACCAGGTCAGGCGCGTGCGCCAAAGCCCGCTTCTGGGTGAGCTCATGATGACGCCGCTCATTTCGGCCATCAGCGTGTCGTTGCGCCAGCGGCTGGCCAGACGCCACAGCAGGCCGAACTGATGGGCGCTGGTCTGGTTGGCGATGGCCGCCTGGCGCCAGGCCACTTCGCGTTGCACCGGGTCGGCCAGGCTGTCGGGGCTGCGGTAGTCCATCACCTTCTGCAGGCTGGCCTGCAGGCCCAGCGTGGTGCTGCCGGGCAGCGTCCACTCCGCCCCCGCCACCAGCCACAGGCGCGGCTTCTTGCGTGTGTAGTCATCGGGGCCGCTGTTGGCGGTGTCCATCCACGCGGCTTCGGCGCGCCAGACCACGCCGTCGTGCGTGAGGCTCAAGTCGGCACCGAGCACACGCAGCGGCTGGTTGCGCAGGCTCAAGATCAGACCGCCGGCCGACAGGCCGGCCACGGCCAGGTCGGGCAACGGGTCGCTGCCGTCGAAGTAGGAGATCGAACCGTCGATGCCTTCGCCCGCCAGGTCCAGCTTCACCGCCGTCATAGACCGGCGCGGTGGCTCTTCACGCAGCACGCTGACACCGGGCACGGCCTGCAGCGGAATGGTGTGGCTGGCCGCGCGCGGGAACCAGAAGACGCTGAGGCTGCCGAAGCCGAGGTCGGCGGCTGCCTGCACGGCTTGATTGCCGCGCCGCTGCTCGCTGTCTTCGGGCACCAGCAGCGTGAAGTCGCGCGGGCTCAGCTGGTCGGTGGGGTTCAGCCCGTCGGCGCGGCCCCACACGGGCATCTGGCGGCCCAGCGTCCAGCTGAGCGGGCCGGTGTCGATGCGCCAGTAAAGCTCGCGAACCACGCCGCGTTGGCCGGCCTGCGGGTCGCGCGTCTGCACGCCCACCCAAGCGTCGGCCACCACACGGCCGGCATCACCGAGCGAGAGTTTCGCGCGGCCCCAGGCGCTGCTGCGCGCGATGGCGCCCGCGTCGTCGAGCTGGCGCGAGCCGCTCCAGGCATCGCCGCGCAGCGACAGCGTGGTGTCCAGCGCCTGCGCGTGCACGTTCGCCACGCCGGCGAGCAGGCTGAACGCGAGCGTGGCGAGCCGGCGTCCATTCACTGCTCCAGCTCCTTGGCCGTGAACAGGCTGGCCGGCACGCCGCGGTCGGCCTGGAAGCCGTTGAACTGGATCAGTGTGCGGTGGCCGGTCTGCAGGTTCTGCGCTTCGGTACGCATGGCCTGCCAGCGCGGCTGCTTGCCCACGGCCTGGATGTCGCTGGCGGTGATGCGCTTGAGCGGCTGCATCGCCGCATCCCAGATCTCGGTGCGCAGCGCGACAAAGCTGCCCTTGGCGACCCAGCTCACGCGCTTGCCGTAGCCGGTGGTCAGGCGCACGGCGTCATCGGCGGGCAGCGACTCCACCACGTGGCAGGGCGTGCCGTCGACGGCTTCATCGGCCAGCAGCTTGTGCGTCCACTGTTCGGGCTTGTGGCCCATGACATCGGCATAGCTGAAGTCGGTGCCGACGAAGCTGTCCTTCTTGTTCGCCGCCGCCAGCCGCCGCACCTTGCCCAGGGCGGGGAGGTACAGCCACATGTCGTCGTCGGCCTTGCTGCGCTCGATGAGCAGGATGGACGTGCCCTTGATGTCGGCCGGCGCGGTGAAGCGCACGCGGCGCATGTTGTCGCTGCCGCCGTCCTGCAGGCGCGTGTGGCCTTCGGTCTGGCGCACGCGCTGCTGGCCGTCTTTCGAGGTCAGCGTGAAGGTGGCCTGGGTCACCGAGTCCTGCACCTTGGTGGCCAGGGCGTTCTTCTGCATCACGGCCAGCGCGCTGTCCTGCGCCAGCGCGTCGCCCGGCTGCGCCAGCACCAGCGCGCCCACCAGAGCCAGCGCCGCCATGGCGGCTGGGGCCTGCACGCCGGGCCGGCTGCGGAACACGAAGGCCGGCTTCCAGTACAGCACCAGGCTGGGCACCAGCAGCAAGGAGGTTGCCGCGCTCACCACCATGGCCAGCACGATGAACATCGACAGCCACAGGTGCACGTTGTAGCCGAGTGACAGCGCCAGCACGCCATAACCACCCGCCACTGCGGTGGCGACGAACAAGGCGGCCTTGCCGGCGCTGGCCAGCGCCTGGCGCACCGCCTGCTCGGGCCCCGCGCCCTGGCGCGCCAGTTCGCGCATGCGGTAGAGCAGATAGATCGCGTAGTCGGCCCCGATGCCCACGGCCATGGCCGAGATCAGCGAGTTCGGCACGTTCAGCGGGATGCCCGCTGCGCCCATGACGCCGAATACGGCGAGCACGGCCATGCCCAGCGGCGCCAGCACCACCACGCCAGCCAGCAGCGAGCGGAAGGCCAGTGCCGAGACGAAGAAGATGGCGCCGGCGATCTGCGCGATGTTGAGCAGCTTGCCCTTGATCAGCGTGTCGCTCAGCGCAATGGTCTGAGCCGCCTCGCCGCCGAAGCTGACGTCCACTCCGGGCGGAAACACCGTGGCCGCGTGCGCCTGCAGCGCTTCCAGCACCGGTCGCACCTGGGCGCTGCCGCCGCCCTTCAGCAGCAGCGTGATCTTGACGGTCCTGAACTCGGTGTCGATGTAGGCGTCGAAGTCGCCCGGCTCGCCGCTCATCGAATACAGCAGCAGGTACTGCGACACCAGCTCGCGCGTGTTGGGCAACTTGTTCCACGCCGGGTCATCGCCGTGCATGGCCTGGTTCATGCGCTTCAAGTAGTCGACGATGGACACCGTCTTGCCCACGCCGGGCAGCGTCTCGGCCCGGCGCTGCAGGCTTTCCACGGCGCGCAGCAGCTCGGGCGACTTCAGCGCGTCGGCCTGCTGGCCTTCCACCATCACGTACAGGGCGTTGCTGCCGCCCAGGGCGCCGTTGATGAAGCTGTCGTCCTTCTGCAGTTGCAGGAAGCCGGCGAAAAAGGTCTTGCTGTCGCTGTTGACACGCACCTGCGACATGCCGGCCGCGCACAGCATCGCCAGCGCAGCCAGGCCCAGCATCAGGCGCGCGCGGCGGCGTGGCGGCACCACGGCTTCCCCAATGAGGCGCGGGATACGGTCCCAGATGCGTTCCTTGGCTACCCCGCGCGGCAGCGCATCGGGCGGTGGCTTGAGCAGCGAACGCACGGCCGGAATGAAGCTCATCTCCAGCACCACGGCGCTGACGATGCCGACGCCCGTGAACAGGCCGAAGGTGCGGATGGTCTCGATTTCGAACACCATCAGCGAGAAGAAGCCGAGTGCGGCCACGCCGCCGGCGATCATCATCACCGGCCCCACGCCGGCCACGCTGCGTTGCACGGCCTGCAGGTTGGCCGCCACCGGCGCCAGCGCGTCCTGGCGGCGCAGCAACTCGTACTCCTCGTAGTAGCGCTTGAGCAGCTGCACCGCATGCCCCGCAGCCACGGCCAGGATGAGGATGGGCGTGGGCGAGTTGAAGATGTCCAGCGGCTGCTTCAGCAGGCCCATGAAGCCCAGGCCCCACAACACCGCCATCAGCGCCGTCACCAGCGGCAGCACCAGGCCCTGGCGCGTGCGGAAGGCCTCGAAGTGCAGCAGGCCGATGACCACCAGCGCAATGGGAAACAGCCAGTTGATGCGGTCGGCGAAACGCTCCGTCGTCTCCATGTAGACCGGGCTGCCGCCGAGCGCGATCTTCAGGCCCGGCTGAGCCTGGGCGTCGACCACGCGCTGCACCGGTTCCACCATGTGGCGGAAGCCGTCGCTGCGCTCTTTCAGCTCCACCAGGATGGCCGCGGTGCGGAAGTCGGCCGACACCGCCGAGCCCAGGTAGACCGGGTTGGCGATCAGCGCCGCCTTCAGCGCGGCCATGCCGGCTTCACTGACGGGAACGGTGTCGAGCAGCGGCCGCGCTTCGAAGGCGTCAGCTGCACCGCTGATGCCCTTGGCCTGGCGCGCCGCCAGGCTGACCAGGGTGGAGCGCACGACGCCGGGCGTGGTCTCGAGCGCCCGCGTCATGCGCTGCACCGCGTTCAGCACCAGCGGCTGGAAGACATCGCCCTGCTCGGGCGTGATGGCAATCACCATCAGGTACTTGGAGCCGAACTTGGCGTCGATGCGCTTCGTGGCCTGCACATAGGGGTGCTGCTGCGGCGCCATGGTCACCGGGTCGATGACGATCTTCAGGCCGACGGCGAACCAGCCCATCACGGCGGTGATCAGCAGCGTGACGGCGATGACGGCGATGCGGTGCCGCAGCACCCAGGCGACATAGGCGTTCATCTCAATCTCCCAACGTGTTGGCGTGCTGGCGCAGGTGGTGCAGCGGGTAGGGCGCTGCCCGGTAGCGCTTGCCGGTGAACAGCCGGTGCAGTGCCGGCAGGCGATAGAACGGCACCCGCGCGTACATGTGGTGCTCGACGTGGAAACCGATGTTGGCCCACAGCACGCCGAGCACGCGGCCCGTGACGCTGATGGTGTTGTGGCGCAGGTCGCGCCGACGGGCATCACCCGGTGCCAGGCAGGCCATGGGGAAGTGTTCGTAGCCGCGCGAGATCGGGTTGAAGACGCAGGCCAGCCACAGCATGGGCAGCGCATAGGCGAAGAGCAGCAGTTGTGTGGCGCCCAGCGCCAGCAGCGCGGCGATCAGTGCGCCGTGGCTCAGTGCGTTGAACAGCAGCTCGCCGACGATGCGCCGGCGCAGTTCACCCGCCGGGATGCGCTGCAGCGAGACCCCGATGAAGCGCGGCATGAACAGGCACTCGCGCAGGAACAGCCAGCGCGCGCCGCCTTCGTAGAACCATTCGTCGGGGTCTTGCACCGGGTCGCCCAGGAAGCCGTGGTGGCGGCGGTGCAGTTCGGTGAAGGTCGTGAAGGGCATGAACACGAACCAGGCCAGCAGCCGGCCCACCCACAGGTTGGCGGCGGCGCTGCGGTAGGCGCTGCGGTGGCCGCAGTCGTGCTGCAGCACCGTCAGCGCATGCAGCTGGCTGCCGATCAAGGCGCTCAGGGCGAACAGCAGCCCGGGCTCATCGCATAGCGCGACGAGTGCGACGAGCCCGGCCCACGCGGCCAGGTAGAGCGCGACGAAGGCGCTGAAGCGCAGGCCGTCGGGCGTGCACAAGCGTTCGAGTTCCGCGTTCGTGTCGGGCGCGAGGGCCAGTGCCGCGCGCGAACTCTGGCGCAGGTCGCCGGTGCCCTGCAGAAGCATCACGCTGCTCATGGTGTCATTCCTTGGCCACGGCGCGCAGCCACAAGCGCGAAGCCGTGGCGTCGCCGCTGCTGCGCGCCGCGAAACGCGCACGGGCTTGTGCGATCCACGGGTTATCGGCCTGCAGCCCCAGGTAGCGGCAGCTGCTGGAGCGCGGCCCGGCGCCACGCTGCAGCGGCGTGCGCATCAGCGTGTCCATGAACAGGCTCCAGGGTGCCACGGCATAACCGCGCTTCTCGTCGGCAAAGTGGTGCAGCAGGTGCTGGCTGCGCACGTGGCGCCACAGCCGGCTCTTCGGCACGAAGGGCACGTGGCACAGCAGGTGCGACCACTCGAAGACCAGGTAGCCCAGCGTGGCGCCGCCGAAGGCCGCCCAGAAGGCGCGCGTGTCCGGCGTCAACAGCCAGAACAGCAGCAGGTTGCCGGCCATCATCGGCAGCGTCAGCCACATCGGCATGTACATCAGGTCGTGCCGGCGCGGGTGGTCGTGGTGGCCATAGTGCAGCCGGTACATCCACTCGTAGACGCGCTGCGTGCGTGGCAACTTGCGGTGCAGCAGCAGCACGTGGGTGAAGTACTCCTGCGGTACGAAGAGCAGCAGGCCGCAGACCAGCCAGGCTGCGTCGGCCCATTGCGGGCCTGTGAGCAAGAGCCCGAGTGCGACACCCGCGGCCAGTGCCAGGAAGGGCCAGTTGCCGGCGTGCGAGACGAACTCGGTGTGCACGTCGAGCAGCGCGACGCGCCCGCCACGCTCGGCCGCGCTTGGCGCGGCGAGCACCTGGGCCTCATGCGGCATGGCGCTGCTCCCCGCGCTGCAGACCCAGCGTCGCCAGGCGCTGCGTGTGCTCGGCGCGGATCTCGGCCAGCAGCATGCGCACCTGGTCTTCTTCGCTGAGATCGGCGATGCGCTTGCCGGGGAAGATGACGATGTCGCCCATCAGCGCCTGGTGCGCGTCGGCGGCGGCCTGGTAGAGGCCGATGTAGTGGTGGATCACGGCCTCGAAGACGCCGCTCATGAGCTTCTCGAAATCCTGCAGCAGGCGGTCGACGCGGTTGCGCAGCGTCACGTCGCCCTTGAGCAACTGGCGCACGAAGGCCTCGCCATAAGAGACGTGGTGCACCTCGTCGGCAAACGCGCCCTGGATCATCTGGCTCAGGCCCGGGTCCAGCCGCGACCAGTACTTGATCTCGTAGCGGTAGACCGGATAAGCCATGCCTTCCAGGATGACGTTGTGCGCGATGAGCGCGGCGATGTAGTCGCGCTTGTCCACCTGCTCGCGGATGAGGTCGTAGAACTGGCGCATCTCCTTGGTGGTGACACGCGCCATCAGGCCGTTGCGTTCGGCCGGACCGACGCCGAAGTCGGCCAGGCGGCGCGAGAAGACCTCGAAGTGGCGCGCTTCGTCCAGCGCCTGCGTGGCCATGAAGATGCTGCTGGCTTCATCCGGCGCGCACGACACCAGCGAAGAGATGCCGTCCACCGACACCTTCTCGGCCGTCAGGAAGGTGGCGATGTCGAGCTTGTAGATCTGGCTCAGCAGCGGGTCCTGCCACACCAGTTCGCTCGGTGGCGGCACGTCGTTGCGGCAGCCGTAGGTGGTGCCGCGCAGCTTGTTGCCCCAGGCGGTGCGCTCCAGCCAGGTCTGCACGCCGAAGCTGCCGTTGTCCCAGTCGCCGTTGGTGAAGTGCGCGCGCTCGCGCTGCAGGGTGTTCATGCGGGTTCCTTTTCGGTGTGAACTCGGGTGTGAATTCGGGCCAGGCCGCGGGGTGCGGCCGGTGCAGGGGTGGTTGTGCGGCTGTGCGCCCTGCGCGCGCACAGCAGCAACAGGGCGCAGGCCGAAGCCGCCATCGACGACGGCAGCCAGGCCGCAGGGTCGGCCAGCATGGCGACCAGCAGCAGCAGCATGGCGGCGAGTGCAGCAGCCTCGACAGCGAAGGCCCAGCGCGGTGCCGGCCGCGGCTGGCGGTGCGCCAGCACCAGGCTGGCCGCCAGCAGCGCGGCGTAGCACAGGCAGATGATCACGGCCGCCGTGTTGGCGACGGCGTCGCCGGCATCGAAGGCATGCACCGCGGCGCTGCAGGCCAGCGCCAGCGTCACGATGCAGACCACCGCCGGCACCGGTGCGCCGCTGGCCGCGGCCGTGCGGGCCAGCGGCAGCGGCAGCACGCCTTCACGCGCCAAGCTGTAGACCAGCCGCGCGGCGCCCAGCACGCCGGCATTGAAGGCCATCAGCACGGCGGCGGTGCTCACGCCCAGCAGCAGCCAGCGCCCGCCTTCGCCCCACATCAGCGCCGCCAGCAGCAGCTGCGGCGCGCGCGTCTGCGCCAAGGTGGCGGGGCCCAGCTGCATCAGCACGGCAGCGGCAAAGGCCAGGTAGACGATGCCCAGCACCGCCACCGCGGCCAGCAGCACGCGCGGCAGCTGCGCCGCCGCCTGGCGCGAGCCCGGCTGGCTGCTCGTCACCCACTCGAAGCCGACGTAGAGGAAGAAGGCGCCGATGGTGGCCAGCGGCAGCGCCGACACCGGGCGCTCACCCGCGACCCGCGCCAGCGCGCCGGGCGCGGCCGCGGCGATGGCATGGCCAGCCAGCGCCATCAGGCCGCCGACCATGAACAGCACCAGCGCCAGCTGCACGTTGCGGCTGAACGCCTGCCCCCTCACGTTGAAGGCCAGCACCGCGGCAAACACCGCCACCACCGTGGCCGCCGGCGGCACGCCGGGCAGCATCTGCTGCACGATGCCCGCGTACAGCTTGCTCTCCACGCCCGCCACCAGCGTGATCATGAAGAGGTAGAGAAAGACGAAGAACAGCGACGTGGTGTTGCCGAACGCCGCCTTCAGGTAGGTGCGCACGCCCAAGGCCGAAGGGAAGCGCTGGGCCAGGCGGCCGATGGCATGCGCCACCGTCAGTGCGATGACCAGGCTGGTGGCCAGCGCCGGCAGCAGCCAGGCCCCGGCACTGTCGCCCAGACGCGCGATCATCGCCAGGCAACTGGTGGCCAGCGCCATGCCAACCGCCAGGGCCAGGCTGCGCAGGAAGCTCATCGCGTGCGGACTCACGGCTCAGGCGCCCCACAGAACCAAGGCGATGACGTCGAGCTTGATCTGGTCCTTGGGCGAGCCATAGACCTCGAGTTCGCCGTCGGTGTAGGCGCCCAGCGGGCTGCGGCGGCCGTCGAAGACGCTTTCCAGCAGCGCGCTGTCGCCGCGCAGCAGCAAGGCCTCGTCGCCGGGTTCATCAGCGGTCGGCCGCACGTCCTGCACCTGGCCGGCCTGGAAGTGGACCCGGAAGGTCTCGCCGCTGTCGGGCGCCTGGATGAAGAACTCGGGCGACCAGCCGGCCAGCGTGCTGCGCAGGCTGGGCTGCGCGTTGACGCGGCCAGCGAAGCCGCCCAGCAGTTGCTGCAGACCGCTCACGACGACACCGCCATCGCCGGGCTGGCCGCGGCCGCGGCGCGGCGTTCGACGGCCGAGCGCGGTGCCTTCAGCGAGATCGCATGACCATCCTGCAGCACCGCGTAGCTGAAACCATGGCCGCGCGCCTTGTCGTAGATGGACAGGGCCTCGTCGTAGTCGATCTGGCTGCCCAGGCTGTGGCTGCGCTGCGTGCCTTCCATCGCCAGCACCATGGTCTCGGACAGGCAGGCCAGGTTGTAGCCGCGTGGGTAGCCCAGCACGTTCTGCGCGCCGAAGGACAGGTTCTCTGGCAGGCGCATGACGCCGCCCTCGTAGACGAAGACATCGCGCCGCTTGCCTTTCAGGCTGGCCAGCACGTCGAGCGGCCGCGCCACGTCGCAGACCAGCGCGTCGCCCGCCAGCAGGGCCGGGTCGACGAAGGACTTGCCAGCGGCCGACGCCGACAGCACCACGCCGCACGTGCCCAGCTCCTGCTGCAGGTCGACCGAGGTGACGATGGGCGCGTGGCGATAGCCCTTCCTGGCCAGCCGCTCCTCCACCGCGGTGCGGAAGCGGGCGCCTTCGCCGTCGGCGATGGTCTCCAGCAGGCAGACGATCTCGGCCGGCCCCAGCGCGTCGAGCAGCAGGCCTGGCAGGCCGGGGTCGGCCTGCAGCAGCGCGCGCTGTGCGGACTTGCGATAGATCTCGCCGGCCAGCACGCCCAACGTCTGCAGCGAAGTCGGGTTGCCGGGGTTGCCCAGCAGCACCAGGCGCCGCGTGTAGCGGCCCAGGTGCAGCGACACCAGGCGGCCGATGGAGCCGGCGGCGCCGATCACCGCCACGCGTTCGTGCACGAAGTCGCGGCCCTGCGACGCCGCCAGCGCGCGCAGGCTCTCGGCGCTGGCAATGGCGGTCAGGCTGTTGCCGGTGGTGAGGTGCAGGCCGTGGCCCTGCAGGTCGGTGCCGCCGCGCGAGATCACCGAGGTGAAGGCGCCCAGGCCGGTGATGTCGACACCCAGCTCGTGCGCCACCTGCGCATAACCGGCCAGCAGCGCGGCCTTCTCTTCGCGGCGCAGCCGCATCATCTGCAGCGGCGTCAGCGGCGCGGCGATCAGCCAGCCTTCGACATAGCCACCCTGGCGCGAGCGCAGCGCCGGCAGGTGGTAGACGGCCGCCGGCTCGTGCATGCGCGCGAACCAGGTATCCATCCAGCCGCGCCAGGCGTCCTTGCGGGTCGTGTCGAACTGGGTGAAGTCGCGCGGCAGGGTCTGGAACAGCACGTCGTCGTCGGTGGGGTGGATGAGGAAGGCGAAACGGCCGCGGCGCTTCTCCCAGGCGCGCGGGGCCTGCCAGGTGGGCGCGTGGCGCTCGGGCGCCTTGGGTGACACTGGCGCCAGCGCCGGGATCTCGATGCCCTGGGGCGCCGAAGGCCCGGTGGCCATGCGCGTCTCGGGCACGTAGCGCAGCAATGCCGCGAAGTCCTCGTTCTCGATCAGCGTGGCCGCGGTGTCCAGCGCTGCCAGCACGCTGTCGATCTCGTGGCGCTGGATGGTCAGCGAGGGCTCCAGCCGCAGCGTCGCGTTCTGGTTGAACACCGGCGCACTGACGATGCCGTGTTCGGCCAGCAGGTAGCCCGCCAGCAGCGGCACCGCATAGCCCTTGCGGCTGGCGTGCGAGGTGAAGTAGCTGCGCTCGCCGCCCCAGGGCGCCAGCACCAGCGCCTGCATCAGGCCCTGGCCGTTGCGCTGCACGAAGGCGGCGGGATGGCGCATCACCAGGTCGTCCAGCCCGGCCTGCAGGTGCTCGCCCATGGCCTGGGCGTGGCGCACGATGGCGCGGTCGTCGGCGGTGAGCATGGCCAGCACCTGCAGCCCGATCGAGCAGGTGAAGTGGCTGTTGGCGAAGGTGGAACTGTGGAAGAAACCGAAGGCCTCGCTCCAGGCTTCCTGCGTGCACAGCATGGCGCCCAGCGGCACGATGCCGCCGCCCAGCGCCTTGGCCAGCAGGATGATGTCGGGCGCCAGGTTCTGGGCCTCGGCCGCGAACAGCGCACCGGTGCGGCCGAGGCCGGTCTGGATTTCGTCCAGCACGAACAGCGTGCCGTATTGGCGGCAAATGGCTTGTGCACCGTTCAGGTAATTCGGCGACGGCACGCGCATGCCACCTTCGCCTTGCACCGGTTCGACGATGAAAGCCGCGACATCGCGTTTCTGCAGCCTTTGATCCAGGGCCACCAGGTCGTCGAATGCAATGCGGTCAAATTGCGTGGTGTCCAGCAGAAACGGTTCGCGGTACATGGCGTTGTCGGTGGCCGACAGGGCGCCCAGCGTCTTGCCGTGAAAGCCGCGCACGGTGCTGACGATGGCCTGGCGTTGCGTGCGTGCCCGGGCCAGCTTGATGGCGGCTTCCACCGTCTCGGCGCCGCTGTTGGCATAGGTGACGCGGCGCATCTTCCCGGGCGCCAGGGCGATGAGTTGCAGCGCCAGTTCCTCGGCCGCGGGTGACATCAGCGGCTGCACGAAGGAAGGTTCGCAGCGTTCGCCCATGTGCCGGATGCAGTCCCACAGTTGCGGCGGGTTGTGGCCGAAAGGCACGGCGCCGTATTGCGCCAGGAAGTCGAGATAACGGCGGCCGTGTTCGTCCACGTAATAGTGGCCTTCGGCCTTCACGATGCGTTTGTCGAAGCCGATGTGCTGCAACAGGAAGGCGCGTTCGGGATTCAGTGCGCTGGCGGGTGCGTGGGTGAATGCATCGCGTTTCATGGGCCTGATTCCTGCAATTGGAAAATGAAGGGTGCAGAAGGCCAGCACTGCTTCGAATGCAGCGCTCAAGCCAGTGCAGCGGGGTTGTCAGGACTCTAGGGAAATCCCTGATGTACCGGCATCCACCATCAGAAGGTGCCCAGCCCAAAGAACTAGGGGCCGGGCCGCGGAACTAGGGGTGCGGCAGCGTCGGCGCGGGGCTGCCGCCATCGTTGCGGGCCTGCAATAGTTCGCACAGACAGCGGAAGCGCCCAGGGGCGGCGGCTCGCACAATGCGGCGGTCTGTCGCGCCGGGCGACAGCATTCCAAGGGAGCCCGAATGTCCGTTTCCACCTTGAGCCGCCTGCTGGCTGGCTTCACTCTGCTGGCCGGCGGCGCCGCCCAGGCCGCCGACTTCAACGCGCTGAAGCTGTTGAACCAGGCCGAGTTCCGCGCCTTCAGCGAAGACGTGGGCGCCGCCATCTCCTACAAGGGCATGGTGCCTTCTGAAGGGCTGGGCATCACCGGCTTCGACCTTGGCCTGAGCGCGGGTGTCACCGAGGTCGCCAACCGCGACGTGCTGAAGAAGGCCGCCAGTGGCGCCAGCGTGCCCAAGGCGGTGCCTCTGGCCGGCATCCGCGCGCTGAAGGGCCTGCCCTTCGACATCGACATCGGTGTGGCCTACCTCACGCTGCCCGGCACCAACGTGCGCGCCACGGGCGGTGAGTTGCGCTGGGCCTTCATCGGCGGCGGCACGCTGTTGCCGGCGGTGGCGGTGCGGGTGTCGACGATGAATTTGTCGGGCGTGGACGAACTGAAGATGCGCACGAATGGGATCGATCTCTCGATCAGCAAGGGTTTCCTCTTCGCCACGCCTTATGCCGGCGTGGGCCGCGTCAACGTGTCGAGCAAGGCGCCGGGCACTGCACTGCAGAACGAGTCCTTCAGCCAGGACAAGGTCTTCGCGGGCGTGAACCTGGCCTTCGTGCCGATGGCGCTGGTGCTGGAAGTCGACAAGACCGGCGACGCCACCAGCTACGGTGCCAAGCTCGCTATTCGCTGGTAGCGATAATCACCGTGTGAAGCGGGCCAGACCGCCGCTGGTGCGAGCGTGGAAACACGGCACTGGAGGAAGGTCCGGACTGCAAAGGGCAGCGCAGCAGCTAACGGCTGTCCACCGCGAGGTGAGGATCAGAGCAACAGAGACGAGTCAGTGCGGGGCTCCTGAAGTGGGTGTTCTGTGAGGCGCCGGCGCAAGCCGGTGGGCCGTGCGGCTTGCCGCGGGGCCTCGGGCGCAAGCCTGAACCGAACAGCCACCCAATGCGGGGCAAAGCCCCGCATTGGGTGAAACGGGCAATCTCTGCGCGCAGCAATACCAAGTAGGCACACATTGACCTGGCCCGGGGAGTGTGCGGGTAGGTAGCACCGAGCCGGAAGGCGACTTCCGGCCCAGAGGAATGGCGGTCACGGTGGCCTTCGCGCAAGCGAAGGCTGCCGCACAGAATCCGGCCTATCGGCCCGCTTCACACTTTTGCTTCAGCCCGGCACCACCAGCGTGTGGCGCACCAGCCAGCGCAAGCCGCTGTTTTCGGGTGCCGGCTGCAGCGTCATCTCCAGCGGCGCGCGGTCCAGGGCTGCCAGCTGGCGCCACAGGAAGTCACGCGCATTGCCGGGGTCGCCGGCCAGGAAGAGCTGGCTCGTCACCTCGCCGAAGCTGGCGTGGCGCAGCTTGACGTGGATGTGCGGCGTGCGCCCGGGGTAGGGCACGGGCTTGATGGTGCGCAGGCGCGCGGCGCCGAGTTTGTCGCTGCGCGTGGCGCCGAAGCCCTGGAAGCCGGGGTCGAAGCTGCCAGCGTGGGTCGGCACGCTCTGGTGCCGGTAGGCCGCCAGCGTGTCGCACTGCCAGATCTCGATCTCGGCGCCGTCGATGCTGCGCCCCTGCGTGTCGGCGACCACGGCTTCCAGCCCCAGGTGTTCGCCCAGCGCCACGCGAACGCCGCCGGGGGCCGAGACACGGGTGAGGTCGGCGTCCTGGTCGGGCCACTTTTCGCGCCAGGCACGCGACGGATAGAAAGGCCCGTCGGTCATCGGCGCGATGGCGCGGCGCGAACTGGCCAGCGCGGGCAGCGCCAACGCGGCGGCAGTGCCCAGCAGGAGGTGGCGGCGTGGCAAGGTCATGACGCCTATTGAACACCCGAAGACGGGCCGGCACCTAAACTGCCCGGTTTCCCCCCAAGCCCATGAATCCCGAAGCCAAGCTCCTGTGGCCCGGCCCGCGCTGGACTCTGGCCCTGCTGCTGGCCTGCCTGGGCATGCTGGGGCCGTTCTCGATCGACACCTACCTGCCGGCCTTCGCCGGCATCGCGGCGACGCTGGGCGCCACGCCGGTGCAGATGCAGCAGACGTTGTCGAGCTACCTGCTCGGCTTCGCGGTGATGAACCTGTTCCACGGTGCACTGTCCGACAGCATCGGCCGCAAGCCCGTGGTGCTGGCCGGCGTGCTGCTGTTCACGCTGGCCTCGGTGGGCTGCGCGATGAGCCATTCCATCGGCGCGCTGGTCTTCTTCCGTGCGTTGCAGGGCATGTCGGCGGGCGCGGGCATGGTGGTCTCGCGCGCCATCATCCGCGACATGTTCCCGCCGGCCGATGCGCAGCGCGTGATGTCGCAGGTGACCATCTACTTCGGCATCGCGCCCGCGGTCGCGCCCATGGTCGGTGGCTGGTTGTACGCGCACACCGACTGGCATTCGATCTTCTGGCTGCTGGTGGTGCTGGGCGCATTGCTCAGTGCCGCCATCGTGCGCTGGCTGCCCGAAACACTGAGCGACGAAGCGCGCCAGCCCTTCCACGCCGGCAACCTGCTGCGCGGCTACTGGCAGATGATGAAGAGCCCGCGCTTCATGGCCCTGGTGCTGGCCAGCGGCGTGCCCTTCAACGGCATGTTTCTCTACGTGCTGTCGGCGCCGGTGTTCCTGGGCGAGCACCTGGCGCTGGGGCCGACACAGTTCTTCTGGTTCTTCCTGCTCACCATCGGCGGCATCATGGGCGGTGCCTGGATGTTGGGGCGGCTGGCCGGGCGCGTGAAGCCAAGGCACCAGATCCGGCACGGTTTTCTCATCATGCTCGTCAGCTCTCTGGTGAACGTGACGCTGTGCCTGTTGTTCGAGCCGCACGCGGCCTGGGCCATGCTCCCGGTGGCCGTGTTCGCCTTCGGCTGGGCGCTGATGGTGCCGGTGGTCACGCTGATGACGCTGGACATGGTGCCCGACCGGCGCGGCATGGCGTCTTCGGTACAAGCCTGCGTGGGCAGCCTGGCCAACGCCGCGGTGGCCGGCGTGGTGGCGCCGCTGGTCATGCATTCGACGGTGGCGCTGGCCTTCACCTCGCTGGGCATGATGGCCATCGGCGTGGTGGCCTGGATCTGGGTCAAGCCGCGACTGGACTGAGGTTCAAGTGCGAGGCCGCGCCTGCCGATATGCAGGCGAGGAGCCCGCATCATGAGTCACCCCCGCTTTGCCCTTGCCTTGCCGCTGCTGGCGGCCAGCCTGCTGTTGCCGGGCTTCACCGCAGCCTCGGACCACCCCGCGCCCAAGCCCGCCAAGGCCGAGGAAGCCGCACCGGCCGTCAAGCCCGCTGCGGCTGCAGCGGCTGCAGCGGTATCCGCGCCGGCCGATCCGCTGGAGCACCTGCGCCAGCGTCTGGCCGAACGCCTGGCGGCCACCAAGACGAGTGCCAACTCCGGCCCCTACGACGTGCGCGTCACCGCGCCGGCAGTGCCGGAAGGCAAAGCGGTCGCCATGCGGTCGGGTGGCCACGGCGCGCCTGCCGCCGGCACCAGGCAGCCGGCCAAGGTGGCCGACGCGCACGCCGCGCACTGGGACTACAAGGGCCCGGGCGGCCCCGCCGCCTGGGGCGGCCTGAAGCCTGAGTTCTCGCTGTGCAACACCGGCCAGCGCCAGAGCCCCATCGACATCCGCGGCGGCCTGGCCGTCGATCTCGACCCGGTGCAGTTCAACTACCAGGCCAGCCGCTTCGCCGTCATCGACAACGGCCACACGGTGCAGGTGAACCTGGCCGTGGGCAACACCATCGAGGTCGGCGGCAAGCGCTTCGAGCTGCAGCAGTTCCACTTCCACCGGCCTTCGGAAGAGCGCATCGACGGCCGCCAGTTCGAAATGTCGCTGCACCTCGTGCACAAGGACGAGCAGGGCCGCCTGGCCGTGGTGGCGCTGCTGTTCGAGAAGGGCCCGGCGCATCCTGTCCTGCAGAGGGTCTGGAACAACCTGCCGCTGGAGCGCAACGAAGAAGCGGCCGCCCGCACACCGCTGGAACTGACCGACCTGCTGCCGGCCGACCGCCGCTACTACACCTACATGGGCTCGCTGACCACGCCGCCGTGCTCCGAAGGCGTGCAGTGGATCGTGATGCGCCAGCCGGTGACGGTGACGCCCGAGCAGCTCGAGATCTTCGCGCGCATCTACCCGATGAACGCGCGGCCGGTGCAGCAACTGGCGGGGCGCCGCATCATCCAGTCAAACTGAGCGCTTGCCGGCGAACAGCAGCGCCGGCCACAGCCACAAGCTGGCCAGCCACAGCCCCACGCGGCCCGGCGTGAGCGGCCGCGTCTCGTGCATCGCCAGCTTGGCGAACAGCACACCGGCACCCACCACCACGTAGAGCAGCAGCACGCCGTAGACCGTGACGCGCCAGCCGTAGGTGCCGCCCAGCAAGTCGCCGAGCAGGCTGCCCAAGCCCGCCGCCACCAGCACCGACAGGAAGAGTGCAATGGCCACGCCGGCCAAGGCGTGGCGCAGCTTGTAGAGCGGGTCGTCGATGGGCATGACGGCGGCGGTGCAAGGGCTTGCAAGAAGTGTGTTGCGGGAGTATCACTGCGCCGGCGCCACAGAGCGCATGCCCCTCGAACATGCCAGGAGACAAGCCGATGAATGACCCGACCTTCGCGCGGCCGCGCCCATGGGCGCTGTGCAGTTGCCTGCTCGCGCTGTCCGCCACGGCCGATGCCCGCGTCACGCGCATCGTCGTCGACGACGTCAAGCCGCTCACCACGGCCGCCGGCCAGAACATCGCCTATGAACAGATCTCGGGGCGGGCCTTCGGCGAACTGGACCCGACGCTGCCGCAGAACGCCATCATCCAGGACATCCAACTCGGCAAAGACGCCGATGGCAAGCTGCGCTACACCGCCAGCTTCGTGCTCACCAAGCCGGTGAATCCGGCGCAGGCCAGCGGCTTGCTGTGGCACGACGTACCCAACCGCGGCTCGCCCATCGTCATCGGCGTGGCCGAGCGCAACTTCGGCGACATCGGCCTGGCCAGCGCCTGGCAGGGCGACAACTCCGGCGGCACGGCCAACCGCGCCACCATGCTGGTGGGCGACCGCCACTTCCTGGTCTTGCCCGTCGCAAGGCAGACCGAGGGCGGCACCATCACCGGCAACGTCTTTGCGCGCATCGTCAACCGCTCGGGCGTGGGCTCTCAGGGCCTGTTCGTGCAAGCCAACCCGCTGCCCTACAGGCCCGACACGCTGGACACCACGCAGGCCACGCTGGTCTCACGCGACGGTGAAAGCACCACAGGGGCCGTCACCGGCGAAGTGGCGATCCCGTCCACCGACTGGGCCTGGGCCGCATGCAGCGCTGCCAACCCCTTCCCGGGCACGCCCGACCCGACGCAAATCTGCCTGAGGGACGGCTTCGACGCGACGAAGCTCTACCAGGTCGTGTTCCGCGCCAAGGACCCGTATGTGCTGGGTGCCGGCTTCGCCGCCTGGCGCGACGTCGGCCACTTCTTCAAGACCGCGGTGGCCGACGACTACGGCACGGCCAACCCGGTGGCGGGCCGGCTCACGCACAGCATCGCACGCGGCAATTCGCAGTCCGGCAATTTCCTGCGCGGCTGGCTGCACCTGGGTTTCAACCAGGGCGAGAGCGGCGTGCAGGTGCACGACGGGCTGTGGCCCATCATCGCCGGCCGGCGCATCGCGCTGAACTTCCGCTGGGCCCAGCCCGACGGCGTGCTCGAGCTCTACCAGGCCGGCAGCGAAGGCCCGCAATGGTGGAGCCCCTGGCCCGACACCGTGCGCGGCCTGCCCGACGCCGGCATCCTGGACCGCTGCACCGCTACCGGCACCTGTCCGAAGGTGGTGGAGCACTTCGGCTCGGCCGAGGTCTGGGCGCTGAAGATGACCACCGAATGGGTGGGCACCAGCGCCAACGCCGACATCCCCGTGCCGACCAACGTCCGGCGCTACTACATCGCCAGTTCCACACACGGCGGCGGCGCCGGCGGCTTCGACAGCAGCCTCAACCCCACACCCTCGCCCGGTTGCCCGGGCAACAACTTCGGCACCGGCGTGCTGCCGGCCAACCCGGTGCCGCACACGCAGACGGTGAACGCCATCCGCGCGCGCTTCCGCAGCTGGGTGATGCTGGGTACGCCGCCGCCTGACAGCGTGTGGCCCAAGCTGGCCGCCGGCCAGCTGGTGGAAGCGAACAAGGCGGCGATGGGCTTCCCCACCATTCCCGGCCTGCGCCCGACCATTCCCGAGTCCGACTTCATCATGCCGGTGCTCGACTACGACTGGGGCCCGCAGTTCAACTACACCGACGCGAGCGGCGTGCCCACCAACGCGCCGCCGCCCATCAAGCAGGCCATCAAGATGCTGGTGCCGCGCGTCGACGCCGATGGCAATGAAGTCGGCGGTGTGCCGGTGGTGCTGACCGAGGCGCCGCTGGGCACCTACCTCGGCTGGAACATCACCGCCGACGGCGCCCGCCCCTTCCACAAGGGCCAGATCTGCAACTACGTCGGCGGCATGATCCCGTTCGCGAAGACCCTGGCCGAGCGCCTGGCCAACAACGATCCGCGGCTGTCGCTGGAAGAGCGCTACGGCAACCACAACGGCTACGTGCGGGCGGTGAAGAAGGCGGCGCAGAAGGCGCTGCAGCAGGGCTTCCTGCTGCCGGCCGATGCCGAAGCGCTGGTGCAGCAGGCCGCGGCAAGCAACGTGCTGCGCTGACCTGCCGCGCGGCCCCCGAAAGGCCCGCTGCGACGCCCGTCGCAGCGGGCCTTTGTCACGCCTGGGGTGCGTGCGGGGTGGCTGGAAACTGCGGAATGAGGTGGGGGCCAGTGGGGCTCGTCACCTCAACAAGCACTTTCATAACTCTCTCCAAGTTATTCATTTGGAACGAGTTTTCAACTCGTCCCGATCTGAAGTCTGGCTTGTAAGTGCTTGATTTGATTGATTTTTCGGCCGCGAATGGCATTGACCCCTGCCGACTCGTCGGGTAAAGTGGGAGATCGTGTAGAAAAGTGGGGCACCGTGTCAGGTTTGGTATATCGCGGTGGGCCAGTGCTCACATTGGACGGGAAAGGCCGCATCACCGTGCCGGCCCGTTGGCGCGACATGCTCATGGCCAGCGTGAACGGCCAGATGGTCGTGGCCAAGAACCCCGACGGCTGCCTGTCGCTGTTTCCGATGTCGGCCTGGGAGCAGTTCGAAAGCACCGTGCTTTCGCTGCCCACCATGAACAACGGCTGGCGCCGTTTCTTCGTCGGCAGTGCCACCGAAGTGGAGATCGACAGCGCCGCGCGCGTGCTCATTCCGCCCGAATTGCGGGAATGGGCGGGGCTCGTCGAGAAGGTGAAGTTCATGGGCGTGGGCTCGCACTTCGAATTGTGGGACATCGCCCGCCACGCTGAACACGAGGCTGCGGAAATGGCCAAAGGTCCGCCCGAGGCCCTGCTCAACCTGGTCATCCGGTGACTACCGCCAGCGCATGGTCACACACCACCGTGTTGCTCTCCGAGGCCGTACAGGCCCTGGTCACGCAGCCCGATGGCATCTATGTCGACGGCACCTTCGGCCGCGGCGGTCACTCGCGCGCCGTGCTGGCGGCGCTGTCGCCGACGGGCCGGCTGGTGGCCTTCGACAAGGACCCGGAGGCCATTGCGGCGGCAGCGCAGATCGAAGACGCGCGCCTCGCCATCGTGCACGACAGCTTCGACGCCATGGCCGCGGCCCTGGCCGACATGGGCATCACGCAGGTGCAGGGCGTGCTGCTCGACCTGGGCGTGAGCTCGCCGCAGATCGACAACCCGGAGCGCGGATTCAGCTTCCGCCACGACGCACCGCTGGACATGCGCATGGACACCACGCGCGGCGAGACAGCGGCCGAATTCCTGGCCCGTGCCGATGTGCGCGAGATCGCGGAGGTGATACGTGAATACGGCGAAGAACGGTTTGCTGTTCAGATTGCAAAGGCGCTTGTCGCTCGCCGCGAAAGCGGGGCTCCCGTGCTTCGCACCCTTGAGCTTTCCGCGCTCGTGGCTCGCGCCGTCAAGACCCGCGAGCCGGGCCAGGACCCTGCAACGCGCACGTTTCAAGCTCTACGGATTCACGTCAACGCCGAGCTTGAAGCGCTGCAACAGGGCCTGAAGGCGGCGCTCGACCTGCTGGCCCCGCAAGGACGCCTGGTCGTGATCAGCTTCCACTCGCTCGAAGACCGCATCGTCAAGACCTTCATCGCGCGCGAAAGCCGCGACGTGGTGGACCGCCGCGCGCCCATGGCGCCGCCGCGCGACATGCGGCTGCAGGCGCTGGGCCGCGTCAAGCCCGACTACCGCGAAGTGCTGGCCAATCCGCGCGCGCGTTCGGCGGTGATGCGCGTGGCCGAGCGCACGGACGTTGGCGTGATGAGCAACGAGGGTCTCCCGAGTGCGAATTCCCGCCCGGCGGGACCGGCCGCAGGCCGTAGGGTGCCCCAGTGAACAAGATCAACATGATCCTCATCCTGGCCCTGCTCGGCAGCTGCCTGCTGCTGGTGAAGACCGCCTACGAGTCACGTCAGTTGTTTTCGGCGCTCGACCTGGCGCGGGCCGAGCAGAAGCAGCTCGACGCCGAATTCAAGCGCCTGGACGCCGAGGCGCAGGCCCAGGGCACGCACCTGCGCGTGGAGCGCACGGCGCGCGAGCGCCTGCAGATGCGCACCGCCACGCCGGCCGTCACCGCCTATGTCTTCGACCCCGCGGCATCGGGAGCCAAACCATGAGCAGAGCCCAGACCAACAGCGTGCGCAGTGTCAACTACGCCACCAGCCCGCTGCTGGCCAGCAAGACGCCACCCTGGCGCTCGCGCTTCGTCGTCGTGCTGGTGGGCGGCGCCTTCCTGCTGCTGCTCGGCCGCGCCGTGCACCTGCAGATCATCGCCACCGACTTCTACCAGGCGCAGGGCGAGAAGCGCTTCGTCTACCACCAGCCGCTGCCGGCCAGCCGCGGCCGCATCCTCGACCGCAACGGCCTCGTGCTGGCCACCAGTGTGGCGCTGCCTTCGGTGCAGGTGGACGCCAAGACCTTCGCCGCCGACACCGCGCAGCGCAAGCAGCTCGCCAAGGCGCTGGGCATGCCCATGGCCGAGCTGCAGGACAAGCTGGACGGCGCGAATGCGAACGGGGGTGCCGTCGTCCTGCGGCGCCTGGTCGAAGAGCCGGTGTGGCAGCAGGTCAAGGCGCTGGGCCTCAAGGGCGTGCAGGAAGTGCGCGAGTACAAGCGCCGCTACCCTGAAGGCGAGTCGGCCGCGCACGTGGTCGGCTTCACCAACATCGACGACAAGGGCCAGGAAGGCATCGAGCTCGGCTTCCAGAGCCAGCTCATCGGCCAGGCCGGCCAGCGCACCGTGGTGCGTGACCGCCTGGGCCGCGTGGTCGAAGACGTGGGCGACCAGGCCAACCCCGTCAATGGCCGCGACATCACGCTCAGCGTCGACTCCAAGGTGCAGTTCTTCGCCTACCAGCGCGTGCGCGACGCGGTGAAGGAACACAAGGCCAAGGCCGGCAGCGTGGTCGTGCTGAACGTGCAGACGGGCGAAGTGCTGGCCCTGGCCAACTACCCGAGCTTCGACCCGGCCGACCGCAGCCGCCTCACCGGCGCACAGTTGCGCAACCGCGCGCTGACCGATGTCTTCGAGCCCGGCTCGACCATGAAGCCGCTGGTCGTGGCGCTGGCGCTGGAGACCGGCCGCATCAAGGTCGACACCGTCATCAACACCGCGCCGGGCAGCCTGGTGGTGGGCCCGCTGGTGGTACGGGACGCCCACCCGCACCCCGCGCTAACGGTGCAGGAAGTGATCCAGAAGTCCAGCAACATCGGCGCCGCGCGCATTGCCATGGGCATGCCGGCGCGCGAGTTGTGGGAGCTGTTCAGCAACGTCGGCTACGGCCAGAAGCCGCAGATCGCCTTCCCCGGCGCCGTCACCGGGCGTCTGAAGCCGGCCAAGAACTGGCGGCCGGTGGAGCAGGCCACCATGGCCTACGGCTACGGGCTGTCGGCATCACTGCTGCAGATGGCGCGCGCCTACACGCCGCTGGCGCGTGAAGGCGACGTGATCCCGGTGACCCTGCTGCGCCACGACCCCGCCGACGCGCCCGTCGCCGGTCTGCGCGTGCTGTCGCCGAACACCGTGCACGAGATCCGCAAGATGCTGCAGATGGCCGCCGGCCCCGGCGGCACGGGCCAGAAGGCGCAGACCATCGGCTACTCCGTCGGCGGCAAGAGTGGCACCGCGCACAAGCAGGAAGGCAAGGGCTACGCGACCAACAAATATCGCTCGTGGTTCGTCGGCATGGCGCCCATCGGCCAGCCGCGCATCATCGTGGCGGTGATGGTGGACGAGCCCAGCAACGGCCTGCACTACGGCGGCGACGTGGCCGCGCCGGTGTTCAGCCAGGTCGTGCAGCAGACGCTGCGCATGATGAACGTGGCGCCCGACATCGACGTCAAGGCGCAGATCAGTGCCAAGCCGCAGGCCGCCGTGCAGGAGAGCTTCTGAGGTGCACACCACCTTCGCCTCGGCTCCTGACGCCGCCGCCTGGCTGGCGGCGCAGGTGCGCGGCCGCCTGCGCACCGACAGCCGCAGCGTGAGCCCCGGCGACGCTTTCATCGCCTGGCCCGGCACCGCACAGGACGGCCGCCGCTACGTGCCCGCGGCCCTCGCCGCCGGTGCGTCGGCCTGCCTGGTGGAAGCCGATGGCGTGGCGGCCTTCGGCTTCACCGATGAACGCATTGCCGCGCTGTCGGGCCTGAAGGCGGCCACCGGCGCCGTGGCCGACGCCTTCTACGCGCAGCCCAGCGCCGTGCTCGACGTGGTGGCCACCACCGGCACCAACGGCAAGACCAGCACGGCCTGGTGGACGGCGCAGGCACTCACGCGCCTGGGCCGCCGCTGCGGCGTCATCGGCACGCTGGGCGTGGGCGAGCCGCCGGGAGAGGGTGCGCCGGGACAGGTCACGCACACCGGGCTGACCACGCCCGACCCGGTCACGCTGCATGGCGCCTACCGCAGCATTGTCGACCTGGGCTTCGCGGCCTGCGCGCTGGAAGCGTCTTCCATCGGCATCGTCGAGCACCGCCTGGCCGCGGCGCGCATCGACGTGGCCCTGTTCACCAACTTCACGCGCGACCACCTCGACTACCACGGCAGCATGGCGGCCTACTGGGCGGCCAAGCGTGCGCTCTTCGGCTGGCCCGGACTGCGCGCCGCGGTGATCAACGTCGACGACGAACACGGTCAGCAGCTGGCTGCCGAGTTGAGTGGCAAGACGCTTGATGTCTGGACGGTGTCGCTGCAGCGCCCGGCGCGGCTGGCGGCGCTGGACCTGCACTACGAGCCCGACGGCCTGGCCTTCACGCTGGCCGAGGGCGCTGCGCGCGCCGAGGTACACAGCACGCTGGTGGGCGAGTTCAATGCCAGCAACCTGCTGGTGGTGCTGGGCGGCTTGCGCGCCCTGGGCGTGCCGCTGGCCGACGCCGCGCAGGTGGCGGCGCGCCTGACGCCGGTGCCCGGGCGGCTGCAGCGTGTGCCGACTGCGGACGCCGCCGTGGAGGTGGTGGTGGACTACGCCCACACCCCCGATGCCCTGGCCAAGGTGTTGCAGGCGCTGCGCCCGCTGGCCAGCGCGCGCGGCGGGCAGCTGTGGAGCGTGTTCGGCGGCGGCGGCAACCGCGACGCCACCAAGCGGCCGCTGATGGGCGCCATCGCCGCCGCCGGTGCCGACCACGTCGTCATCACCAGCGACAACCCGCGTGACGAAAGGCCGTGCGAGATCCTCACGCAGATCCTGGCGGGCGTGACCGGGCACGACGAGGTCGACGTCATCGAAGACCGCCGCCAGGCCATCACCCACGCCGTGCGCGGCGCCGCGCCCGGCGACGTGGTGCTGCTGGCCGGCAAGGGCCACGAGGACTACCAGGAAATCGCCGGCGAGAAGCGGCCCTTTTCCGACCTGGAAGAAGCGCGTGTGGCGCTGGCGCTGCGCGCCGGGGCGCCGACATGATGGCGACGCTGGCGCAAGCGCACGCGCTGCTGCCCGGCAGCATGCTGGTGGGCGATGCTTCGACTGCCTTCACGCGCGTGCACAGCGACACGCGCACCCTGCAGCCCGGCGACCTCTTCGTCGCCTTGCGCGGCGAACGATTCGACGGCCATGACTACCTGCCGCAGGCGCGTGCTGCCGGTGCGGTGGCGGCACTGGCCGAACAGGGCCTGTCGGACGCCATGCCTGGGCTGCAGGTGGCCGATGCGCTGGCCGGCCTGCAGCAACTGGCCGCGGCCTGGCGTGCGCAGTTCACCTTGCCGCTGGTGGCGGTAACGGGCAGCAACGGCAAGACCACCGTGACGCAGATGGTGGCGGGCATCCATCGTGCCTGGCTGGGCGATGCGGCGCTGGCCACGGCGGGCAACTTCAACAACCACATCGGCGTGCCGCTGACGCTGTTGCGCCTGCGCCAGGACGACGAGGTCTGGCACCGCGCCGCCGTGCTCGAACTCGGCATGAACCATGTTGGCGAGATCGCCTTGCTGGCGGGCCTGGCCCGGCCCACGGTGGCGGTGGTCAACAACGCGCAGCGCGAGCATCAGGAGTTCATGGCCGGCGTGGA
>JANNFE010000035.1:0-10745 GCA_031379415.1 Betaproteobacteria bacterium | reverse complement strand
GCCTCCCTAGAATTCCGCAACAGAGCAAAGGCCCGGGCAAGCGCCCCGCGGCCAACCGGAGACAAGCCGATGCGCATCCTCATCGCCGAAGACGACCAGGTGCTGGCCGACGGGTTGTTGCGCTCGCTGCGCGCTGCCGGCTATGCGGTGGACCAGGTCAGCAGCGGCAGCGAAGCCGACGCCGCCATCGCGGCCCACGAGTTCGACCTCGTCATCCTCGATCTCGGCCTGCCCAAGATGCATGGCTTCGAGGTGCTGCGCAAGATGCGCGGCCGCGGCAGCAGCGTGCCGGTGCTCATCCTCACTGCCGCCGACAGCGTGGAGCAGCGCGTCAAGGGCCTGGACCTGGGCGCCGACGACTACATGGCCAAGCCCTTCTCGCTGCAGGAGCTGGAAGCGCGTGTGCGCGCGCTGACCCGCCGCGGCCTGGGCACCGCCAGCAGCGTGCTCAAACACGGGCCGCTCACTTTCGACGCCACGGGCCGCGTGGCCTATCTCAACGACCAGATGGTCGAGCTGTCGGCGCGCGAACTGAGCCTGCTGGAAGTGCTGCTGCAGCGCGCCGGCCGCCTGGTCAGCAAGGACCAGCTCGTCGAACGCCTGTGCGAATGGGGCGAAGAGGTGAGCAACAACGCCATCGAGGTCTACATCCACCGCCTGCGCAAGAAGATCGAGCAAGGGCCGGTGCGCATCGCCACCGTGCGCGGCCTGGGATACTGTCTCGAGAAGATCGCAGCCTAGAAGTCGCACGGCACACGCCGCGCGGGCTGCGCAGACACCCATGCCCGCTGCCCACCACGAACAGCGTTCGCTTTTCGGTGAGATCCTCGACTGGATGCTCGCCCCGCTGCTGCTGCTGTGGCCCATGAGCCTGGGGCTGACCTGGGTGGTGGCGCAGGCCATCGCGGCACGCCCCTACGACCGCGAACTGGCCGACGTGGTGCGCGCGCTGGCGCGCCAGGCCACGGTGCAGACCGCCAGCGGCAGCGTGCCGGCCGACACCGTGCGCACCGAGCTCGAACGCTCGGCTGCCGTGTTGCGCCGCGACGACGACGACGACCGCACCTACTACCAGGTACTGGGCCGCCGCGGCGAACTGCTGGCCGGCGACGCCGGCCTGGCGGTACCGGGTGACGACAGCACGGCCGACACCGGCGTGCGCTTCCGCGACGACCTGATCGGCGACGAACCGGTGCGCGTGGCCTACTTCTGGCTGCCGCCAGCCGCGGGCAGCCCACGCAGCGAGGCCCTGGTGCAGGTGGCCGAAACCCTGGGCAAGCGCTCGCAGCTGGCCACCGAGATCATCAAGGGCGTGATCCTGCCGCAGTTCGTCATCCTGCCGCTGGCGGTGCTGCTGGTGTGGTTCGCGCTGGCGCGCGGCATCCGGCCGCTGGCCGAGCTGCAGCAGCGCATCCGCCAGCGCGAGAGCACGGACCTTTCGGCCATCGCCGAAGGCGACGTGCCCGACGAGGTGGCGCCACTGGTGCGCGCCATCAACGACCTGTTGCAGCGCCTGGACAAGACCATCGCCACGCAGCGCCACTTTCTGGCCGACGCCGCCCATCAGCTCAAGACACCGCTGGCCGGGCTGCGCATGCAGGCCGAACTGGCGGCGCGCGAAATCGACAGCGGGCGCGGCGATCCGGCGTCGATGAAGCACTCGCTGCGGCAGATCGCGCTCAGCACCCAGCGCGCCGCACACATGGTCAACCAGCTGCTGGCCATGGCCCGCGCCGAAGACACCGGCCAGGCCGCGCGCCACCAGACGGTGGACCTGGCGGCGGTGACGCGCGCGGTGATCCGCGACTTCGTGCCACGCGCCATCGAACGCCGCATCGACCTGGGCTACGAGGGCCCCGACAGCTCCGGCCAGCGCGAGAACACGCGCCTGCGCGCCGAGCCCGTGCTGCTGTCGGAGATGGTGCGCAACCTGGTGGACAACGCGCTGCAGTACACCCCGCAGGGCGGCACGGTGACGGCGCGCGTGGTGCCCGACCCCTTCGGCCAGGTGCTGGTGCTGCAGGTCGAAGACACCGGGCCCGGCATTGCGCCGGCCGAACGCGAAGCCGTGTTCCGGCCCTTCTACCGCGCCCTGGGCACACAGGTCGACGGCAGCGGCCTGGGCCTGGCCATCGTGGCCGAGGTGGCGCTGCGCCATGGCGCCACCATCACCGTCGCCGACGCGCGGCCGCGCAGCGGCGCCACGGCCGCTGCGCCCGGCGCGCTGTTCACGGTGCGCTTTCCGCTGAGCCCGGCGCCGCAGCTGGAAGAGACCGCCGCACCCGATGGCCCGGCGCCGCTACCCGTGCCTGCGCGATGAGGCCGGGCCTAGCTTTGCATCAGCCTGCGACTCCGGGCCACCGACATCAGGATGCCCAGCCCCAGCCCCAGCGACACCATGGCCGTACCGCCATAACTGACGAAAGGCAGCGGTACGCCCACCACCGGCAGGATGCCGCTGACCATGCCCATGTTGACGAAAGCGTAGGTGAAGAAGCTCATCGTCACGGCGCCGGCCAGCAAGCGGGTGAAAACCGTCGGTGCCTCGGCCGCGATGACCAGGCCGCGGAAGATCAGGAAGGTGAAGCCGGCCAGCAGCACCAGCACGCCGGCCAGGCCGAACTCCTCGCTGAAGGCGGCGAAGATGAAGTCGGTGGTGCGTTCGGGGATGAACTCCAGGTGCGTCTGCGTGCCCTGCATGAAGCCCTTGCCCGACAGGCCACCGGAGCCGATGGCGATCATGCCCTGGATGATGTGGAAGCCCTTGCCCAGCGGGTCGCGCGTGGGGTCGAGCAGGGTGCAGACGCGCTGCTTCTGGTAGTCGCGAAGCAGCGGCCAGCTGACCTCGGGTTCGCAGAGGGTGTCGCCAGCCAGCACGATGGCGGTGATGCCCACGGCGCCCAGCAGCAAAGCCGGCAACACCAGCTTCCAGCTCAGCCCGGCGAAGAACAGCGCGTAGATGCCGCTGGCCAGGATGAGCAATGCGGTGCCCAGGTCGGGCTGCTTGGCGACGATGGCCACCGGTATCAGCACCAGCAGGCCGGCGATGACGAAGTCGCTCATCCGCAGCTGGCCTTCACGCTTCTGGAACCACCAGGCCAGCATCAGCGGCATGGCGATCTTCATGATCTCGCTGGGCTGGATGACCATGGGACCGATGTTCAGCCAGCGCGTGGCGCCCTTGCGCGTGATGCCGAACAGCGCGGTGGCCAGCAGCAAAGCCAGCCCCGCCATGTACAACGGCACGGCCAGCTGCTGCAGCTTCTGCGGCGGCACCTGCGAGACCAGGAACAGCACGCCCAGCGCCAGCAGCATGTTGCGGCCATGGTCGACGAAACGCGTGCCGTGGTCGTAGCCGGCCGAGTACATCGCCACCAGGCCCACGGCAGCCAGCAGCAGCAAGGCCACGAGCAGCGGACCGTCGAAACCACCGAAGACACGGCGCACCCACAGCCAGGGCGAAGGGCGGACGAAGACGGCGTTCATCGCGGCGTGGCCGCCCGGGCGTTGGCGGTGGCGGCCACGCGCAGCAGCGGCGCCGGGCTGGCGGCCAGCGCGGGCGCTGCCACGCCGACGCCCGGCAGCGGCACGTCGGCGGCGCGCCGCGGCGTGCCGATGGGCGTGACGACGCGCCCTTCGCGCACGCCGGCCAGGTCTTCCTCGCTGGGGTACTGGCCGAGCAGCAGGTAGTCGAAGACACGGCGCGCGATGGGCGCCGCGGTGTCGGAGCCGAAACCGGCGTTTTCCACCACCACCGCCAGCACCACGGTGGGCGCATCGATGGGCGCCGCGGCCATGTAGAGCGCGTGATCGCGCTTGTGCTCGTCCAGCTTGGAGGCGTTGTACTTCTCGTTGGCCTTCACGCCGACGGCCTGCGCGGTGCCGGTCTTGCCGCCACTGGCGTAGGGCGCGCCCAGGAAACTGCGCACCGAGGTGCCTTCCTGCGTCACGCCGTGCAGGGCCTTGCGGATGAGTTCCACGTGCTCGGGCTTGAACGCCAGCGGCGGCAGCGCATCGCTGGCCACGCGCTTGCGCTGGCCGCTGATCACGTCTTCGATCTCGCGCACCAGCCGCGGCTTGTAGCGCTGGCCACCGCTGACCAGCGTGGCCGTGGCGCTGGCCAGCTGCAGCATGGTGAAGTTGTTGTAGCCCTGGCCGATGCCCAGCGAGATGGTCTCACCGGCGTACCACCGCTGCTGCTCGGGCTTCTTGTAGTAGCGCTTCTTCCACTCGGTCGAAGGCAGGATGCCGGTGACCTCGTTCTCGATGTCGATGCCGGTCTTCACGCCGAAGCCGAAGGGCTGCAGCTGCTCGTGCATGAGGTCCACGCCCATGTCGTTGGCCAGCGAGTAGTAGTAGACATTGCTGCTCTTGACGATGCTGCGGTGCATGTCCACCGGCCCCAGGCCCTTGTCGCCGTGGCTGCGGAAGGTGTGGTTGCCGAACTGGAAAGTGCCGCCGTCGTTGATGACCGTGTTCGGGCTGCGCTTGCCGGAGTTCAGCGCCGCCATCGCCATGAAGGGCTTGAAGGTGCTGCCCGGCGGGTAGGTGCCGCGCAGCGCCCGGTTCAGCAGCGGCTTGTCGATGCTCTCGTTCAGCTCGCGCCAGCTTTCCACGTCGATGCCGTCGACGAAGAGGTTGGGGTCGAAGGTGGGCTTGCTGACGAAGGCCAGCACTTCACCGGTGCGCGGGTCCAGCGCGACGAGCGCGCCGCGGCGTTCACCGAACAGGTCCTCCACCAGAGCCTGCAGCTTGATGTCGATGGACAGCACCAGCTTGTCGCCCGGTGTCGGCGGGTGGCTCTTGAGCCGGCGCACGGCGCGGCCACCGGCGCTGGTTTCCACCTCCTCGAAGCCGGCCGTGCCGTGCAGCGTGCGTTCGTAGCTCTGCTCCAGGCCCAGCTTGCCGATGTATTCCGTGCCCTTGTAGTTGCCCTGCTCGGCCTCGTCCCAGTCCTCCATGGCCTTCTTCTCGGCCTGGTTGACGCGCCCGATGTAGCCCAGCAGGTGGCTGCCCACGTCGCCCAGCGGATAGTTGCGGAAGAGGCGTGCCTTCACGTCCACGCCCGGGAAGCGGAAGCGCTGCGCGGTGAAACGCGCCACCTCTTCGTCGGTCAGGCGCGTGCGGATGGGCAGCGACTCGGCGCCTTTCAGTTCATCCTGCAGGCGCTTGAAACGGCGGCGGTCCTTGGCGTCGATGGGCACCACGCCAGCCAGTTCCTCGATCAGCGTGTCCAGGTCGGCCCCGCCGATCCTGCCGCGTTGGGGCGTGATCTCCAGCGTGTAGGCCGAATAGTTGGTGGCCAGCACGACACCGTGGCGGTCGACGATGAGGCCGCGGTTCGGCACGATGGGCACCACGGCGATGCGGTTCGCCTCGGCCTGCGTGGCCAGCTCGTCGTGACGGATGACCTGCAGGTAGACCAGGCGCGCGCCCAGCAGCGAAAAGGCCAGCAGCACGAAGGCGGCGGCGGCCAGCAGGCGGCCGCGGAAACGGCCGAGTTCCTGTTCCACGTCGCGCAGTTCGATCATCGTGGCCCCACCTAGATGGGCCGATTTTGATCGGGATCCGGCGCCCTGCGCTGCGGCGCCAGCAGCAGCACCGTCACCAGCGGCCACAGCAGCGCCTCGAGCAGCGGCGCCAGCAGCAGCCACCAGCCCGGAAACATGCCGCCGGCCAGCAGCCGCACGGCCAGCGCGACGCCATGCACGATGACGAACAGCGGCAGGATCTGCAGCGCCTGCTCGCCCACGCCGAACCACAACAGCCGCCGGTGCACGGTGATGGCCACGAAGCTCAGCAGCGTGTAGGCCAGCGCGTGCTGGCCGAGCAAAGCGCCCTGGTGCACGTCCATCAAGAGCCCGAAGACAAAGGCCAGGCCCACGCCGACGCGGCGCGGCTGATGCACATTCCAGAAGGCCAGCGCCACGGCCAGCAGGTCGGGCATGGCGGGCTGGCGGCCCAGCGGCAGCAGGTTGACCGCGAAGGCCAGCAGCAACGTGAAGCCGATGAAGAGGGGGTTGGCCGGCAGCAGCAGCTGGTCGGAGCCACGCGGCATGATCATGCCGCTAGCTCCTGGTTCGGCATGATCATGCCGCTAGCTCCTGGTTCGGCATGATCATGCCGCCACCTCCCAGTTCGGCATGGTCATGGCGCCGAGGCTCTCCGGCGCGGCGTCTTGAGTTGCCGCTCGCCCTTCACCGGCGCCTCCACCGCGGGCGCCGGCCGCGGCGGCAGCTGCGCTTCCAACGGCTCCAGCACCAGCACGTGGCGCACGCCGTCGGCGTTGGCCTCGGCCATCAGGCCGATGCGTGCGAAGCCGCTCTCCACGCGGCGCTCGACGCTGACCACTCGTGCCACGGGCAGGCCCGGCGGGTAGATGCCGTCCAGGCCGCTGGTCTGCAAGCGGTCACCCACCTGCACGTCGGCGTTGGCCGAAGTAAAGCGCAGCTCCATGCCGCTGCTGCTGCCAAAAGCCGCGCCGCGCTGCTGCGTGCGCAGGTTCAGCACCGGAATGGCGGCGTCCTTGTCGGACAGCAGCGTCACCTCGGCCGTCAGCGCGTAGGCATGTGTCACCTGGCCCAGCACCCCGGCTTCGTTGATGACCGGCGAGCCGGCCACCACGCCGTCGCGGGCGCCGCGGTCGATGAAGACCTTGCGCGAAAACGGGTCGGCTGCCTCGTACAGCACCTCGGCCGTGCGCGAACGCACAGCGGTGGCGCTGCGCAGTTCCAGCAGGGCGCGCAGGCGCGCGTTCTCCTGCGCCAGCTGCTCGGCGCGCAGGGCGCGTTCGGCCTGCGTGGCCAGGTCGGCCTTGGCTTGGCGTTCACCGTCGAGCGCCTTGCGCAGACCACGCAGATAGTCGTCACCGCCCTGCAGCGCTTCCAGCGGCACGGCCACGGCGCGCTGCAGGGGCAGCAGCGCCATCGCCATGGTGGCTCGCAGGGGTTCGACGAACTTGAAGCGCGAGTCTGCGACCATCAGGAACAGCGCCAGCGCCGAGAAGAACACCAGCTTCGTCAGCGCCGATGGGCCCTGGCGGAAGAAGGGCGGGGGTGTGCGATCAAGCGTGCCTAGTGGCATGAGGGCCAGCCCCTGGGGCATGTCGGCATGACCCTCGGGCCTGTCATTCCGAGGTGAAGATGGACCCCAAGCGCTCCATGCGTTCCAGCGCCATGCCGCAACCGCGCACCACGCAGGTCAGCGGATCTTCGGCCACCAGCACGGGCAGGCCGGTCTCTTCGGCCAGCAGGCGGTCCAGGTCGCGCAGCAGGGCGCCGCCGCCGGTCAGCATCATGCCGCGCTCGGCGATGTCGGCGCCCAGTTCGGGCGGCGTCTGCTCAAGAGCATTCTTGACCGCACTCACCATCTGGTTGAGCGGGTCGGTCAGGGCTTCGAGGATTTCATTCGACGAGATCGTGAAGCTGCGCGGCACGCCTTCGCTGAGGTTGCGGCCCTTGACTTCCATCTCCTTGACTTCGCTGCCCGGGAAGGCGCTGCCGATCTGCTTCTTGATGGCCTCGGCCGTGGGCTCGCCGATCAGCATGCCGTAGTTGCGGCGGATGTAGTTGATGATGGACTCATCGAACTTGTCGCCACCGACCCGGATGCTGCCCTTGTAGACCATGCCGCCGAGCGAGATGACGCCCACCTCGGTGGTGCCGCCGCCGATGTCCACCACCATCGAACCCGAGGCTTCCGACACCGGCAGCCCGGCACCGATGGCCGCGGCCATGGGTTCTTCGATCAGATACACGTCGGACGCACCGGCACCCAGCGCAGATTCGCGGATGGCGCGGCGCTCCACCTGGGTGGAGCCGCAGGGCACGCAAATGATGATGCGCGGGCTCGGCCGCAGCACCGAGCGCGGGTGGACCATCTTGATGAACTGCTTGAGCATCTGCTCCGTGACCGTGAAGTCGGCGATGACGCCGTCTTTCATGGGCCGGATGGCTTCGATGTTGCCGGGCACCTTGCCCAGCATGGCCTTGGCTTCCTTGCCGACGGCCTGGATCGTCTTCTTGCCTTGCGGGCCGCCTTCGTGGCGGATCGCGACGACCGAGGGTTCGTCGAGCACGATGCCCTTGCCACGCACGTAGATCAGCGTGTTGGCGGTGCCGAGGTCGATGGCCAGGTCGGTGGAGAAGTAGCGGCGCAGTGATGCAGCGAACATGGGTGGAAGATGGGGCTCGTAGGGCGCGCTGGGTGCGACGATCTTGCGACGGTTCGGCGACGGTGGGCTGTCTCGGGCAGGTTCGCTGGCGCAGGGACTTCAAGACACCTGGTGCCGGCTCCTGCAGGGGTGGAGAACCGCGGATCGCGTGGCGGATCGCTTGTTGGATCGCATGCGCTCGCGCGCTGGCAGCTGGGGGAATGGGGTGGGTGTTCGGGTCGCGCACCGTGGCTTCGAGGCCCCGACGGTAACCCGCCGCAGCCGCTCTACCCAAGGGTTTGCGGGTAACCGGAGATAATAACGTATCCATTCATCGCCTCCGAGGTGGAGCGCTGCTTTTTTCAGCAGCGCAGACCCATCCCAAGGCCTGTTGCACACCACCCCCGGACACCCCCAATGGCCCTGACCCTGCAGGACGTGAGCCGCATCGCCCACCTGGCGCGGCTGGAAATCTCCAGCACCGACCAGGCCCTCATGCTGGAGCAACTGAACGGCTTCTTCGGCATCGTCGAACAGATGAGCGCCGTCGACACGCGCGGCGTGGAGCCGCTGTACACGCCGCTGTCGGCGGTGCAGGCGGTGACGCTGCGGCTGCGCGACGACGTGGTGACGGAAGGTGACCAGCGGCTGGCCAACCAGCGCAGCGCGCCGGCGGTGGAGGACGGGCTCTTCCTGGTGCCCAAGGTGATTGAATGAGCGCGCACCGTCTCGGTGTGGCGGCGCTGGCAAAGGCGCTGGCCACGAGGCGGGTGTCGAGCGTCGAGGTGACGCAGGCACTGCTGGCCGACATCGAAAGCCACAGCAACCTCGGCGCCTTCCTGGCCACGAATGCCGAGGCGGCCCTGGCGTCCGCTCGGGCGGCCGATGCCACCATCGCCGCCGGCAAGGCCGGGCCGCTGACCGGCGTGCCCATCGCACACAAGGACATCTTCGTCACCGATTTCCAGCGGTCCGGCTTGCTGTCGACGGCCGGCTCGAAGATGCTGGCCGGCTACGCCAGCCCCTTCGACGCCACCGTGGTGGCGCGCCTGCAGGCCGCCGGCACGGTGACCCTGGGCAAGCTGAACTGCGACGAGTTCGCCATGGGCTCGGCCAACGAGAACTCGGCTTTCGGCGCCGTGAAGAACCCCTGGGACATGACACGCGTGCCGGGCGGCTCCTCGGGCGGCAGCGCCGCGGCCGTGGCCGCCCGCCTGGTGCCCGCGGCCACCGGCACCGACACCGGCGGCTCCATCCGCCAGCCGGCCAGCTTCACCGGCATCACCGGCATCAAGCCGTCCTATGGCGTGTGCAGCCGCTACGGCATGATCGCCTTCGCCAGCAGCCTGGACCAGGCCGGCCCGCTGGCCCGCAGCGCCGAAGACTGCGCCTTGCTGCTGTCGGCGATGAGCGGCTTCGATGCGCTGGACGCCACCAGCGCCGAACGCCCGCCGCAGGACTTCCATGCCCAGATGCTGCAGCCGCGCGCCGGCGCGACGGCCGCGCAGCCGCTGCGTGGGCTGCGCATCGGCCTGCCGACGGAGTTCTTCCCCGCGGCGCTGGCCGCCGATGTGAACGGCGCCGTGCGCGGCGCGCTGGCGGAACTTGAAAGGCTCGGCGCCACGCTGGTCGACGTGAGCCTGCCGCGCACCGAGCTGTCGATCCCCGTCTACTACCTCATCGCCCCGGCCGAGGCCAGCAGCAACCTGAGCCGCTTCGACGGCGTGAAGTTCGGCCACCGCGCCGCCGACTACGGCGACCTGCTGGACATGTACAAAAAGACGCGCTCGCAGGGCTTCGGCCCCGAGGTGAAGCGCCGCATCATGATCGGCACCTACGTGCTGAGTCACGGCTACTACGACGCCTACTACCTGCAAGCGCAGAAGCTGCGGCGCATGATCGCCGACGACTTCCAGGCCTGTTTCAGGCAATGTGATCTCATCGCCGGCCCGGTGGCACCGACCGTCGCGTGGAAGCTGGGTGAACAGGGTGACGACCCGGTGAAGAGCTACCTCGCCGACATCTTCACCCTGCCCGCCAGCCTGGCCGGGCTGCCCGGCATGAGCGTGCCGGCCGGCTTCGGCGAACACGGCATGCCGGTGGGCCTGCAGCTCATCGGCAACTACTTCGAGGAAGGCGCGCTGCTGCACGCCGCGCATGCGCTGCAGCAGGCCACCGACTTCCATCTGAAGGAGCCCGCGCTGTGACCGGCTCACCCCTGACCCGTGGCTACGAGGTCGTCATCGGCCTGGAAACCCACGCCCAGCTTTCCACGGCCAGCAAGATCTTCAGCGGCGCCAGCACGCAGTTCGGCGCCGCGCCCAACACCCAGGCCTGCGCGGTCGACCTGGCGCTGCCCGGCACGCTGCCGGTGCTGAACCGCGGCGCCGTGGAACGGGCCATCCGCCTGGGCCTGGCGGTGGGCGCCAAGGTGGCGCCGCTGTCCATCTTCGCGCGCAAGAACTACTTCTACCCCGACCTGCCCAAGGGCTACCAGATCAGCCAGTACGAGATCCCGGTCGTGCAGGGCGGGCGCATCGAATTCGTGCTGAACGGCCTGAAGAAGGCCGTGCGCCTGACGCGCGCCCACCTG
>JANNFE010000427.1:0-14890 GCA_031379415.1 Betaproteobacteria bacterium | reverse complement strand
CTGGCCGGCATCGACGCCCAGCTCGCCGTGGCGCTGCGCGAGGCGCCGCCCGCGCTGCAGCCGCGCCTGCAGCGCGTGCGCGCCGCGGCCGGCCGCCTGCAGCGGGTGGTGGCGGCGTTGCTGGCCCTGTTCCGCAGCGGCGTGGAGCTGCAGCGCCTGCCGCTGGACCTGCAAGCCCTGGCCGCGCGCCTGCCGGTGGACGGCCTGAAGCTGCAGGTGCAGCCCGGGCCGCCGCTGGATGCCGACGTCGACCTGGTGAGCGCCGCGCTGCTCAACCTGCTGGACAACGCGCTGCGCCATGGCGCGAAGAACGTGATGCTGTCGGCACCCGCGGCCGGCCAGCTGCAGGTGCAGGACGACGGCCCCGGCATCGCTGCCGAACAACGCCGCGACCTGCAGGACGCGTTGGACCACGAGGACTACGAAAACCGCATGGGCCTGGGCCTGATGCTGGCCGACCTGGTGGCGCGCGCCCATGGCGGCCGCCTGCGGCTGCTGCCGGTGGCCACGGGTTTTGCCGCCGTGCTGGACCTGGGGCCGCGTTGACAATCGGCGCCGCCCCATGAAGCCCGAATCCCCGCCCCCGGCCGACGATGCATCGGCCCTGAAGAGCCGCGGCGGCCTGCGCCGCGTGTGGAACGCGATGCGCTATTCGCTGGCCGGCCTGCGCGCCGCGCTGCGCCACGAAGCCGCCTTCCGCCAGGAACTCGCCATCGGCGTGCCCCTGCTGCTGGCCGTGCCCTGGCTGGCGCCGGGGCGCTGGCAGGCGCTGCTGATGGCCGGCAGCATCGTCGCGGTGTGGATCGTCGAGCTGCTCAACTCGGCGGTGGAAGCCGTGGCCGACGGCGTGTCGATGGAGCACCGGCCGCTGCTGGGCCGCGCCAAGGACCTGGGCAGCGCGGCCGTGATGCTGTCGCTGGTCTTTGCGGCCGTGGTGTGGGCCGTGGTGCTCTGGCCCTGAAGCGACATCAGGGCTTGCGCGCCAGCCGCCACACCATCACCCCCAGCCCCGCCACACCGGCCCCGAGCACGGCCCACAGCAACCAGGGCCGCAGTGCGGCCTGGCGTTCGGCGGCGGCGGCCATCGCAGCCACGGTGGCCTCTTCGGTCCATGCGCCGAGTTCGGCACGGCCGAAGCGCGGGCGCTCTTCCTGCAGTTGCGGCACCAGGGTGGCCGCGGGCAGGGCGCCGGGCGGGGCGTCGGCAGCGCCGGCCAGCAGGCGGTAGGGCGCCTGGCCCTGGGCTGCGAAGAGCAGCGTGGCCAGGTGCGCGCGCAGCACCAGTTGCGTGCTGGCCGGGTCGAGCGCGGGCGAACGTTCATCGGGCCAGATGCGCAGGTAGCGCAGCGTGGCCTGCAGTGGCAGCGGTGGCGAGCTGCTGGCCTGGCCGTCGCGCTCGATGCGGTAGAAGACCGCGCTGCCGAACTCGCGCCAGGGCTCGTCGGCGCGCACGCGGCCCTGCAGCCGCACCGGCGCCACGCGCGTGCCGGGCGGCAGTTGCAGGTCCAGCGTGGCCAGCGGCAGCGCGCCGCCGAGGTCGAAGTGCAGCGCTTTCGCCGCGGCGGCAGGGTTGGCGACAGGGTCGGTGGCCGGGGCCGACGGCGCGTAGCGCAGTGTCGTCGGCTCGTCCTGCGGCTGCCATGCCTGGCGCAGCGTGACGGCCTGGGCGCCGGTCAGCGGCGGGGCGCCGGCCCCGTCGCGCCACAGCAGCCGCACGAAGCGCGCCGCGCCGGCGGGCAGCGGCACTTCGCGCTGCACCAGCGGGCCGTTGGGCGAGCTCAGCGCCAGCAGCTGGCCGCTGCCGCCGCGGCGCCAGTCGCGCAGGTTGTCGCTGAGGTCGATGTCGTAGGCCACGCCGAAGTCGGCCTGGCCCGACCAGGCCAGGCGCAAGGCCATCGGCGCGGGCGCGTCGCGGACGCGTTCGCCCAGGTCGAAGAGCCAGCCGGGTGATGCCACGGGCGCTGCGGCGGCCGGGCGGCGCACGCGGATGGTGTCACCCTGCACCATCACTTCCACCGGCAGGCCCGGCGCCGCGCCCGGCGCCGTGCGGCGCGGCAGCGGGTAGGCCGTGGCCTCGCGCAAGGTCTCGCGCTCCTGCACCGCGTCGGCGCGCGGCGGCAGCAGCGCATGGGGCACGCGCTCGCCGCGGGCATCGAGCAGGCGCAGGTCTGACAGGCCCACGCCTTGGCTGCGGGCGTAGGCGCTGGCCGGCAGTGGCAGCATCACGTAGGCGCCGGGCTGCGTCACGCTGAGCGGTGCGCTGTAGCGGAAGGCGGGTTCGGCGGCGCAGGTGGGCACCACCACCAGCAGCAGCGCGCCGATCTGGCTAGCGGTTCTCACGGGCCGACTCGTTGGCAGACTGGGTGCCAGGCAGTGGCGCCACGTAGGCGATGACCAGCATGAGCAGGCCCACGCCGATGAAGGAGACGATGCGCGTGACGGTGCCGCTGCCCGACAGATCGACCAGCAGCAGCTTGGCCACCACCGCGGCCAGCAGCGCCGCGCCCACCATCCACAGCACGCGATGGCCGCGCCGCGCCGACAGCCACATCAGCACCAGCGCCGTGGCCGACCACAGCAGCGTGATGCCGGTCTGCACGGCCAGCGACGCCGTCCACTGATCGAAGCGATAGGGCACGCCGCCATAGTGGTGGAAGCCGCGCACCAGCATCGCGTTCAGCCACACGAAGCCGGCAGCGCCCAGCAGCGCCGAGGGCAGGGCCGGCGCCTGGTCGAAGACGGCGCGCGCTGCGTCGCTGCGCGCCCACAGCGCGCAGGCCAGCAGCGCGGCGGCCAGGCCCAGGTCCAGCGGGTTGAGCAGCGGCACATGCGGCAGCGGCAGTGCCGTGCCGGTGGAGAAGGTGTTGGCCAGCAGCGTCCACAGCAGCAGGCCCAGCGCCAGCACGCCGGCACCGGCCTTCTGGTAGGCCGCAGGCTCGGCGCTCACCGGCCAGCACCGCGCCGTCGCCGCGCGCGGCAGCAGCGCCAGCAGCAGCGCCGGCAGCAGGAACCAGCCCAGCCAGGCCCACGCGCTCTGCTCGTCGCCCCAGTCGCGCGTGATGGCCGCACCCTGCAGCGCGCCCCCTGCCGCCAGCAACAGCACGCCGAGCGCGTGCACCGCCCGCCGCAGCGACGGCGGCCATGCGGGTGCCGCGCGCCACAGCACCAGAGCCTGCGTGGCGATGGCCAGCGGCCAGGCCCACCAGCCACCCGCCGCGGCCGGGCTGGGCAGCTGCCAGGTGCTGTGCCCCAGCGCCACGAAGAGCAGCGGCACGAAGGCCAGCGCTGGCGCGCTGATGCCCGGCCAGTGCAGGCGCACGCACAAGGCCGTGCACAGGCCGGCGATGAGGCTCAGGCCCACCAGCCAGGCGGCGACGGCCCAGCGCGCGGGCACCACCTGGTCGACCTGCCAGGCCACCGCGGCCAGCGCCCACAGCGCGCCCAGCGCGATGAGCAGCGGTTCGGCGCTGGCTTCGAACTTCATCAACCCACCGGCCAGGCGCCCGCGCTGCACGAAGAAGGCCCCGCCCACCGCTCCGGCGGCGACCAGCAGCGCGTTCATGAACCAGGCGTTGAAGATGCCGCTGGGCGTGGGCTGCCACCAGGTCGACAAGACCAGCGAGCCGCTGCCCAGCACGAACAGCGCATAGCCGAAGGCGCGCGGCAAGCGCCGCCGCTGGCGCAGGCCCAGCCACAGCAGCCCGGCGCCTTCCAGCGCCCAGGCACCGGCGGTGCTGCGCGCGTCCAGCGCAAATGGGATCACCAGCGTCAGGAAGACGGTGGCGATGGCCAGCGTGGCCTCGAAGGTCACGGCCAGCGCCGGCTGCCGCTTCATGCGCGTTGCCATCACCACGTAGAAGGCGGCCAGCACCAGCGCCGACAGCGCCGTGCCATAGGCCCAGTGGCGCACCAGCCCATGCTGCAGCACGAAGGTGATGGTGGGCAGGCCGAACAGCAGGCTGCCGTTGACCCAGGCGTCGCTGCGCGCCGTGCCGCCCGGGGAACTGCTGGCGGCCAGGCGCCGCGCCGGCATCATCAGCACGGCGTTGAAGAGCAGGAAGAAGGCGACCAGGAAGGCCTGGCTGCTGGCGTAGTGCTCGCTGCGGTAGGACAGGCCGCCCCAGGCCGTGGCGACGACGAAGGTGAAGACGAAGCCCACCACGTTGAGCAGGCGCCAGGTCTTGAACCAGGCCACGGCGGCGATGCCGAGGTCGAGCACCAGGTAGTAGGAGAAGAGCGCGACATGGTCGCCACTGCCCGTGGACACCAGCAGCGGCGTGGCAAAGCCGCCCAACGCACCGATGATCGCCAGCGCGCGCGCGTCCTGCAGCACGGCCAGCGCCGCGGCCAATGCGGCCACCACCACCATGGCCACGAATACCGGCCCGGCACCCAGCACGCCGTAGCTGCGGAAGGCGACGAAGAGCGTGAGGTAGAGCACCGCCACCGCGCCGCCCTGCAGCGCCTGCGCATAACCGGGCCGCGACAGGCGCAGCCGCCAGCCCAGGCCCAGCAGCACCAGCGCCACCGCGGCGATGCCGGCCAGGCGCAGTTCGACCGGCACCTGCACATGTTCACTGGCATAACGCGCCAGAAAGGCCAGGCCGACGAAGAGGATGCCGACGCCGGCCTTGGCGATGGTGTTGCCGCCCAGCAGCCAGGACCTGAGGCGCACCAGCAGGCCGTTGCCGGGTGCTGACAGGGGCTCCTCGGCCAGCGGCGCCTCTGGGGTCGCGAGCGCTATGGGCTCAGGCGTCGGTGCCAGTGCCGGGGACTTTGCCGCGGGCGCCGCGACATCAGCGATGGCGATGTCCTGCAAGGGTTCCGAGCCCGGTGCCTCCGCCGCCGACACGTCGAGCGGCATCACGCGCCCGCCCTGCAGGGCCTGCAGCGCCTGCTGCAGCGCCGCGATGTCCTGCCCCTGGCGGTGCACGCGCAGGCCCAGCCAGGCCAGCAGCGCCCCGGCCAGCGCCCCGAAGCCTTCGCCGAGCACACCGCCCACCCAGGCACCCAGCACCACCACGCCGATCGTCAAGCCCCGCATCTCCCTACCTTTCGTGTTGTGGGCACTCTAGCAGCGGGCATGGGCGCTCGCGGCGCGGTCGGCGGAGTATCGGCGCACGCGCCCGACGGCATCGCCGGAGCGATGAGCGCCGCTCAGCTGCCGTGCCAGCGCGCGTGCAGCGCCAACACGGCTTCGGGCACGCTGCGGCTGGCGGCATCGATGGCGGCCAGGTCGTTGTCGGGCAGCGTGTGTTCCAGCGCCACGCCTTCGAGCCCGCCGCCCAGCATCAGCAGCCGGGCCAGTGCCGGGTCGGCCCAGGCATCGCCCCAGGCATCGGGCATCAGGTCCACGGCCTGCAGGAAGCCGGCGCACCAGTCGCTGGCATCGACCCATTCGTCGGCGCCCTTCTCGGCGACGCTGAAGATGGGTTCCCAGTCATCGGGCGCGCTGGCGAACTGCTCGCCCAGGTGGCGCAGGTGGCGCAGCAGCAGCACCACGATGTCCTTGCGCTGGCGCTTGCTGGCGAAGGGCCGGGCCTCCTGGTTGCCCAGCGGGCCGTCGCCGCCCCACACCCAGGGCAGCCAGTCGGCGGTGGGCCAGGTGGCCAGCAGCTCGGGCGGCCCGGCCTGCAGCGCGGTGAGAAAGCCGTCGGCACCGTCCAGCGTCATGGCGCCGTCGGCGGGCAGGGCCTGCAGCAGGCGGTCGAGCGCGTCGATCTCGGCCGGGGCCAGCGGGGTGACGGGCGATTGCGGGTTGTAGCGCGGATAGTCCATGGTCTTGTTTTTTGTTCAGGGCGCGGTTCAGGGCGCAACGAGGCGGAGCTGCGCGTCGCCCAGCACCACCAGGTCGCCAGCGCGCAGCTTGCGCCCGCGGCGGGTTTCGGGCTCGCCGTTCACGCGCACCTGGCCTTCGGCAATCATCACCTTCGCCGCGCCACCGCTGCCGGCCAGGCCGGCAGCCTTGAGCAGCGCGTCCAGCGTGATGTGCTCGCCGCGCAGGGCGAAAGGGATGGGCGCGTTCATCGGTCGCGATGTTGCACCATGCCGGCCACCGCCCCGCTAAGCTTGCCCGCATGAACCCTGACTTCACGCCCAGCCTGCGCTTCCCCGACCCGCGCATCCAGGTCCTGGACGAGGCCTTCCTGCCGCTGCGCCTGCTCTCGGGCACGGTGGAGCGCCTGGCCACCGATTGCTACTGGGCCGAAGGGCCGGTGTGGTTCGGCGACGGGCGCTTCCTGCTCTTCAGCGACATCCCCAACAACCGCATCCTGCGCTGGGACGACTGCTCGGGCGCGCTGAGCGATTTCCGCAAGCCCAGCAACCACGCCAACGGCCTGGCGCGTGACCGCCAGGGCCGGCTGCTGACCTGCGAACACCTCACGCGCCGCGTCACGCGCACCGAGTACGACGGTCGCATCACCGTGCTGGCGAGTCACTTCGACGGCAAGCCGCTGAACTCGCCCAACGACATCGTCTGCCACAGCGACGGCAGCGTCTGGTTCACCGACCCGCCCTTCGGCATCCTGGGCTGGTGGGAAGGCGCGCCGGCCACGCCCGAACTGCCGCACGGCGTCTACCGCATCGACGCCGCGACAGGTGCGCTGGCCATGCTCATCGACGACCTGAACTGCAGCAACGGCCTGGCCTTCAGCCCCGACGAGCGCATCCTCTACGTCGTCGAAAGCCGGGCCATGCCGCACCGGAAGATCTGGGCCTACGACGTGGTGGGCGCCTCGCTGCGCAACAAGCGCCTCTTCGTCGACGCGGGCGGGCCGGGTGCCTTCGATGGCATGGCGGTGGATGTGGCGGGCAACGTCTGGTGCGGCCTGGGCAGCACCGGCGCGGCGGGAGCGAAGGCCGAGGACTGGGACGGCGTGCGCGTCTACAGCCGCGAAGGCCGGCCGCTGGCGCACATCGCGCTGCCCGAGCGCTGCGCCAACCTGTCTTTCGGCGGCACGCACAACAACCGCCTGTTCATGGCCAGCAGCCATTCGCTGTACGCCCTCTACGTCAACACCCGAGGAGCCGTGTGATGGCCCGTCTGCCCTATGCCGACCTGTCGGCGCCCGAGGCCCAGCCGCTGGTGCAGCGCATCGTGGCCGAACGCGGCCATGTGCTGCACCTGTACCAGATGCTGTTGCACAGCCCGCCGCTGGCCGAGGGCTGGCTCACCTACCTCACCGCGGTGCGGCAGAAGCTGCAGCTGAGCGGGGCCCTGCGTGAGCTGATCATCATGCGCGTGGCGGCACTCAACGGCGCGCCCTATGAAGCGGGCCAGCACGCGCCCATCGCGCTGCAGGAAGGCGTGAGCCAGGCCCAGCTCGATGCGCTGGCGCAGTGGGAGGGCAGCGAACTGTTCAGCGCCACCGAACGCGCCGTGCTGCGCCTGACCGATGCGATGACACGCGACATCCACTTCGCGCCCGACATCATGGCCACCGTGCGCGCATGCCTGGGGGAGCGTGAAACCGTGGAGGCGGCGGCCACCATTGCCGCCTACAACATGGTGTCGCGCTTCCTGGAGGCGCTGCAGATCCACGCCCAGGATTCGCGTTAGGTCGGCCGATCCGATCAGACCGAAGGAAGCGTCAGCCCCTCAAGCCAGGCATCAACACCGATGATCCTCTTGTTGTCGATGAAGTCCATGACACGCTTCATGGTCGACTCTGGATTGGGACCATACGCCGCGCGCAGCGCCTCAGGATTCATGTGTACCAAGCGACTGAACATTCCTGAATTGCCAGCTGAAAATTCGCACGCTCGGGCGAGGCGGGCAGGGTCGAACTCGTTGGTTACCAGCACGTAGTCGAAGGGGCGAATGTCCGACTTCGCACGAACGTAGTTGGCGAACTCTGCCGAGAACTGCTGTTCACGGTCGGCGCGGATACTCCACTTTGCGGTCACGATAGTGCGGTGGGTGTCGGATTTCCGCACAAGCGCAAGATCTACTCGGATTGGCTTGTCACCGATCCGAGTATTGGCGAAGCCAGGAACCGATGACAACAGGCAGCGGGCTTGCACGTCCAGAACAGCATCGGTATCGAACTGTCGTGCGACAGCGCACAGCACGTCTTCAAAACCCTCGCCAACGAGATTTTTCCGCTTGTTCTCGACGGCGATCAATTCTCGGATGCGCGCTGTGAGTTCGCGCCATTCATCAGGCGAAGGTTGCTCAGCCAAACGAGTTCCAAGAACGTCTCGAATGATCCCGACTATCGCTGCATCTTCGCCCGGCTCAGGGAAGTCGAGTTCGGCATACGGTGCACGTTGGATCGCCGCCCGGTTGAGCAGAGTCTTGTATTGCTCCACCATGTGGTGGGCGTAGTCGCTGGCGGTTCGCCGAAACAGCCAATCGATCTGCTCGTCCACCTGACGAGGCTGAGCCGCGAGTTCGTTGGCAAGCCACGCGTGAAACCTCAGCGACCGCGGATGCCAAGGCTTTCCGGGCTGACACTTGTCGCTCTCGTAGCAGTGCGCCAGTCCGGTCGTCTTGTCGGCCCAGAGGAGCAAGCGATAGACGGACAGCCAGGGCGGTTCGCTCGAAGACGACAGAAACTCGTCAATCAGGCGCTGACGATTCTTCGATCCGAACGGAGCCCTTATGCGCTGCGCAGGCTGTGCCACTGCGGGGCTCGGGGCATATGGCATCGACGATTAGGCAGCAATGAGTTCGCGGTCGGTTATTCGCTCAAACACGGCGCGCCGGATGGCGCTCGCGCACGCCTTGGCCAAAAGCGGCGGAACCGCATTCCCGACTTGTCGGTACCTGGAGTGCGCTGCTCCGCCGTCATGTCGCCCGAGAAGGGGCCCGATTCGTGGATCAGTCGTGAAAACAAATCTGTCTGGGAAAGAGTGAAGTCGAGCGAATTCTCGAACGGAGAGTGACCGAAGCGCTTTGTAGTGGTAGACCGAGTCTGCCTTCGTGTTCAGCGTCCAGGACCATAGGTCCGGATGGAGGCGACGGTATGCGTAGTAGTGGCGTCGGGAAAGCAGGCCACTGCCATTTTCGGGGCCCCACTTCTGGCCACTCAGATTACGTTGCATCAACGCATCAGGCAAGTCGCGGTGATTACCACCGGGTGGTATTGCCTGCAGGCGCAACGATGTATCTTGTCGAAGCCTGGGCACCTGAACATTTCGGATCAGTTCTCCATTGCCTTGTCGCATGAGGCGCTGATACGCCGACCCTGGTGAAGCAAGGCGCTTGTATTCCATTTCGTCCGATCGGTTTCCAACTGGCAAGGTGGCCAAATCAGAGATGGCCTGCCAGGCGGTGACTGCTCTGATGTCTTCAGCGTCACCGAGCGCAGCCGCCAAGCTTGGTGAGAACATGTCTTCAGCTACAGCGAGCTCATACTGAAAGGCCCCGTTGCGACAAAGCTTGCGTTCAAGAGCAACTGCTTGACAGACACCAGACCGTTCGACACATGGAGCAGACCGACCAGAACTCTTTCGTACGCCGATGAACACCAGCCGTTCTCGCGTTTGCGGCACGCCAACATCCGCTGCGTCGATGACCTGTGGCAGGACGTCGTACTCGCCTGCCAACGCCAAGTCGGACGCAATCTGCTCGCGGAAGCCCATCTGGTCGATGCCAGTGACGTTCTCCATGAGGAAAGCCGCAGGCAAGACCCTGCTCACCACTTCGACGAACTCCTTGTACAGCGCGTTCCTCGGATCATCGATCAGGCGTGTGTGATTCCGGACTTGCGAAAACGCCTGGCAAGGCGGACCACCAACCACCACGTCAGCATGCCTGCCGGCTTCGAGCAGCGCCGACTTCACGGGCGCTGATCGCAAATCACCATGAATCACAACGGCATCGGGAAAATTGCGCGCGAAGGTAGCGCATGCGTCAGGGTCGATGTCAGAGGCCGCGACCGACTGAAACCCTGCTTGCCTGAATCCCTCCGCAATGCCGCCTGCTCCGGCGAACAAGTCGATGACCGTCGGACCTGAAACTGTATGCATGGACAGTAGTAAACCACACTTCGATAGATCGAAGGATCACTTCGATCCCTAGACACACGCTAGTGTGCTGCCGCCGTGCACTTGCCGGTGCGCCTGTCTCGGCTCCCTGCGCGTTTGCGTGGTGTCAGCATGCATCAACGTTCTGCAATGTAGTGCTGCATGGTCGGCATTTCGCCCGGCAGCAGGTGGGTGAGCAGCTGCGCTTCGAGCTCCTGGTCGGCCAGCGTGACGCGCGCTCGTTGGTGCAGGTAGTCGGCCCAGCTGGTGACGATGAAGCGTTCCAGGTAGCGCGAAGGGTCGGCCAGGTCGCGGTAGATGCGCCAGAAGGTGGCGCCGTCGCGCTTGCGCGGTGCGCGCAGCAGCACCACGTCGTCCAGGAAGGCTTGGGTGCTTTCCGGCCGCACGCGGTAGCCGATCTCCACCGCCACCGGGCCGGCCTCGGGGTCGGGCTCGTGGGCCACGAAGAGATCCTGCGACAGCGGCACCTGCGTCACTTCCAGCAGGCCGCCCATGCGCAGCGGGAAGGGCCGCGCCAGCAACAGGCCGGCGGCCATGGCGAGGGCGGCGATGAGCAGCGCGGCCGTGAGCCCCACGATGTCCGACAAGGCACCCCAGAAGGCCGAGCCGATGGCGAAGGAGCCCAGGGCGCACAGCGTGTGCATCGAGGTCGCGCGTGCCCGCACCCAGGGCGGCACGCTGGTCTGCGTGGCCGTGTTGTAGGTGGACATCACGCTCATCCACGAAGCGCCGCCGGCCATCAGCGCGGCATAGGTCAGCAGGCGGATGTTCGACAGCGCGGCCACCGCCATCACCACCGCAAAGGTGGCGCCGCCGATGAGCACCAGCGTCTCCAGCCCCAGCCGCGTGCGCAGCCGGCCGATGACCAGGCCGGCCAGCACCGCGCCCGTGCCCAGGCAGCCCATCAGCAGGCCGAAACCGGTAGCGCCCAGGCCCAGCTGGCGCTGGCCGATGACCGGCAGCAACGCCCACAGGGCCGAGCCCGCGGCGCTGTAGGCCACCGTGCGCACCAGCTGCGCCAGCACGGTTTCCGAGTGGCGCGCGAAACGCAGTGCGCTCAGCATGCCGCCCCACAGCCGCTCGGCCGGCAGGCGCGAAGGCAGGTGCGGCCGCGGCGGGTTGCGGCGCACGCTCTCGAAGAGTGCCGCAACCCCCAGCACCGTGAACACGAAGACCCAGCCGGCACCGAACTGCGCGTAGATCAAGCCGGCCAGCGCCGGGCCCAGCGCACGCGCACTGTTGTAGCTGATGCCGATGGCCGTGATGGCCTGCGGCAGCTCGTCGCGTGGCACCACGTCGACGATGCCGGAGTTCCACGACGGGCTCAGCATCGCCGTGCAGCAGCCGGCCAGGAAGGTCAGCAACAACAGCGTGGCGGCGCCGGCCACGCCCAGCAGGAAGAGCAGCGCCAACAGCGCCACCAGCGCCGCCTGCACGATCAGCGCACCCAGCATCAGGCGGCGGCGGTCGGTGGTGTCGGCCAGCACGCCGGCCGGCAGGGCCAGCAGAAACATGGGCAGGAAGACCGCGGTTTGCACCAGCGCCGCCAGGAAGGACGAGCCTGTCACCTCCACCATCAGCCAGGCCGCGGCCATGGCCTGCATGGCGTTGCCGATGAAGTAGAGGGTGCCGCCGGAGAGCAGCGCGCGGAAGGCGCCGTGGCGCAGCGTGGCGCGGATGGAGGGTGCGGAAGGGGCGGCGGCGGACATCAGCCCTGCATGATGCCCGTACTGGGCGGCGCGCCAGAATGCGCGTCACGGCGGGCATGGGCCTGCTGCAGGAGCAGGCGATGGGTTGGTTCTCGAAGAAGGATGAAGGCTTCTTCCTGTCGACGGTGGTGCCGAACGGCGAAGGTGCGCGAGTCGAGCGCTACCTGGGCATCGTCAATGGCGAGGCCATCATCGGCGCCAACATCTTCCGCGACCTGTTCTCTTCGGTGCGCGACGTGGTGGGCGGCCGCGCGGGTGGCTACGAGCGCGCGCTGTCCGGCGCACGCGATGCGGCGCTGGAAGACCTGGTGGCCGCCGCCAGGGAACTGGGTGCCGACGGCGTGGTGGGCATCGACTTCGACTACGAGGTGCTGGGCGCCGAGAACGGCATGATGATGGTGGCGGTCAGCGGCACGGCGGTGAAGCTGGCCTGAGCGCGGAGCCGGCTGGCGGTCGTCAGCGCGACAGCGCGGCGGCGGCCTGGGCCTGCAGGGTGTTGATCTCCCGCAGCATGCGCGGTGGCGCGTCCAGTTGCTGCCTGGCCACGGACTCCAGCGTGCGGGCCAGCGCCACCGCCTCGGCGTGCCGGCCCGACAGCACCAGCCAGCGCAGCCGCAGCACGCCGGCTGCGGCTTCTTCGCCGGCCCCACGAGCCGACGGATCGGCTTGCAGTCGTTGCAGCCAGACATCGGCCTGTGCCAGCTGGCCCTGTGCCAGCGCCAGCTCCGCCGAGTAGCGCCAGACCTTGATGCGGCCGGCTTCGCGGATGCGCGCCAGCAGGGTTTCAGCCTCGGCATGCTGCCCGGCGCGGGTGAGCGCCAGGGCCAGCCAGCCGTCGACGGTGTCGGCGTTGCGACCTACGGCACCGAATTGCGGCGCATACAGGCGCCCGGCTTCGCGCACGGCCTGGATGGCCAGGCTGTAGCGGCCCATTTCGATGAGCGCCCGCCCGCGCGCCAGTTCCACGTCTGCGCGGTCAGCTTCCTTCATGTAGGACGCGCGGGCGTAGAGCGCGTCCACGCGGGCCAGCGTGGCCAGCGCCTCGTCGTCGCGTCCGAGGGTGGCGGCATACATCGCGTGCTCGGAGGCCGCCGATCCGTAGTGGTTGAGAGAGGAGCCCAGCGTGCCCAGATCCCAGCCGTCGAACTGCGCCAGCGCCGCCGTGCTGGCAGCGTGGGCCTGGTGCGGGCGCCCCAGCGCAATGGCATAGCGCGCCAGGGCCCGGTGCAGCCGCGCGCGCAGCACGCGGTCGGGCAGGGCGGGGCCGGCGGGTGCGATGGCCAGGCCGGCCTGGCACTCGGCGATGGCCGCTTCGAAGTCGCCCTGGCGGCTGAGCGCCAGGGCCAGGTTGCGTTGCGCTTCGGCCCGCCGCGCCGGCGACTCGCCAGCGCGCTGCAGGTAAACCAGCTCCTTGCGCGCGGCGTCGATCTGCGCCTGCGGCTGGTGCAGGTAGTTGTAGAGGCTGGCCGCGGTGCCGAAGACCTCGGCCACGGCGCCGGGCTCGCTGGCGGCGCGGGGCTCCACGCGCTGCAGCTCGGTGGCCAGCGCTTCGCCCATGCGTTCACGCCCGCCCAGGCTGCGCAACTTGGCGTCGGCCGACATGCGAGCGAAGCTGTCCAGCATGAAGTTGCCCACCACAGTGGCGCGCTGCGCTTCCAGGCGCGCCCGCTCGGCTTGCTGCCGGGCCTGCTGCGCCTGCCACAAGGCCACGCCGGTGCCCGCCACCAGCGCCAGAGCCACGGCGCCGCCGGCCGCCACCGGCAGGCGGTGGCGGCGCAGGAAGCGGGCCGCGCGGTAGGCCAGTGCGTCGGGCCGCGCCAGCACCGCTTCCCTCTTCAGGTGGCGCGTGATGTCCAGCGCCAGCGCGTCGACGGTGGCGTAGCGCTCGGCCACGTTCTTCTTCAGCGCCTTGTTGAGGATGGCGTCGATGTCGCCGCGCAGCGCCTTGCGAAGCACCGCGTCGCCAGCCCGGCTGCTGGCCAGGGGCAGCTCGGCGCTGGTGATGGCTTCTTCCAGCTCGGCCGCGCTGCCCCGCTTCAGGCGGTAAGGGCGCTGGCCGGTCAGCAGTTCATAAGCCACCACGCCCAGGCTGTAGACGTCGCTGGCGGTGGACAGCGGCTCGCCGCGCACCTGCTCGGGGCTGGCGTAGTCCAGCGTCATGGCCATGCCGCTCAAGCGCGTGAGCGCCGAGGCCTCGGCGGTGTCGCCTTGCGTGAGCTTGGCGATGCCGAAGTCGAGCAGCTTGACCTGTCCGTCATCGCTGACGAGGATGTTGCCGGGCTTGAGGTCGCGGTGAATGATGAGCCGGCTGTGCGCGTAGGCCACGGCCTCGCACACCTGCAGCAGCAGCTGCAGCCGCTGCGCCACGCTGAGCCCCGCGGCCTGCGCATGGGCGTCGAGGCTCTGCCCCTGCACGTATTCCAGCGCCAGCCAGGGCCGGCCCTGGGTGTCGACGCCGGCGTCGTACAGGCGTGCGATGTGCGGGTGCGCCAGCGTGGCCAGGATGTCGCGCTCGCGCGCCAGGCGTTCGGCGAGGCCACGCGCCCAGCTCAGTTGCGGCAGCTTCAGCGCCACCGGGCGCTTGAGCTGGCCGTCGTCGCGCTCGGCCAGCCACACCGTGCCCATGCCGCCGCGGCCCAGCTCGCGCAGCAGGCGGTAGGGGCCCACCACGTCGTGCGCTTGCGGCAGATCGGTGTCGTCTTCCTGCCTTGCCTGGGTGCCGGCGGCCAGCGCGGGCAGCGCACCCAGGAAGTCTTGCGTCTCGGCCTGCCGGTGCGCCTGCAGCAGGCGGCGCAGCGTGTCGCTCAAGCCCGCATGTTCGGGCGTCAGCGCAGCCAGCCAGGCTTCACGCGCGGCAGGTGGCTGGTCCAGCGCTTCGTCGAGCAGGCGGTCCAGCTGCGGCCAGTGGGCGGCGAGATCGGGCGTCTGGGGCATGGCGGCGGCGTTGCGGGTGTGGTTCCTGTACGGGTTGGGCGCGCCAGAGCGGACATGCGCAGCGGCCAGGGCCGGCGCAGGCGCGCCCGGCCCCTAGTACGCCGCCCCAGAGATTTCGGAACACGAAAGCGCGTCTTCGGCCCGATGGCGGCGTTGGACAAACGCGCAAATCCCCCAGGGCATTGTGGGGGTTTGGCCGTTGCCCCGGGCCCGAAACAACGCGGTTGTGATTTTTAGAAATATGTGGGGGGGGGG
>JANNFE010000419.1:0-24028 GCA_031379415.1 Betaproteobacteria bacterium | reverse complement strand
CCACGTCAAGGACGAGCAGATCCTCTTCGTCGAAGGCCGCGACGGCCCGGCCAACAGCGGCCGGCTGTGCGTGAAGGGCCGCTACGGCTACGACTACGTGCGCCACCCGCAGCGGCTGACGGTGCCGCTGATCCGCAAGGCCGGCGTGCCCAAAGACCCCGAGGTGACGCCGGCTGCAGCGATGAGCGCCTTCCGTGAGGCGACCTGGGAAGAAGCGCTGGAACACGCAGGCGGCGGCCTGCGCCGCCTGCGCGACACGCACGGCCCGCGCGCGCTGGCCGGCTTCGGTTCGGCCAAGGGCAGCAACGAAGAGGCCTACCTCTTCCAGAAGCTGGTGCGCCTGGGCTTCGGCAGCAACAACGTCGACCACTGCACGCGGCTGTGCCATGCCTCCAGCGTGGCGGCGCTGCTCGAAGGCATCGGCTCGGGCGCGGTCAGCAACCCGGTGCGCGACGTGGCGCATGCCGAGGTGGTGGTGATCATCGGCGCCAACCCCACGGTCAACCACCCGGTGGCGGCCACCTGGATCAAGAACGCGGTGGCCGCCGGCACGAAGCTGGTGATCATCGACCCGCGGCGCAGCGAGCTGGCGCGCATCGCCACCCACGCGCTGCACTTCCGGCCCGACACCGACGTGGCCCTGCTCAATGCGCTGATGCACGTCATCGTCGAGGAAGGCCTGGTCGACCCGGACTTCATCGCGGCGCGCACCGACGGCTACGACGCGCTGGTGCAGAACCTGCGCGGCTACAGCCCCGAGGCCATGGCACCGATCTGCGGCATCGGCGCCGACACGCTGCGCGACGTGGCGCGTCTGTACGCCAGCAGCCGCGCGTCGATGATCCTCTGGGGCATGGGCATCAGCCAGCACGTGCACGGCACCGACAACGCGCGCTGCCTCATCGCGCTGGCGCTGATGACGGGGCAGATCGGCCGCCCCGGCACCGGCCTGCACCCGCTGCGCGGGCAGAACAACGTGCAGGGTGCGTCGGACGCCGGGTTGATACCGATGATGTATCCCGACTACCAGCACGTCGACGACACCGCGGTGCAGGCCCGCATGGCCCAGGCCTGGGGCGTGCCGGCCGAGACACTCAGCCTGCGCCCCGGCCTGACGGTGGTGGAGGTGATGCGCGCCATCGAAGCGCGTGAAGTGCGCGGCCTCTACGTGATGGGCGAGAACCCGGCCATGAGCGACCCCGACGCCAGCCATGCGCGGCTGGCGCTGTCGCACCTGGACCTGCTGGTGGTGCAGGACATCTTCCTCACCGAAACCGCGGCGCTGGCCGACGTGGTGCTGCCGGCTTCGGCCTTTGCCGAAAAGTGGGGCAGCTTCACCAACACCGACCGCCTGGTGCAGCTGGCGCGCCCGGTGCTGGCGCCGCCGGGGCAGGCGCGGCAGGACCTGGCGATCCTCGTCGACATGGCGCAGCAACTGGGCTTGGACTGGCGCGGCTACGGCCGCACCGAGGAGCCCGACCATCGCGCCTGCGAAGACGCCGTGGCGCGGGTCTTCGACGAGATGCGCCACACCATGCACAGCATCGCCGGCATCACCTGGCAGCGGCTGCGGCGGGAAGGCGCGGTCACCTATCCCTGCCATGCCGAAGGCGACGCCGGCGAGGCGGTGGTCTTCACCGACCACTTCCCCACCGCCAGCGGCCGCGCGCGCTTCGTGCCGGCCGACATCATCCCGGCCGACGAGCGCCCCGACGCCGACTACCCGCTGGTGCTCATCACCGGCCGCCAGCTCGAGCACTGGCACACCGGCAGCATGACGCGGCGCTCGGGCGTGCTCGACGCCATCGAGCCCGACCCGGTGGCGCTGATGCATCCGCAGGACATGGCGGCACTCGGCGTGCGGCCGGGCGGCACGGTGACGCTGGCCTCGCGCCGCGGCCGCATCACGCTCTACGCGCGCGACGACGAAAGCTCGCCGCGCGGCACCGTCTTCGTCGCCTTCTGCTGGTTCGAGGCGGCGGTGAACCGCCTCACCAACCCGGCGCTGGACCCGGTAGCCAAGATCCCCGAGTTCAAGTACTGCGCGGTGCGGGCGGTGGCCGGCGGCACCGTGCTGGCGCCGGGCGCGGAGATACTCATCCCATGAACATCGTCATCGTCGGCGCCGGCCTGGGCGGCCTCACGGCTGCGGCCTGCCTGCTGCAGCGCGGGCACCGTGTGCGCGTCGTCGAACAATCGGCCAGCCTGGGTGAAGTCGGCGCCGGCATCCAGATGAGCGCCAATGCCGTGAAGGTGCTGCAGGCCCTGGGCCTGGGGCCGGCGCTGGAGGCCACGGGCGTGAAGCCGGCGGCCTTCGAGTTCCGGCGCCACGACAGCGGCGAGCTGCTGCACCGCATTCCGCTGGGCGACGCTCACCGCGAACGCCACGGCGCGCCTTACGTGCAGATGCACCGCGGTGACCTGCACGCGGCGCTGGTGCAGGCGGTACGCCATCTCGACCCCCACGCGCTGCGCCTGGGCGCCCGCGTGCAGGGCGTGCAGGAAGGCGCCGACCAGGCGACGATCGCTTTCACCGACGGCGAACGGATGCAGGCCGACCTGCTCATCGGCGCCGACGGCGTGAAGTCCACCGTGCGCCAGCATGTGCTGGGTGCCGACCAGCCGGTGTTCACGGGCCAGGTGGTGTGGCGCGTGCTGGTGCCCGTCGAGCGCATTGCGCCGGCGCTGCGTACCGACATCGTCTCCACCATCTGGTGCGGGCCGGGCAACCACGGCGTCATGTACTACCTGCGCGGCGGTGCGCTGCTCAACTTCGTCGGCTGCGTCGCGCGTGGCTGGGAAGAAGAGTCGTGGACCACCTGCCGGCCCTGGTCGGACCTGGACAGCGACTACGCCGGCTGGCACCCGATGGTGCGCGCCGTCATCGACGCCGCCGACAAGGACCAGTGCTACCGCTGGGCCATCAACACACGCGCGCCTTCCGCGGTGTGGAGCACAAGGCGCGTGACGCTGCTGGGCGATGCGGTGCACGCCACCCTGCCCTACATGGCGCAGGGCGCGGCCATGGCCATCGAAGACGCCGCGGTGTTGGCGCGCGCACTGGACCTGGACCTGCCGCTGGCGCAGGCGCTGCAGGTCTACGAGCGCCACCGCGGGCCGCGCACGCGGCGGGTCGTCGAGGAGAGCGCCGAGATGGGCGAGCTCTACCAGATCCACGACGCCGAGCAGATGCGGCAGGCCTTCCACGACCGCAACATCGCGAAGTCGCGCAACGAATGGCTCTACCCCTACGACCCGTGGCGGGTGGAACTGCCGGACGCCGCCTGAACGGGGAGCCCCTGGCGCAGACGCTCAGTTGCGACGCTCGCGCCGCAGCGCGCCCAGACCTGCCAGGGCCAAGGCCACCAGCGCCAGCGAGCCGGGCTCGGGCACGTTGAAGCCACCGCCCGTGATTTGCACGTTGCCGGCCAGCGTGGTGGCGACGCCGCGCGAATCGGTGTCGACCACAGCGAGGCCGCCCACCGCACCGAAGGAGTTGTGCGTCGGATCGTTCATGTCGGCATTGGTCAGCGTAGGGAACAGCGCCGAGCCGGCCGCCGTCAAGCCATACGGCGCGGCGGTGGCCACCGAGGTCACGTCGACGGGCAGAAAGCCGAACAGGTCAGGGTTGGCACCCAGCGTGTCGGTCAGGCAGAAGCCCGACGCCGGGGCGCACTCGGCCAGTGCCATCAGGCCGCCGCCAGCGTTGACGAAGGCGGCGATGTCGGCCGAACGCGCGATCAGGCCGTCCAGCTCGGCGCGCGTGAGCATGCCGCCGAACGACGACGCCACGGCGATGGCTTCGTACTGCGAAAAGTCGACTGCAGCCAGGCCGGCGGCATTGACCCAGTCGTAGTGAACTCCGTTGCTCAAGCCCATGGCGTTGAGACCGTCCTCGCCGACCCGGTGACCCGCGGTGGGCGCCAGGAAGCTCTCGACCCACAGGAACTTCTTCGTCGTATTGGTGTAGGCGCCGCCGGTCACGTAGCCCAAGGCCGCACCGAGCAGGTTGCGCGCATGGACACTGTCCTGGGCGTGGAAGTCCGGGTCATGCCCGGTCAGGAAGATGGGCCCCGCCCAGGACGCAGAGGACAGCAGGAGCGAGAGCCCCGCGAGGCTGGGTGCCAGTACACGGCGCACGATATTCATGATCCCTCTCCTTGGGCAAACGCTGGACAGACAGCGCCAGCAGAATCTACGCCTCTCGCGCTCAGGCCGCACCCCCCGCGAACGCATGGCCGGCGCCGGATTCAGTTCACCATGTGGATCATCTCCCGCACCCGCGGGTAGATCTGCTGGCGCCAGCGCCGGCCGCTGAACACACCGTAGTGGCCCACGCCCAGCTGCACGTGGTGGCTCTTCATGTAGGGCTTGATGCCGGTGCAGAGGTCGTGCGCGGCCACCGTCTGGCCGATGCTGCAGATGTCGTCGCGCTCGCCTTCCACGGTGAACAGCGCCGTGCGGCGGATGGCGCGCAGGTCCACCGCCTCGCCCTTCACACTGAAGGCACCGCGCGCCAGGCTGTACTCCTGGAAGACATGGGCCACGGTCTCCAGGTAGAACTCGGCCGGCAGGTCGTTGACGGCGAAGTACTCGTCGTAGAACTTCACCGTGGTCTCGGCTGCTTCGTGCGCGCCTTCCAGGCGGTGGCGATAGAGATCGAGGAAGGCCTGCTTGTGGCGGTCGGGGTTCATGGCCATGAAGGCCGACAGCTGCAGGAAGCCGGGGTAGACCTTGCGATGGGCGCCGGGGTAGCGCCAGGGCACCGGGTGCACCAGGTTCTGCTCGAACCATTCGATGGGCTGGCTGGTGGCCAGCGTGTTGACCTGCGTGGGGTTGATGCGGCAGTCGATGGGCCCGGCCATCAGCGTCATGCTGCGCGGCGGCGCCGCATGTTCACGCTGCGCCATCAGCGCCACCGCGGCCAGCACCGGTACGCAGGGCTGGCACACCGCCACCAGGTGGACATGCTCGCCCAGCGCCTCGATGAAGCCGATGAGGTGCTCGATGTACTCGGCCAGCCCGAACGGGCCTTCAGCCAGCGGCACCATGCGCGCGTTGTGCCAGTCGGTGATGTAGACGTCGTGGTCTTCGAGCATGGTGCGCGCGGTGTCGGCCAGCAGCGTGGCGAAGTGGCCCGACAGCGGCGCCACGACCAGCACCTTGGGCAAGGGCTCTGCGGGAGCTTCTTCGCGTTCGAAACGCAGCAGCGTGCCGAAGGGGCGGACCTGCAGCGTGCGCTCGCTCACCTTCACCATGCGTTCTTCGCCGGCCGGGCCCACGCGCACTTCGTGAATGCCGAAACCGGGCCGGCGGTGCGTGAGCCGCAGGCGCGAGAAGACATCGGCCGCGGCGGCAGCCTCGCGCGCCAGCGGCGGTGCCGGCCAGTTGCCGAGCTGCCTGAGCCCGAAGCCCAGCCAGTCGGCGGTGAAACCCGCGGCCTGCTGCCAGGGGCCGATGCCGTCGCGGTAAGCCTGGTAAGCGGAGTACAGCATCGCGATGGGCCTGGTTCCTGCCGAAGTGGTCTTCAGGTACAGGCAAGTTACATACCCAAGCGACATCTCCAATCCATGGCACGTCACTTGCACGCCATCGCGCCTGACAGGAGACCACCATGGCCCGCACCACACTCACGCTCAGCAGCAAGAACTACTCGTCGTGGTCGCTGCGCGGCTGGCTGCTGGCGCGTTTTGCCGGGCTGGAGTTCGCTGAGGTGATGCTCGCGCCCGACGACGCCGACGCCAAGGCCGAGATGCTGTTGCTGGCGCCTTCGATGCTCGTGCCCTGCCTGCGCCACAACGGCGTCACGGTGTGGGACACCCTGGCCATCGCCGAATACCTCAACGAGGTGCGTCCCAAGGCCGGCCTGCTGCCCGCCGACCGCGCCGCGCGCGCCCATTGCCGCGCCATCTGCGGTGAGATGCACTCGGGCTTCACCTCGCTGCGCTCGGCCTTGCCGATGAACCTGAAGGGCCGCTTCCCCGGCTTCAAGGTCTGGAGCCGCGCCCAGACCGACATCGCCCGCGTGCTCGAGATCTGGCAGGGCTGCCTGGCCGCGCACGGCGGGCCTTTCCTCTACGGCGCACAAAAAGGCATGGCCGACGCCATGTACGCACCGGTGGTGACGCGGCTGCGCACCTACGACGTGAAGGTCGAGGACCCGGCTTGCGCGGCCTACTGCGACACCATCCTGGCGCTGCCCGAAATGAAGGAGTGGATCGCCGCGGCGAAGCAGGAGCCCGAGGCCATCGACGAGCTCGAGATGGAGTTCTAGGCAGCCCTGTGCACCGCGCGGGTGCGCGGTGCCCGCGCGCGGGCTTCAGCCGGCGTCGTGCCCGTGTTCCAGGTGGTCCACGGCCACCTGCGCCAGTGCGCGCACGCCCAACACGAGGGCGCGCTCGTCGGCCAGGAAATGCGGCGAGTGGTTGCTCGGCGCGCTGGCCGGGTCCACGCCCGGCGGCGTGACGCCCAGGAAGAAGAAAAGCCCCGGGATCACGCGCTGGAAGAAGGAGAAGTCCTCGGCCCCGGTGACCTTGTTGATCATCTCCAGCCGCCCGGCACCGGCCACACGCTGCAGCGTGGGCAGCATGGCCGCGGTGAGTTCGGGGTGGTTCACCGTCACCGGGTAGTTCTTGCGGATGCACACCTCGCAGCCGGCGCGCGAGCCGCGCGAGATGGCCTCAGCAAGCGTCGTCACGCGCTCGTGGATGTCGTCGCGCATGGCCTCGTCGAAGCTGCGGATGGTGCCGCGCATCTCCACGCTGTCAGGGATGATGTTCTCGCGGTTGCCGCCCTTGATGGCGCCGATGGTCACCACCGCCGGCTCGCGCGTGATGTCGAGGCCGCGGCTGACGATGGTCTGCAGCCCCAGCACCACCTGCGCGGCGGTGACGATGGGGTCCACGCCCAGCCAGGGCGCGGCGCCGTGCGTCTGGCGGCCGGTGACGGTGATCTTCAGCTTGTCGGAACTGGCCATCGTCGGCCCCGAGCGCACACCGATGACGTTGAGCGGCAGGCGCGAGGTGACGTGCAGGCCGAAGATGGCACGCGGCACCGGGTTTTCCAGCACGCCCTCGGCGATCATCATCTGGGCGCCGCCGTCTTCACCTTCGGGCGGCATTTCCTCGGCCGGCTGGAAGATGAACTTCACGCTGCCGCGCAGCTGCCCGCGCAGGCCGGCCAGCACGCTGGCCACGCCCATCAGGATGGCGACGTGGCAGTCGTGGCCGCAGGCGTGCATCACGCCGACCTCTTCGCCGTTCCAGGGCGCACGGGCTTTCGACGCAAACGGCAGGTCCACCATCTCGGTGACGGGCAGCGCGTCCATGTCGGCGCGCAGCGCCACCACCGGCCCGGGCAGGGCGCCCTTCAGCAGGCCTACCACGCCGGTATGGGCCACGCCCGTGCGCAGCGCGTCGAAGCCGAGCGCACGCAGGTGGGCGGCCACGATGCCGGCGGTGCGGAACTCGCGGTTGCCGAGTTCGGGGTGCTGGTGCAGGTCGCGCCGCCAGGCGATGACCTGGGCTTCGATGGCCGCGGCGGCAGCGTCGATCTGCGCGCTCAGGGCGGGGGTGCGGTCGATGGCTTCGGTCATGGTGCGGCTTCCTCGTCGCCGGTTCTAGCACGGGCGGGACGCACAATCGCCGCCCATGAACCCGTCTCGTCCCCTGCGTCACCGATGAAAGCCGGCGTGCTGGAAGGCCGCACGCTCGCCTGCCGGCGCGGCCGCCGGCTGCTGTTCGAAGGCCTGGACATCCGCCTGCCGCCCGGCAGCGCCACCTGGCTGCGCGGCACCAACGGCAGCGGCAAGACGAGCCTGATGCGCATCCTGGCCGGCCTGTCGGCACCGGCCGCGGGCGACGTGCTGTGGAACGGCGAGCCAGTGCGCCACGGCGCCAACGAAGCGCGCCGCAGCCTGCTCTACATCGGCCACGCCAATGCGCTGAAGGACGACCTGTCGCTGCTCGAAGCCCTGGCCTACCTCGGCCGCCTGGCCGAGCTGGACGCCGCGGATGCGCTGGCCCGCGCCACGCGGGCCCTGGAAACCCTGGGCCTGGCGGCGCAGCGGAACCTGGCCGTGCGCCATCTCTCGCAAGGCCAGCGCCGCCGCGGCGCGCTGGCGCGGCTGGCGCTGGACGAGCTGCCGCGCACCTGGATCCTGGACGAGCCCTACGACGCGCTGGACACCGAGAGCACGGCGCGCCTGTCGGGCCTGCTCAACGCGCACACCGCCCGCGGCGGCGCCGTGTTGCTCACCAGCCACCAGAGCGTCGCCATGCCCGGCCTGCAGCTCTTCGACCTGAAGGCCCGTCCGGCTTGAGCTGACACAAGGCAGCCTTCAGGAGGCGGTGCCTACAATCCGCCCCGCCATGCCTTGCCCCTACTCCTCGGCCGCGCGCTACCTGGCATGAGCTCAGTGCTGCTGGCCACCTCCCACCGCGACCTGTTGCTGGCGCGCCGCCGACGCGTGGAAGCGCTGCTGCCGCTGGGCTTCTTCATCGTCGCAGCCGGGCTGTTTCCGCTGGGCGTGGGGCCTGAACCGCAGACGCTGCGCACGATCGCCCCGGGCGTGGTGTGGGTGTGCGCGCTGCTGGCGGCCATGCTGTCGGTGACGCAGATGTTCGCATCCGACCACGCCGACGGCTCGCTCGAGCAGATGCTGCTGGCGCCGCAGCCGCTGGTGGCCATCGTCGCCGGCAAGGTCTTCGCGCACTGGCTGGCCACCGGCCTGCCGCTCGTGCTGGCCGCACCGTTGCTGGGGGTGTTGTTCGACATGAGCGTGCCGGCCATCATCACGCTGGCGGCGACGCTGCTGATCGGCACGCCGGTGCTCAGCCTGCTGGGTGCGGTGGGTGCGGCGTTGACGCTCGGCCTGCGCAGCGGCGGGGCACTGGTGTTCCTGCTGGTGCTGCCGCTGACCATCCCGACGCTGATCTTCGGCACCGGTGCGGTGGGGGCGATGGACAGCGGGCTGTCGCCGCGCGCGCACTTCTCGCTGCTCGGGGCGCTGCTGATCCTTACCGGGCTGGGCGCGCCGCTGGCCACCGCGGCGGCGCTGCGCATATCTCTGGATTGACGCTGGATTGATGTCTCGATTGATGTCTGAGTCGAAAACGTGACTTCCGCCAAGCTCCGCTGGAGCACCTTTGCCGCCCCATCGCGCTTCTACGCGCTGGCCGGCAAGCTCATGCCCTGGTGCTGGGCCGTGGCCGTGCTGCTGGGCCTGGCTGGCCTGTGGACCGGCTTTGCCATCGCCCCCAGCGACTTCCAGCAGGGCGACGCCTACCGCATCATCTTCATCCACGTGCCGGCGGCCTGGATGTCGATGCTGATCTACCTGGTGATGGCCTTCTGGGCCGCCGTCGGCTGGATGTTCAACACCCGGCTGGCCGCCATGTACGCCCGCGCGCTGGCGCCCACCGGCGCGCTGATGACCTTCATCGCGCTGTGGACGGGCGCACTCTGGGGCAAGCCGACCTGGGGCACCTGGTGGGTGTGGGACGCGCGCCTGACCTCGGAATTCATCCTGCTGCTGCTCTACGTCGGGTACATCGCGCTCACCGAAGCCATAGATGATGCGCGGCGCGCGGCCAACGCCGGTGCGCTGCTGGCCCTGGTGGGTGCGGTGAACATCCCGATCATCTATTTCTCGGTGAAGTGGTGGAACACCCTGCACCAAGGGGCCACCATCAGCATGACGGCGGCGCCGAAGATGGCGACGACCATGCTCACGGCCATGCTTCTGATGACCTTCAGCTTCTGGGCCTACAGTTTTGCCGTCGCCTTCACCCGCACCCGCGCCATCGTGCTGGAGCAGGAAGCCGACACCGAATGGGCGCGTGCCCTGACCACGCGCAACAAGGCTTGACGACGATGCAGCAGTGGAAATCCTTCGATGAATTCGTCCACATGGGCGGCTACGGCCTCTACGTGTGGGGTTCGTACTTCGTGACCTTCGCGGTGCTCGCCGCCGAGGTCTGGCTGGCGCGCGGGCGCCACCGGCGCGCGCGCGCTGAGTTGCAACAGGAGATCAATCCATGAAGCCCCGTCACAAACGCGCCGCCATTGCGGTGGGCGTGCTGGCCGCTGTGGGCACCGCGGTGGCCCTGGTGCTGAACGCCTTCAACAGCAACCTCGTGTTCTTCTACACGCCCAGCCAGATCGCCGCGAAAGAGGCGCCGCAGGGCCGCACCTTCCGTGTCGGCGGCATGGTCGAAGCCGGCACCGTGGTGCGTGAGGGCCTGACCGTGCGCTTCCTCGTCACCGACACCGCCAAGACCGTGCCGGTGAAGTACGACGGCGTGCTGCCCGACCTGTTCAAGGAAGGCAAGGGCGTGGTCGCCCAGGGCCAGCTCGGCTCCGACGGCGTCTTCGTGGCGCGCGAGGTGCTGGCCAAGCACGACGAGAACTACATGCCGCCGGAAGCCGCCGACGCGGTGCAGAAGGCCGAAAAGGTGCGCGCCCAGATGGCGCAAGGGTCGAACGGAGGGGCCAAGCCATGATCCCGGAACTCGGTCACCTGGTGCTCTATTTCGCGCTCGCCATGTCCATCGCGCAGGGCGTGCTGCCCATCGTGGGCGCGCACCGCGGCCGCACCGACTGGATGCTGCTCGCGCGCCCCTTGGCCAAGTGGCAGACGGCCTGCGTGACGCTGGCCTTCGTGATGCTCGCCGCGAGCTTCGTGCGCAACGACTTCTCGGTGCTCTACGTGGCCGAGAACTCGAACTCGGCGCTGCCATTGCAGTTCCGCATCGCCGCCGTGTGGGGCGGGCACGAAGGTTCGCTGCTGCTGTGGGTGCTGATGCTCAGCCTGTGGACGCTGGCCGTGGCGCTGTTCAGCCGCAAGCTGCCGCTGGCCTTCGCGGCGCGCATCCTCGGTGTGATGGGGCTGGTGGCGGTGGGCTTCCTGCTCTTCATGCTGCTCACCAGCAACCCCTTCGACCGCCTGCTGCCGGCCGCCGCCGACGGCCGTGACCTGAACCCGCTGCTGCAGGACCCGGGCATGATCTTCCACCCGCCCATGCTCTACATGGGCTACGTGGGCTTCTCGGTGGCCTTCGCCTTCGCCATCGCGGCGCTGCTGGGCGGCAACCTCGACAACACCTGGGCGCGCTGGACGCGGCCGTGGACCACGGCGGCCTGGGTCTTCCTGACCTTTGGCATCGGCCTGGGCAGCTGGTGGGCCTACAACGAACTGGGCTGGGGCGGCTGGTGGTTCTGGGACCCGGTGGAAAACGCCAGCTTCATGCCCTGGCTGGCCGGCACCGCGCTCATCCACTCACTGGCGGTGAGCGAAAAGCGCGGCGGCTTCAAGGTCTGGACGGTGTGGCTGGCGATCATGGCCTTCTCGCTGTCGCTGCTGGGCACCTTCCTCGTGCGTTCTGGCGTGCTGTCGTCCGTGCATGCCTTTGCGACCGACCCCAAGCGCGGCCTCTTCATCCTGGTCTTCCTGGTCATCGTCATCGGCAGCTCGCTGGTGCTGTTTGCCTGGCGCGCGCCCAAGGTCGGGCTGGGCCAGCGCTTCGGCACGCTGTCGCGGGAGTCGCTGCTGCTCGTCAACAACATGATGCTGGCCGTGGCCACTGGCGCGGTGCTGCTGGGCACGCTGTATCCGCTGTTCCTGGACGCCCTGGGCATGGGCAAGATCTCGGTCGGCCCGCCCTACTTCGACACCGTGTTCGGCCTGTTGATGGCGCCGCTGGTGTTCGTCATGGGCATCGGCCCCATCTCGCGCTGGAAGCAGGACGAAGCCGGCGAGCTGTGGCGTCGCCTGCGCTGGGCGCTGGTGGCTGCACTCGCCGCTGCGGTGGCGGTGGGCTGGCTGGCCGGCAAGATCACGCTGGCCACCACCGGCGGCCTGCTGATGGCCTTCTGGATCGTCGCCAGTCTGCTGGTGGACCTCAAGCAGCGCCTGCTGCCGCCGGGCGGCAGCACCAGCCAGATGTGGCACCGCGCGCGCCAGCTGCCGCTGGCCATGCTGGGCATGATGGCCGCGCACTTCGGCATCGCGGTGTTCGCCTTCGGCGTGGCCATGGTCAACACCTACTCGCAGGAAGCCGACGTGAAGATGGGCCCCGGCGCCAACACCTCGCTGGCCGGCTACACCTTCAGCATGCAGTCGCTGAAGGAAGTGCAGGGCCCCAACTACGCCGCCATGCAGGCCCGCGTGGACATCACGCAAGGCGACAAGCTGGTCGCCACGGTGTTCCCGGAAAAGCGCATCTACCGCGTGCAGCGCAACCCCATGACCGAGTCGGGCGTGCACAGCAACGCCTGGCGCGACCTCTACATCTCGATGGGCGAGTCGCTGCCCACCGGCGAGTGGATCGTGCGCGTGCAATACAAGCCCTTCATCACCTGGATCTGGGGCGGCTGCCTGTTCATGATGCTGGGCGGCGTGCTGGCCATGAGCGACCGCCGTTACCGCGTGCGCCAGGGTGCCACGGCACGGCTCGGTGCCGCGGAGGGTGCGGCGTGAGCGACGAGGGTCTCCCGAGCGCGAACTCCCGCCTGGCGGGACCGCGCGCAGCGCGTAGGGTGCGCCGATGAGCTGGAGATATCTGGTTCCGCTGGCGCTCTTCCTGGTACTCGCGGGCTTCCTCGGCTACGGGCTGAACCTCAACCCGCGCGAGGTGCCCTCGCCGCTCATCGACAAGCCGGCGCCGGCCTTCCGCGCTGCGCTGCTGGCCACGCCCGAGAAGACGCTGGGCAAGGAAGACCTGGTGGGCAAGGCCTGGATCCTCAACGTCTGGGCTTCGTGGTGCGCGCCCTGCCGCGAAGAGCACCCGCTGTGGGTCGACTACGCCAAACGTTCGCCGGTGCCCATCTACGGCCTGAACTACAAGGACAACGCCAAGGCCGGTCTTGCCTGGCTGCAGCAACTGGGCAACCCGTATGCCGAATCGCTGACCGACCCGCAGGGCCGCATCGGCATCGACTACGGTGTCTACGGCGTGCCCGAAACCTTCGTCATCGACCGTGCAGGCATCGTGCGCTTCAAGCACGTCGGCCCCATGACACCGGCCGTGCTGCGCGACAAGATCGAACCCCTGGTGAGGCGCCTGAATGGCTGAGCGGCTGCTGCTGACTCTGTTTGCTGCGCTGCTGCTGGCCCTGGCCGGCCCCGCTGCGGCCAAGGAAGCCGAGCGCGTCGAGGCCGACCCGGTGCTGGAAAAGCGCGTCATGGCCCTGGCCGTGGAACTGCGCTGCCTGGTGTGCCAGAACCAGACCATCGCCGACTCGCACGCCGACCTGGCGGTGGACCTGCGCAACCAGATCCGCAGCATGCTGCTGCTCGGCAAGAGCGAAGCCGAGATCCGCACCTACATGACCGACCGCTACGGCGACTTCGTGCTCTACAAGCCGCCCTTGAAGCCGACCACGGCCCTGCTCTGGGTGGGCCCGCCCCTGCTGCTGGTGGGTGCCCTGGGTGCGCTCTTCCTGATGCTGCGCCGCCGCCAGCGCGCCAGCCCCGACGCCTTCGACCCCGACACTCCCGACCCCGCCGATGCCCGCACCGAACCAGGCCCCCCTCGATAAGCTCAAGCGCCAGCTGGCGCAGCTGGACCAGCTGGTGGCCGACGGCGTGCTCACCGGCGAAGCCGCGCGCCAGCAGCGCGACGAGCTGGAACGCCAGGTGCTGAGCAGGGTGCTGGGTCAGCCGGCGGACGAAGCGGCTGCGCTCGAAGCCCCGCGCCTGCCGCGCAAGCTCTCGCTGGGCGTGGGCGCCTTCGTGCTGGTCTTCGGCCTGGCCGGTTACTCCGCGCTCGGCAACCACAGCGGCTGGCAGGTCGGCCCGGGTGAAGCCGCCCCGGCCGCCGCCGCAGAAGCCGCTGGCCATGCCGGCCAGGAAGCCGAGATCGAGGCCATGATCCAGCGCCTGGCCGAGCGCCTGAAGACCGCCCCCGACGACGCCGACGGCTGGTCCATCCTGGCCCGTTCTTACAGCGCACAAGGCCGCTACGCCGATGCGCTGCCGGCCTACAAGCGCGTGCTCGAGCTGCGCCCGAAAGACGCACAGGCCCTGGCCGACTACGCCGACGGCCTGGCCGTGGTGAACAAGCGCTCGCTCGAAGGTGAACCCGAACAGCTCATCGCCCAGGCGCTGGCCATCGACCCGAAGAACGTGAAGGCGCTGTCGCTGGCCGGCACGGTGTCCTTCAACCGCGGCGACTACATCGCCGCGGCCGGCCTGTGGGAACGCGCCGTGAAGGGCAGCGACCCGGCCGGCGACTTCACGCTGCAACTTCGCGGTGCGCTGGACGAAGCGCGCAAGCGCGCCGGCCTGCCGCCGCTGCCGCCGCTGGCTGGCACGGCGGCGGTGGCCGCGGCGGCACCGCCGCCCGCCAACACGCCGCCTGCGCCCAGCGGCGCGGCGGCCGCTGCCACGGTCTCGGGCCGTGTCACGCTCGGCGCGGCGGCCAAGGCCCAGGTCGGCCCCGACGACACGGTGTTCATCTTCGCGCGCGCGCCTTCGGGCTCGCGCATGCCGCTGGCGCTGCTGCGCCTGCGCGTGAGCGACCTGCCGGCCGACTTCAAGCTCGACGACACGCTGGCCATGAGCCCGGCGGCCAAGCTGTCATCGGCGCAGCAGGTGGTGGTGGGGGCGCGGATCAGCCGCAGCGGCAACGCCATGCCTCAGGCCGGTGACTGGGAAGCCCTCAGCGCGCCGGTGGCGCTGGGCGCGCAGGGGCTGAGTCTGGAGATCGCCAAGCCCGTGCCTTAGCCCAGAGGGCCGGGCGGCGCTCACTCGATGTAGCGCAACGTCAGCGTTCGCCCGCCGGGGTCGAGCCCGCGCTCGGGCGACTCGGCCACCTGCGTCACGCCGGGCGGCGTGGCGACCAGTTCCTCGATCAGCAGGCGGCCGTAGCGCTGCGCGGTCACCGCCGGGCTGCGCGCCAGCACGGCGTCCAGGCGCGCCATCTCGTCGTCGCCGGGCGCGTGCACGACGAGGAAACTGCAGCCGGCTGCAGCCAGTTCGCGCTGCGCCTTCACGAGGTTGAGTTCCTGCCCCATGGCGGCCAGCGGGCTGGCAGCGCTGAGGTCGAGATCGGCCTGCGTCAGCATCTCGGCCGGGGTGTAGCGCGTCAGCGCGTCGGGCGCGAAGCCTTCGGCCTGCAGCGCCTGCACGGCGGCCTGCAGGTCGGCCGCGCTGCGCCAGGCGATGACGGTGTGCCCCACCGGCTTGAAGACGCCGAAGGAAACGGGGTGGTGGTGCTTGTCCATGCGGGCTCCGGAAACGGTGTGCCGAGAGCGTGCGCCAAGGGCGCCCTGCCCGCTGCCGGACGGCAGGCAGCGCGCCATGGCCGGGCCGCTGCGGCGCGGCGTGGGTGCCGTCCTACAGGCGCACCTCTGCGGCGCCGATGGCAGCGCGGCGGCATGGCGCGCAAGCTTCAGACATGCCCAACGCCATCGCCCTACGCCCCCGCAGCCTGCCCCGCCATCCGCTGTGGCCCGCTGCCGCGGCACTGGCCGCGATACTGGCGCTGCTGATGGCTTTCGGCGCCGTGGTGCAGAGCGCCGTCAGCCAGGGCGTGCTGCGGCGACAGGCCCAGGCCATCCAGTCGGAATCGATGCAACGCTGCCGCGCGCTGCATGGCAAGGATGCGCTCGCCGCCTGCCTGGCACAAAGCGTGGCCCTGGCCAGCGCCAAGACCGGCGAATAGCCTGCTGCGACCGGCCTGATCGCTGGTGCGCCGCACGACAGACACGCGGCGTCGCGTCAGCCATGCCCACGAGTGATTCGCGCACCCCACTCTGCAACACTCACTGGCGCGCTGGCACTGCTGCTGGTCTCGGCTACTTCCCGACGTGCCGCGCGGCTGGATCCCATCAAGGCGCTGCGCCACGAGTAGGCGCGTTCCCGGCAGCAGTCAAACGGCGTCAGAATCCAGGGCCCCGAAGACGAGAGTGCATGCCGTGGACCTGAAAGTGCCGATCAAGATCACCGACGAACTGAGCGAGGAAATCATCTCCTCCGCCGGCCAGCTCAACCTGGCCAGCGGCGAGATCACGCGCATCGAGTACCAGGACTACGACTTCGACGCGCGCGGCCTGCCGTTCGAAAACGAGGACTACGAATTCACCAGCGGCACGCTGTCCAACGACGGCAAGGACGTCGAATTCCGCATCGACGTCAACACCGTCACCGGGCAGTACTCGGTGAGCGCCAGCGAACTGCTCGAGATCAAGGTGCGCGCCGCAGCGCTGTTCGCCGGGGTCAGCGGCAAGGCGCTGCTGGCCAATGTCGAGGCCAAGGCGCCGGTGCCCCCATCCAGCAAGCCACCCGGCAAGCCACCCGGCGGCCGCAGCGGCCGCTACCACTGAGCGGTTCTAGAGTACTTTGCGCCCCGTGATCAGCTGGTAGACGATGGCGATCACGGCGACCACCAGCAGGATGTGCAGCAGTCCGCCGGCGGTGAACGAGGTGACGAGGCCCAGCACCCAAAGGGCCAGCAGGATCAGGGCAATGGTGTAGAGCATGGTGGCGTCCCAGTCGGGGCCGCGGCCGGCGCGACGCGCCCCACAGCGCGGCCCTTCGTCACATGATCGCCAGCGCGTCGTGTACTGACTGTGCGCTGCCTAACAGACCGCTGCCGCTGCGCCGCTGCAGCATGGGGCATGCGCCTGCCTTCAATCCCTGCCGGTCAGGCCGGCCCGCCACTGCTGGTCGGCGGCCTGGAAGATCGAGCCTGCGCCCAGCGTCTGAGCCTGTTGCACCAGCCGCACCCAGCTGCGCGTGTCGTGGTGGCTGCCGGCCAGCATGGTGTTGGACCGTTCGGCCCACAGCCAGGCGTGCAGGCGTGCGTAGTGCTGCGGGTGCTGGCGCTGCACCCAGGCCAGGCCCACCAGGTCGGCAAAGGCTTCTTCGCGGCGCACGGCCTGCATCTCGGCCCAGGCCTCGTACAGCGCCGGGTCCAGCGTGGCCGGCACGCGCGCCACGAACCCGGCCGGCAGGCCGTGCCAGGTGCCGTTGAGCCAGCGCCGGCAATGGCCCAATTCGTGCGCGGCCATCAGCTCCAGCGTGACGTTCAGCAGTTCGGGTTCGATGCGCTGGAGCGTGGCTTCGACCTCGGCGTTGCTGCGCATCGACAGCACCAGCTTGCAGCGCCCGCCGACGAAGGCCATGGCCAGCGGCGGTGCCTCGGGCATGGGCTGCGGCTGCACCACCACGTCGAGCGGCAGGCCTTGTTCGCGCGACCAGGCCAGCACCGGCCACACGCCCTGCAGCCAGCGCGACTCCATCGCCGTCATCTCCGGGGCGGCCCCTGCTGACGCACCGAACAGCACACACACCCAAGCCGCGAACCATCTCCGCATGTCTGGCCTCCCGCAGCAGCCATCTTGCTACCGGCAGGGGTTGGTGCGCGTAAGCGAAGCAGTCCGGGCACGCCGGGCGGGGGCGTTTTCGCCAGGACCGCACGCTTGCCGGCAGGGCGCGGGCAGCACCGTCGCGCCGCACCGCCCCTAAGCTGCCGGATGCAGGCCACCGCCATCGTGCTGCTGTCGCTGCTGGCCGTCGTGCTCAGCGGCTTCCTGGCGCGCGTCAGCCGGGCGCCGTTGCCGCTGGTGCAGGTGGCGCTGGGCGCACTGATGGCGCTGTCGACGCTGCCGCCGGTGGTGCTGGACCCCGAGCTCTTCTTCCTGCTGCTGCTGGCGCCGCTGCTGTTCCTGGACGGCTGGCGCATCCCCAACGACGCGCTGCACCGCAACGCGCCGGTGGTGCTGACGCTGGCGCTGGGCCTGGTGCTGTTCACGGTACTCGGCATGGGTGCGGTGATCCACGCGCTGCTGCCCGGGCTGCCGCTGGCCGTGGCCTTCGCGCTGGCGGCGGTGATGTCGCCCACCGATGCGGTCGCGGTCTCCGCCATCACCGCCGGCCACCCGGTGCCGCGGCGGCTGCTGCACATCCTGCAGGGCGAGTCGCTGCTCAACGACGCCTCGAGCCTGGTGTGCATGCGCTTCGCGGTGGCCGCGGTGATGACCGGCAGCTTCTCGCCAGCTTCGGCGCTGGTCAGCTTCCTGTGGGTGACGGCCAGCGGGCTGGCGCTGGGCGTGGGCCTGACGCTGCTGGTGGCCCGCCTCACGGCGTGGTCGGCAGCGCGCTGGGGCGAGGACGGCGGCGGCCAGATCCTGGCCACGCTGCTGCTGCCCTTCGGCGCCTACGCGGTGGCCGAGCAGTTGCACGGCTCGGGCATCCTGGCCGCCGTGGCCGCTGGCGTGACCATGAGCGCCACCGACATGTGGCCCTGGCGCGCCACCACGCGGCTGCGCCGCATCGCCGTGTGGGACACCGTGCAGCTGGCCGCCAACGGCAGCATCTTCGTGCTGCTCGGCCAGCAGCTGCCGGCGCTGGTGGCCGCCGCGCCGCGCACCGCGCAGGCCAGCGGCCAGGCGGGCGCCGGCTGGCTGGTGGCCGCGGTGGGCCTGCTGGTGCTGGCGCTGGCCGCGCTGCGCTGTGTCTGGGTGGGCGTGACGCTGTGGCTGGAACGGGGCGGCCCACCCGGCTGGCGCGTGGTGGCGGTGATGTCGGTGGCAGGCGTGCGCGGGGCCGTCACGCTGGCCGGCGTGATGGCGCTGCCGCTGGCGCTGGCCGACGGCCGTGCTTTCCCGGGCCGCGATCTCGCCATCACGCTGGCTGCCGGCGTCATCCTGCTGTGGCTGCTGGCGGCCACCCTGCTGCTGCCGCGCCTGGTGCGCGGCCTGCCTGCCGAAGACGCCGAAGACGCCGAGGCCGCGGCGCGGCGCCTGGCCGCGGGCGCCGCGGTGGCGGCCATCGAGGAAGCCCGCGCGGCCCTCGGCCCGCCCCACGCCGCCACGGCGGCGCCCTTGCTGGCCGAGTACCGCCAGCGCAGCGGCCACCGCCACGACGAAGCCACCGAACGCCAGCTGCGCCTGACCGGCCTGCGGGCCGAGCGCGAGGCGCTGCAGCGCCTGGGCGCCGAGCACGGCCTGGACGACCAGACCCTGCGCCGGCTGCTGCGTGAGATCGACCTGCAGGAAGCGCGGCACGGCCGCTGAGCGCTGTGTGACAGCGCACAGACGGGCCTGGCGCGACGGGCTATACGGCTAGGTTGACTTGGCAAAACTGCCAGTACCCGACCCCTGATCCCACCTGATGGCCAAAGCCCCCGCTGTTGCACCGTACATCGTTCTGGCGCTAAACCGCGGCGCGCTGTCCCTGAGGTTCGGTGTCTACGCCGTGCTCGGCCCACGCGTGGATGCCTTGCTCGAAGGCCAGGCCGCTGCGGTGGCCGAGGTCACTGAACAGCTGGCCGCCGTCAAGTTGCCCAAGCTCAACGCCGTGGGCCATCGGATGGTGCACGGCGGGCCGCTGCTGCGCGAACACCGGCGCGTGGACAACAGCCTGCTGGAACAGCTGTCGCTGGCCATGCCCTACGCGCCGCAAGACCTGCCGGGCGTGCTGGCCGTGCTGCGCGACGCGCAGGCGGCCTGGCCCCAGCTGCCGCATGGCGCCTGCCTGGACACCGCCTTCCACGCCGCGCTGCCCGAGCTGGCGCGCGTGCTGCCACTGCCCCTGGCCGTACGCGCCGAGGGTGTGCAACGCCTGGGCGGCCACGGCCTGTCCTGCGCGTCCATCGTGCAGCAGCTCGGGCCGGGCCTGCCGGCACGTGTGATCGTCGCCCACCTCGGCCACAGCGCCAGCGTCACGGCCCTGAAGGACGGCAAACCGGTCGACCACAGCATGGGCCTGACCCCCAGCGGCGGACCGATCATGGCCACGCGCTGCGGTGACATCGACCCCGGGCTGCTCTTCCACCTGCAGCGCACCAAGGGCCTGGGCGCGGCGGCGCTGCAGACCCTGCTGGACACCCAGTCGGGCCTGCTCGGCCTGTCCGAGCTCAGCGGCGACATGCGCCAGCTGCAGGCCGCCGCTGCGCCCGGAAACGGCGAACCGCCGCACGCCGGCGCGCAGCTGGCCATCGCGCTGTTCTGCCAGTCGGTGGCCAAGCAGGTGGCCGCGATGTGGACGGTGCTGGGCGGCCTGGACCTGCTGGTCTTCACCGGCGGTATCGGCGAGAACGACGCTGCCGTGCGCGCCGCCGTGTGCCACGGCCTGCGTGGCTTCAACCTGGCCATCGACGACGCCCGCAACCGCCGCGCCGGCGCGCTGGCCATCCACAGCGCCACCTCGCGCATGGCCGTGCAGGTGCGCCCGGCACAGGAAGGCCAGCAGATCGCGCGCGAGATTCGGGTGCTGCTGGGGCCGCCAGCCGGCTGAGCGGGTGATGGCCGGCCAGGGCGGCACGCCGTTTGACCCCCCAGGGTATGGGGCCATGTTCGGTACCGAACAGACGGTGCCGCTGGTCGCCCGCGAGCATACTGTCGTGGCATGGGCCCTGCACCGGGCCCTGCACCGGGCCCTGCACTGGGCCCTGCACCGGGCCCTGCACCGGGCCCTGCACCGGGCCCTGCGACAGGCCTGCAGGCTCGCGGGCTCGCAGGCCAACGGATCAGAAGATGAAACTCGCACAAGACATCCTCGACGCCAGCATCCTGGTCGTCGACGACCAGGAGGCACCCACGCGCCACCTCACCGGCCTGCTGGTCGCCGCCGGCTACACGCGTGTGGCAGCGACCACTGCGCCGGCCGAGGTGTGTGCCCTGCACCGGCGCCATGAACACGACGTGATCCTGCTCGACCTGCAGATGCAGAGCGTGGACGGCTTCAGCCTCATCTCGGCGCTGAAGGTACAACATCCCGAAGGCGAGTTGCCGGTGATCGCGCTCACTGCCGAACCCGAGCAACGGCTGCGCGCGCTGCGCGCCGGCGTGCGCGACTACATCGGCAAGCCGCTCGACGAGATGGAAGTGAAAGCGCGCATCCGCAACGTGCTGGAAGCGCGCGTGCTGCACCGCAAGCTGCAGAACCATCTGCGGGACCTGGAGCGCCAGGTCAGCGAACGCACCGCCGAACTGCGCGAGAGCGAAACCCGCTTCCGCAGCCTGGTCGAGCTGGCGTCAGACTGGTACTGGGAGCAGGACGAACACGGCGCGTTCACGCGCGTCTCGGGCCCGGTGATCGAGATGCTGGGGCTCAACGTCGGGCCGGGGACCGAGAGCTCCACGCCGGACGAAGAAGGCTGGGACCTCGCCGAGCGGCGCACGCTGCGCGCCTACATCGCTGCGCGTCGGCCCTTCCTGGACTTCAGCTTCCACCGCGTGCTGCACGACGGCACGCGCCAGCATTTCCGCGCCAGCGGGCAGCCGATATTCGACAACACCTGCCGCTACATCGGCTACCGCGGCGTGGGCGTGGAAGTGACGCCGGGGCGCTGAAAGCGCTTCAGTAGTGCGGCGGCAGTTCGTCGCGCAGGCTGGGCCAGCCCGGCGCGTCGGCCGCCGTGGGCTGCTGCGACAGGCGCGCCACCTCGCGCAGCAACAGGTCGATCTGCGCCTGCTGGCGCACGATGACCTCGTTCAGCTGGTCGAGCAGGTCCTCGGCATAGCTGGCCTTGATCTCCAGCTCGGTGAGCCGTGCGTCGGTGTCGTGGTTCATGCGCGGTAGCCGGGGTCGTCGCGGTCCAGCAGGCGCTGCAACGCGTCCAGCGCATCCTGACCGGCACCGTACTTGGGGTCGAAGTTCAGCGCGTCGCGCACGCAGGCCTGCAGCACGGGTTCGGCAATCGGCCTGAGCTTGCCCATGCCGGCGCAGGCCACCTGCACTTCACACGCGCGCTGCAGCACCCACAGCAAGGCGAAGGCCTGGGCCAGCGTGCTGCCGATGACCACCGGCCCATGGTTGCGCAGCACCAGCACCGGCTTGCCGGCGGCGCTGGCCAGGATGCGCGCGCCTTCGTCGGCATGCACGGTGATGCCTTCGAAGTCGTGGTACGCCAGCTTGCCGTGCAGGTGAGCGGCATAGAAGCTCGTCATGCTCAGGCCGTCTTCCAGGCAGCACACGGCCATGGTGGCGGTGGTGTGCACATGCATCACGCAATGCGCGTCGGGCAGCGCGCGGTGGATGGCGCCGTGGAAGCTGAAGCCGGCCGGGTTGATGGGCCAGCGGCTGTCGCTCATGATGTTCCCCTGCCCGTCCACCTTCACCAGGTTGCTGGCGCAGACCTCGCTGTAATGCAGCCCGAAGGGGTTGAGCAGGAAATGCTGCGGCTCGCCCGGCACGCGCAGTGAGATGTGGTTGTAGATGAGCTCGGCCCAGCCCAGGCGGTGGAAGATGCGGTACGTGGCGGCCAGCGCCACGCGGGCCTGCCACTCGCCTTCGCCGATGTGCGCGGGCCGCATGCCCTCAGCCCTTGGCCGCGAAGGCGGCGTGCAGGTTGCCGACCTTGGCGTCGAAGACCTCGTGGCCTTCGTCGACCTGCACCGTCAGCCCGACGGCGCGGCGCTCCAGCAGCGGCGCAAAGTGCTGCTTCACCGCGGCGGCGAGGGTCTCGCCGGCACGCTGTGTCGTCGCCGCGCTGCGGCCCCGTGCCATGCGGATGTTGAAGTAGGCGAAGGAGGCTTCGACGCTGCCGTCGGCCACCGCGCTGTGCGCCGCTGGGTAGGCCAGCACGCGCGTGCCGCCGGTGGGAAAGACCTGCTGGCCGGCTTCGTCGCGCACGCCGAGCATGGCGTCGCCGAGGGCGCGGCACAGCGCCGGCATGTCGGTGTGGGCGTCGAGGTCGGCGGTGTAGAGGATCACCAGGTGCGGCATGGAGCAGCTTTCTTCAAAGGCGGGTTGCGGTGCGCACGCCCGCACTGGCCACCGGCGCCGGCACGGACCGGCCGCTCTGCGGCGTAACCGGGAAGACGGCGTTGACCTGGCCGGTGCCGCTGGCGCCGAAATAGGGCGTGATGATCTCGGCCGGCGCGTCGTAGTCGCTCCAGCCCAAAGCGCCCAGCAGCATGGCGGTGTCGTGCATGAAGCCTTCGCCATGGCCCTTGCTGGCGTACTCGGGCAGCATCTCGCAGAAGGCCGGCCACTCGGCCTGCTGCCACATGCGCAGCACCTGCTGATCGAGCATCTCCAGGAAGGGGCTCCAGATGCGGAAGGCGTAGTCGGGCGCCTGGCCGTTCTGCGCGAAGCGGTGCGACAGGCTGCCGCTGGCGAGAAACGCCACCGTGCCGTCGTAGTGCGCTTCCACCGCGCGCCGCATGGCCCAGCCCAGGCGCGCGCTGTCGTCGAGGTGGTGCGCCATGCACAGCGCCGACACCGACACCGCCTTGAAGCGGCCACCCTCGTTCATGTAGCGCAGCGGCACCAGCGTGCCGTACTCGGGCGCCAGCGTGGTGGCGTCGTGGGCCAGCGTCTCGACGCCGTGTTCGCAGCAGACACGCGCCAGCAGCCGGCCCAGCGCCGGGTTGCCGGGGATGTCGTAGGGCAGGTTGGCGATGAAGTGCGGCAGCTCGTTGCTGGTGTAGATGCCGGTGAAGCGTGCCGCGCAGTTCACGTGGTAGCCGGCGTTCACGAGCCAGTGCGTGTCGAAGACCACCAGCGTGTCCACACCCGCCGCGACGCAGCGGCGCGCGATCTCGCGGTGGCCTTCGATGGCGTCGGCGCGCGTCCCCTGGCGCGGGCCGGGCAGCTCGCTCAAGTACATGCTCGGCACATGCGTGATCTTGGCGGTCAGCGCCAGCGTGCCCATGGCTACAGCCCCCAACGGGGGATGAGGTGGTCGCCCAGGCTCACGGCCACGTTCTTGGGCTCCAGGAAGACCTCGTAGCTCCAGGTGCCGCCTTCGCGCCCGACGCCGCTGGCCTTGGTGCCGCCGAAGGGCTGGCGCAGGTCACGCACGTTCTGGCTGTTGACGAAGCACATGCCGGCCTCGATGGCAGCGGCCACGCGGTGGGCACGGCCGAGGTTCTCGGTCCAGACATAACTGCTCAGGCCGTAGGCGGTGTGGTTGGCCTTGGCCACCGCGTCGGCTTCGTCGCTGAACGGGATCAGGCAGGCCACGGGGCCGAAGATCTCTTCCTGCGCGATGCGCATGCGGTTGTCCACGTCGGCAAAGACCGTGGGCAGCACGTAGTTGCCCCGGCTCAGATGGGCCGGCAGCTCGGGCTGGCC
>JANNFE010000415.1:0-4362 GCA_031379415.1 Betaproteobacteria bacterium | reverse complement strand
GCCCAGCGCGGCGCACTTCAGGCCGCCGCCGACCGCGTGCGCGACTACCACCAGCGCCAGCTGGAAGCCAGCAGCCGCAGCTGGCAGTACCGCGACGCCGCCGGCACCTTGCTGGGCCAGAAGGTCACGCCGCTGGACCGCGTGGGCATCTACGTGCCGGGTGGCAAGGCGGCCTATCCGAGCAGCGTGCTGATGAACGCCATTCCCGCGCAGGTGGCGGGTGTGGGCGAGATCGTGATGGTCGTGCCAACCCCCAAGGGTGAACGCAACCCGCTGGTTCTGGCCGCTGCCGCCGTGGCCGGCGTGCACCGCGTCTTTGCCATCGGCGGCGCCCAGGCCGTGGCCGCGCTGGCCTTTGGCACGGCGACCGTGCCGCGTGTCGACAAGATCACCGGGCCGGGCAACGCCTACGTGGCGAGCGCCAAGCGGCGTGTGTTCGGCCAGGTCGGCATCGACATGATCGCCGGGCCGAGCGAGATCCTGGTGCTGGCCGACGGCAGCACGCCGCCCGACTGGGTGGCCATGGATCTCTTCAGCCAGGCCGAACACGACGAGATGGCGCAGAGCATCCTGCTGTGCCCCGATGCCGCTTACATCGCGATGGTGCAGGCCGCCATCGAGCGCCTGCTGCCGGCCATGCCTCGGCGCGAGGTCATCCGTGCCAGCCTGGAGGGGCGCGGCGCGCTGATCCTCACCCGGTCGATGGAAGAGGCCTGCGACATCAGCAACCGCATCGCGCCCGAGCACCTGGAAGTGAGCAGCCGCGATCCGCATCGCTGGGAGCCGCTGCTCAAGCACGCCGGCGCCATCTTCCTGGGCGCTTACACCAGTGAAAGCCTGGGCGACTACTGCGCCGGACCCAACCACGTGCTGCCGACATCGGGCACGGCGCGCTTCTCGTCGCCGCTGGGTGTCTATGACTTCGTCAAGCGCAGCAGCCTGATCGAGGTCAGTGAGGCCGGGGCGCAGGTGCTGGGGCCGATCGCAGCCGAGCTGGCTTACGGCGAAGGTTTGCAGGCACATGCCCAGGCCGCCGAACTGCGGCTGAAGAAGTGAAATTGGAACTGACACGAACTTCGTGCAACACGAACTTCGTGCTGTAATCGAGCCCTTCTCGGAGGCCCGCGATGAAGAACGTCACCGTCACCATGGAAGACAGCGTCGCCGACTGGGCGCGCATGGAAGCCGCACGCCGCAACACCAGCGTGTCGCGGCTGGTGGGCGAGTTGCTGGCCGAGAAGATGCGGCATGACGATGCCTATGGGCGGGCCATGCGAGAAGCACTGGAGTTCCGCAGCTTCGGTGTCTCGGAAGGGCCCTATCTGACGCGCGACGAGATCTACGACCGGAGCGTCAAGTGACAGCGACGGTATTCGTCGACACCAACGTGCTGATCTATGGCGTCGACGACAAGGACATTCCGAAGCGCGACCAGGCGCGCGCATGGATCGCCGCCTGCTGGCAGCGCGGGTGTGGTCGCGTGAGCACCCAGGTACTCAACGAGTTCTATGTCAACGTGCGCCGCAAGTTCCCCACCGACGTGGCACGCGGCGATGCGCGGGCCGAGATCCGCCGCTACCAGCTTTGGCGCCCCTGGGTCATCGACCATGCCACCGTGGAAACGGCCTGGGCCGTGGAGGCGCGCTACCGGCTGAACTACTGGGACGCCTTGATGGTGGCCGCCGCGCAACAGCAGACCTGCGACCTGCTGCTCACCGAAGACCTGCAGCACGACCAGCACATCGACGGCGTGCGCATCGTCAACCCTTTCAGGGCCGGCCCGGACTTGCTCGACGCATGAATACCCTCGCCGACCGCCTGCAGCACACCATCCGCCAGGACGTGCAGGGCATGCACGCCTACGCCATCCAGCCCAGCGCAGGCTTCGTGAAGCTGGATGCGATGGAGAACCCCTACACGCTGCCGCCCGAGCTGCAGCGAGAACTGGGCGAACGCCTGGGCCGCGTGGCCATCAACCGCTACCCGGTGAAATGTGTGGCCGACGTGGCGGCGGCGCTGGCGGCCTTCGTCGATCTGCCGGCGGGCTGCAAGCTCATCGTCGGCAACGGCTCCGACGAGCTGATCGACATCCTGTCGGTGGCCTGCGACGTGCCCGGGGCCACGGTGCTGGCGCCCGTGCCGGGCTTCGTGATGTACGAGATGTCGGCGCGCCTGCGTGGCCTGAAGTTCGTCGGCGTGCCGTTGACAGCCGATTTCGAACTCGACGAAGTGGCGATGCTCGCCGCCATCGAAACGCACCGCCCGGCCATCACCTACATCGCCTACCCGAACAACCCGACAGCCAATCTCTTCGACGACGGCGTCATTGATCGCATCGTCGCCGCCGTCGGTCGCCAGCAGGGCCTGGTGGTGTTCGACGAGGCCTACCAGCCATTTTCGTCACGCACGTGGATGCAGCGCATGGCCGCGCACGAGCATGTGCTGGTGCTGCGCACGCTGTCCAAGTTCGGCCTGGCCGGCGTGCGCCTGGGCTACCTGTGCGGCGCCGCGGCGCTCATCGATCAGATCGACAAGGTACGGCCGCCCTACAACGTGAGTGCGCTGAACGCCGAGGCCGCGTTGTTCGCGCTGGAGCACGCCGACGAGTACGCTTGCCAAGCCGCACTGTTGCGCAGCGAGCGCACGCGGCTGCAGGCGGCGCTGGCCACCACGCCCGGCGTGCACGCTTTCAACAGCGAAGCCAACATGATCCTCGTGCGTGTGCCCGACTCGAAACACGCCTTCGAAGGCCTGAAGGCCCGCGGCGTGCTGGTCAAGCACATCGCCGGCCTGCATCCGCTGCTGGCGAATTGCCTGCGCCTGACCGTTGGCACGCCCGCCGAAAATGACCTCCTGATGAGCGCCCTGCGCGCCAGCCTATGAACCGCACCGCCGATATCCAACGCGACACGAAAGAGACGCAGATTCGCGTCATGCTGAACCTTGACGGCACGGGAGCCGCCACGCTTGCCACCGGCATCGGCTTCTTCGACCACATGCTCGACCAGATCGCGCGCCATGGGCTTATCGATCTCGACATCCAGGCGCAAGGCGACCTGCACATCGACGGCCACCACACGGTGGAAGACGTGGGCATCACGCTGGGCCAGGCCGTGGCTGCCGCCGTAGGCGACAAGAAGGGCATCACGCGCTATGGCCACGCCTATGTGCCGCTGGACGAGGCGCTGTCGCGCGTGGTGGTCGACTTCTCTGGCCGCCCCGGGCTGCACATGCACGTGCCCTTCAAGGCCGGCATGATCGGCGGCTTCGACACCCAGCTGGCCTACGAGTTCTTTCAGGGTTTCAGCAACCACGCCGGCGTGACACTGCACATCGACAACCTCAAGGGCGAGAACGCGCACCACCAGTGCGAGACCGTGTTCAAGGCCTTCGCACGGGCTTTGCGCATGGCGCTGACGCCCGACTCGCGCTCGGCCGACGTCATTCCTTCCACCAAAGGTTCGCTGTAGCGCCATGCCCACCGTCGCGGTGATCGACTACGGCATGGGCAACCTGCGTTCGGTGTCGCAGGCCGTGATGCACGTGGCGGCTGGCAGCGGCATGGACGTGCGCATCGCCCGGCGTGCCGAGGACGTGCTCGCTGCGCAACGCGTGGTGCTGCCCGGCCAGGGGGCCATCCGCGATTGCATGCGCGAGCTGCGCGACTCCGGCATGCTGGACGCCGTGCTGCACGCTGCCGCCCACAAGCCGCTGCTGGGCGTGTGCGTGGGCATGCAGATGCTGCTGGACCACAGCGAAGAGCAGGACACACCGGGACTCGGGCTCATCCCAGGCCGGGTACAGCGCTTTCAGCTGCAAGGCCGCCTGCAGCCCGACGGCAGCCGTTACAAGGTGCCGCAGATGGGCTGGAACCGCGTGCACCAGATGGGGCATCCACAGCCGCATGCACTCTGGGCGGGCGTGCCCGACGGCAGCTGGTTCTACTTCGTGCACAGCTACTACACCGCGCCGTCTGACCCGCGCCACAGCGCAGGCGAAACTGACTATGGCGCGCGCTTTACCTGCGCCGTGGCGCGGGATAACATTTTTGCCACTCAGTTTCACCCCGAGAAGAGCGCCGACCAAGGCCTGGCTCTGTACCGCAACTTCCTGCACTGGAAGCCCTAGAGCCCCACCTCTTCCCGCGCTGCTGCCCTACTTCCACCACGCTCACCCCGAGCCATGCTGCTGATCCCCGCCATCGACCTCAAAGACGGCAAGTGCGTGCGCCTGCAACAGGGCGACATGAACGTGTCCACCACCTTCGGCGAAGACCCGGCGGCCATGGCCAAACGCTGGCTGGACGCCGGCGCCCGGCGCCTGCACCTGGTCGACCTGAACGGTGCCTTCGCCGGCAAGCCG
>JANNFE010000414.1:0-13261 GCA_031379415.1 Betaproteobacteria bacterium | reverse complement strand
TTGGCCGGCGGCAGCTGCTGCTGGTAGGTCCAGATCGGCCAGTTGGTGTCGTAGAGGTTGAGCAGCGGGTCGGTGGCGGTGAGGTCGATGTTGGCGTCCCAGTAGGCGTCGATGGTGCCGACGTCGCGCCAGTAGGGCGGGAAGCCCGGCTTGCCGCCAACGCAACTCAACTCGAAGGGGTGCGCCACGGCCACGCCGGCCTTCACCATCTTGGGGATGATGTCCTTGCCGAAGTCGTGGCTGGACTGCGGATCGTTCATGTCGCGTTCCAGCTCGCGATAGAGGTAACGGGCATTGAAGATGTAGATGCCCATGCTGGCGAGCGACCGGCCCGGCTTGCCCGGGATGGTGGGCGGCTCGGCGGGCTTTTCGACGAAGTCGACGATGCGGCGGTCCTTGTCGATGGCCATCACGCCGAAGGCCTTGGCCTCGTCGGCAGCCACCTCGATGCAGCCCACCGTGCATTCGCGGCCCAGGGCCACGTGGTCGGCCAGCATCAGCGCGTAGTTCTGCTTGTAGATGTGGTCACCGGCCAGCACCACCACGTAGTCGGCGCGGTAGGCGGCCAGGATGTCCTGGTTCTGGTAGACCGCGTCGGCGGTGCCGCGGTACCAGCTTTCCTCGTCCACACGCTGCTGCGCGGGCAGCAGGTCGACGAACTCGTTCATCTCGGTCTTCAGGAAGGCCCAGCCACGCTGCAGGTGGCGCAGCAGGCTGTGGCTCTTGTACTGCGTGATGACGCCAATGCGCCGGATGCCCGAGTTCATGCAGTTCGACAGGGCGAAGTCCACGATGCGGAACTTGCCGCCAAAGTAGACCGCCGGCTTGGCGCGCGTGTCGGTCAGGTTCTTCAGTCGGCTGCCACGGCCGCCGGCCAGCACCAGGGCCACGGCGCGGCGTGGCAGGTCCAGGCTCTGGGCCACATCGATGGGCTTCATGAAGCTTCCTTCTTCGTTCGTTGGCAAGAAAATTACAGCGGTAGACACTCGATCTTCCGCGCGAGACGGTGTTCAGGATGGCGCAACAATCGTCGAAACAACATGAGGTGATTTGGCTAGTTTGTTGATAAACAACAATCCCAAGTCCGCGCACACAGCCGGTCAACCGATCCCGGCAGGCTTGTTGGTGTAGTGGAACTACATCTGTCAGCTGCCGACGGGCATTGACGCTGGGGCCACCGTTCAGTGACACTGCCCGCCATCGCCGCTTCCCGATGCGCCGCCCTGGCACAGGGCCTGCATGCGCTGAATCACCATGCCGAAATCCACCCTCAGCACACCTCACACGGTCGAGGCCACAGCGGCCCCCACGGCTGCCGCGGTCGACCGCCACCTGCTCACCACCGTGGCCGCCGCGCCCGCCAGCGCGTCGCCGGCGGAGATCATGCACGCGGTGGCCCAGGTCGCGCGAGAGCAGTTGTCCCGACGCTGGGTGGCCGGCGACAGCGCCGACCGTACGGCCAAGGCGCGCCGCGTCTACTACCTGTCGATGGAGTTCCTGATCGGCCGCACGCTCAGCAACGCCATCGCCGCTTTGGACCTGAAAGGCGAGATGGGCGTGGCCGCGCGTGCGCATGCCAGTTCGCTGGAAGACCTGGCCTCGCACGAGCCCGACGCGGCGCTGGGCAACGGCGGCCTGGGCCGCCTGGCGGCCTGCTTCCTGGACAGCATGGCCACGCTGGAGCTGCCGTCCTTCGGCTACGGCATCCGCTACGAGTTCGGCATGTTCAAGCAGAGCATCCAGGGCGGGCGGCAGGTGGAGTACCCCGACCCGTGGGTCGAAGACGGCACGCCCTGGGAGTTCCCGAAATCCGAGGTGCATTACCCCGTGCGCTTCGGCGGCTGGGTGGAGCCGGCGGCCGACCCGTCCCACGTGCCCACCTGGCGCCATGCGGGTGAGGTCAACGCCAAGGCCTACGACATGGTCGTGCCCGGCCACGGCACCGAACGCGTGAGCACGCTGCGACTGTGGAAGGCCGTGGCGCCGGCGCAGATCGACCTGCATGCCTTCAACACCGGCGACTACGCGCGTGCGGCCGAGTTCAAGAACCAGTACGAGAACATCTCCTGGGTGCTCTACCCCAACGACAGCACACCCGCCGGCCGGGAGCTGCGGCTGCGCCAGGAGTACTTCTTCACCAGCGCGTCCATCCAGGACATCCTGGCCCGCCACCTGGCCGAACATGGCGATCTGACCAAGCTGTCGGACAAGGTGGCCATCCACCTGAACGACACCCACCCGGCCATCGGCGTGGCCGAACTCATGCGCCTGCTGGTCGACGAACACGGCTTCGGCTGGCTGACCGCCTGGGCGGTGACGAAGAAGGTCTTCAGCTACACCAATCACACGCTGATGCCCGAAGCGCTGGAAACCTGGCCGGTGGGCCTGATGCAGCAGGTGCTGCCGCGCCACCTGGAGATCATCTTCCGCATCAACGCCGACTTCCTGGCCGAGGCCGCCGCGCACCGGCCGGGCGACCACGACTTCCTGCGGCGCCTGTCGCTGGTGGATGAAAGCGGCGAGCGACGGGTGCGCATGGCCCACCTGTCCATCGTGGGCAGTCACAAGGTCAACGGCGTGTCGGCTCTGCATTCGGATCTGCTGGTGAAGACGATCTTCGCCGATTTCGCGAGCCTGTGGCCCGAGCGCTTCACGAACATGACCAACGGGGTGACGCCACGCCGCTGGCTGGCGCAGGCCAACCCGAGCCTGTCGTCCTTGATCGACAGCACCATCGGCAGCGGCTGGCGCCTGGATCTGGACCAGCTCAAGCGCCTGGCCCCGCACGCCGAGCGCGCCGACTTCCGCAACGCCTTCCTGGCCGTGAAGCACGGCAACAAGGCGCGCCTGGCCGAGCACATCCGCGCCACCACGGGCGTGGTGGTCGACCCGGCGAGCCTGTTCGACGTGCAGGTCAAGCGCATCCACGAATACAAGCGCCAGTTGCTCAACGTGCTGCAGGTGGTGGCGCGCTACCAGGCCATGCTGGCCGACCTCGAGTCCCCGAACCCGGCGGACTGGGTGCCCCGCACGGTGATCTTTGCCGGCAAGGCGGCTTCCAGCTACGTCACCGCGAAGAACATCATCAGGCTCGTGCACGACATCGGCAACGTCATCAACAACGACCCGCGCATCGGCGGCAAGCTGAAGCTGGTTTTCGTGCCGAACTACGGTGTGAGCGTGGCCGAAGTCATCATGCCTGGCGCTGATCTGTCGGAGCAGATCTCCACCGCCGGCACTGAAGCCAGCGGCACCGGCAACATGAAGCTGGCGCTGAACGGTGCGCTGACCATCGGCACCGACGACGGCGCCAACATCGAGATCCGCCAGCAAGTGGGTGATGACAACATCTTCATCTTCGGCCTCTCCACCGCCGAGGTACTGGCGCACAAACAGGCCGGCTACCAGCCGCTGCGCATCTACGAAAGCAACCCGCGCATCAAGGCGGTACTCGACGCTGTCGCCAGCGGCCAATTCTGCGAAGAAGAACCGGGCCGCTACCGCGCGCTGGTGGACTCGCTGCTCTGGGGTGGTGACCACTACATGCTGCTGGCCGACTTCGACAGCTACGTTGCCGCGCAGGCACGCGTGGACGCGCTCTACCGCGACCGCGAGGCCTGGGCCAAGAAGGCCATCGCCAACGTGGCCGGAATGGGCTTCTTCTCGTCGGACCGCACCATCGCCGAGTACGCGCGCGAGGTCTGGGGCCTGAAGGCCAAGGGCTGACCGGTCGCATGCTCAGCCCCGAAGCGACCCTGGCGCTGCGCCTCGGCCAGCATGGCGACCCTTACTCCGTGCTGGGCCCGCACACCGGCACCGATGGCGCCACCTGGGTGACGGCCTTTCTGCCCGGCGCCACCGCGGTGCAGGCGGTGGCCGGTGCGCGTGCCTGGCCGCTGGACATGGTGCATGCCGACGGCATCTTCAGCGGCACCACCGCGCTGAGCGCCGCGCCCTTTCCGCACTACCAACTTCGTGTGCGCTGGCACGACGCCAGCGAGAGCCTGCTCGAAGACCCCTACCGCTTCGGCATGGTGCTGGGCGACATGGACGTCTGGCTGCTCGGCGAAGGCTCGCACCTGCGGCCTTACGAGGTGCTGGGCGCCATGCCCCGCAGCATGGACGGTGTCGCCGGCACCAGCTTCGCGGTGTGGGCACCCAATGCCAGCCGCGTCAGCGTGGTGGGCGACTTCAACTTCTGGGACGGCCGCCGCCACCCCATGCGCCTGCGCCGCGAATGCGGCGTGTGGGAAGTCTTCCTGCCCGGCGTGCATGTCGGCGCGCGCTACAAGTTTGAACTGCAGGACCGCAACGGCCATCTGCTGCCGCAGAAGGCCGACCCCTTCGCGCGCCAGGCTGAACTGCGCCCGGCCACCGCCAGCGTGGTGGCGCCCATGCCGCCCGTGGCCGCGCCCTCGCCCGCGCGCCAGGCCGCCAACACGCTGGACGCGCCGATGAGCATCTACGAGGTGCATCTGGGCAGCTGGCGCCGCGTGCCCGAGGACGGTGACCGCTGGCTGAACTGGGACGAACTCGCCGAGCAGCTGGTGGACTACGCCGCCGGTATGGGCTTCACCCACCTGGAACTGCTGCCGGTGAGCGAACACCCCTTCGACGGCAGCTGGGGCTACCAGACGCTGGGCCTGTATGCCGTGACCTCGCGCTTCGGCGGCTCGGAAGGCTTCCGCCGCTTCGTCGGCCGCGCCCACGCTGCCGGCCTGGGCGTGCTGCTGGACTGGGTGCCGGCGCACTTCCCGAGCGACGCCCACGGCTTGGCCGAGTTCGACGGCACCCACCTCTACGAATACGCCGACCGCCGCGAAGGCTTCCACACCGACTGGAACACGCTCATCTACAACTTCGGCCGCACCGAGGTGCGCAACTTCCTCGTCGGCAATGCGCTGTACTGGCTGGAGCGTTACGACGTCGACGGCCTGCGTGTGGACGCCGTGGCCTCCATGCTCTACCGCGACTACAGCCGCAAGGCCGGCGAATGGATCCCCAACGTGCACGGCGGGCGCGAGAACCTGGAGGCCATCTCCTTCATCCAGCGCACGAACGAGGTCATTGGCGGCGAACGCCCGCAGGCCGTGACGCTGGCCGAAGAGAGCACCGCCTTCCCCGCCGTCAGCCGCCCCACTTACGCGGGTGGCCTGGGCTTCCACTACAAATGGAACATGGGCTGGATGCACGACACGCTGCAGTACATGCACCGCGACCCCATCCACCGCCCCCACCACCATGGCGAAATGAGCTTCGGCCTGGTCTACGCCTTCAACGAAAACTTCGTGCTGCCCATCAGCCACGACGAGGTGGTGCACGGCAAGGGCAGCCTGCTGGCCAAGATGCCGGGTGATCGCTGGCAGCAGTTCGCCAACCTGCGCGCCTACTACGGCTTCATGTGGGGGCATCCTGGAAAGAAGCTCTTGTTCATGGGTTGCGAATTCGCGCAGCAGGCGGAGTGGAACCACGACCGCAGCCTGGACTGGCACCTGCTCGAAGGCGGCGACCACGCCGGCATCCAGAACCTGGTGCGCGACCTCAACCACCTCTACACCAGCCACCCGGCGCTGTACGAGCAGGACTTCAGCGACGCCGGCTTCGAGTGGATAGACCACGACGACGCGCGCCGCAGCCTGCTCAGCTTCGTGCGCAAGTCCAAGAGCGGCGCGATGCTGCTGGTGATCTGCAACTTCGCGCCCGTCGTGCACCACGGCCTGCGCATCGGCGTGCCCGTCGCCGGCCAGTGGCAGGAGCGCCTGAACACCGACTCCATGCACTACGGCGGCAGCAATGTCGGCCTGCCGCTGGGCGCGGCCAGCAGCGAGGCCGTGGGCAGCCATGGCCGCGAGCAGTCCCTGGTGCTGACCCTGCCACCGCTGGCCACGGTGTTCCTGGAATGGATCGCCTGACAGCCGCGACGCCGCCCGTGGGCCAGACGCTGCAGCACGGCCGGTCATGGCCGCTGGGCGCCAGCTTCGACGGCGAGGGTGTCAACTTCGCCGTCTTCTCGGCCCATGCCACGGGGGTGGAACTGTGCCTGTTTGACGAAACCGGCCGTGTCGAACTGGCCCGCCTGCCGCTGCCGGCGCGCAGTGGCGACGTCTGGCATGGCCGGCTGCCCGGCGCGCGGCCCGGCCTGCTCTACGGCCTGCGCGTGCACGGCCCCTGGCGCCCCGACCGCGGCCACCGCTTCAACCCGCACAAACTGCTGCTCGACCCCTGGGCGCGCGAAATCGTCGGCACGCTGGACCCGCGTGGCCCGCACAACGGCGCCGACCGCGAACACCCGCAGCACATCGACACGCGAGACAACGGCCGCGAGGCGCTGAAGGCGCGCGTGGTGCACGACAGCTTCGACTGGCAGGGTGACCGCCCGCCGGCCACGCCGCTCATCGACAGCGTGCTGTACGAGACGCACGTGCGCGGCTTCACGAAGCTCATGCCGGGCGTTCCCGAGGCGCAACGCGGCACCTACGCCGGCCTGGCGTCAGACGCCGCCATCGCCCATCTGCAGCGCCTGGGCATCACCGCGGTGAGCCTGCTGCCGGTGCAGCAGATCCTGGACGAGCCACGGCTGGCCGAGATGGGCCTCGTCAACTACTGGGGCTACAACACGCTGGGCTACTTCTGCCCCGACCCGCGCTACGCCGCCACGCCGCAGGTGCGCGACGAGTTCCGCGCCATGGTGCGGCGCCTGCACGCCGCGGGCATCGAGGTGCTGCTCGACGTCGTCTACAACCACACGCCCGAAGGCGACGAGCGCGGCGCCACGTTGAGCTGGCGCGGCCTGGACAACCTCAGCTGGTACCGCCTGCCCGAACACCGCGCGCACTACGAAAACTGGAGCGGCTGCGGCAACACGCTCGACAGCCGCCACCCGCGCGGGCAGCACCTGGTGATGGACAGCCTGCGGTATTGGGTAGAGCAACAGCACGTCGACGGCTTCCGCTTCGACCTGGCACCGGTGCTCGGCCGCGGCAGCCCGGGCTTCGAGCGCGATGGCCCCTTCTTCAAGGCCGTGCTGCAGGACCCGGCGCTGCAGGGCGTCAAGCTCATCGCCGAACCCTGGGACCTGGGGCCTTCGGGTTACCAAGTCGGCCAGTTCCCGCGCGGCTGGCTGGAATGGAACGACCGCTTCCGCGACACCGCGCGCGCCTTCTGGCTGGGCGGCGACTGCACGCGGGGTGAACTGGCGCTGCGCCTGGCGGGGTCTTCCGACCTGTTCCAGGCGCGGCGGCGCTCACCGCTGGAAAGCGTCAACTACGTAATCAGCCACGACGGCTTCACGCTGGCCGACCTCGTCAGCTACGACCTGCGCCACAACCTGGCCAACGGTGAAAACAACCGCGACGGCCATGGCCACAACCTGAGCTGGAACTGCGGCTGGGAAGGCCCCACCACCGACCCCGAGGTGCTGCAGCGTCGTGAACGCCTGAAGCGCGCCTTGCTGGCCACCGTGCTGCTGGCCCAGGGCACGCCCATGCTGGCCGCCGGCGACGAACTCGGCCACACGCAGCAGGGCAACAACAACCCCTACTGCCAGGACAACGCCATCACCTGGATCGCCTGGGCGCAGGCCGACCAGGCGCTCATCGACTTCACCGCCCATGTGCTGGCGCTGCGCAAGCGCCTGCTTCCGCTGGACGCGCGCTGGTACACCGGCCTGCAAGACGCGCAAGGCCTGCACGACCTGGCCTGGCTGCGCCGCACCGGCGACCCGATGACCGCGGAGCACTGGGACAACCGCATGTCGCGCATCTTCGGCGCCTGGATCAGTGTGCCCGGGCGTGGTGAATCGCCGCTGCTGCTGCTCATCAACGGCCGCGACATGGATGCCACGTTCCGTCTGCCGCCGGGCCGCTGGGTGGCCGAGCTCGACACCACGCAGGCCAACGGCCGCAGCGGCTGGCGCCGCAGCACCGAGGAGCACTTCAATACCGCAGCGCGCAGCATCGTGCTGCTGCGCGACAGCGGCGGCGCACCCGACACCCCCGAGGACGCGACATGAGATTTCCCCGTGCCAGCGGCATCCTGCTGCACCCCACCTCGCTGCCCGGCGCGCACGGCTCGGGCGACCTGGGCCGCGAGGCTTACCACTTCGTCGACTGGCTGGTGTCGGGCGGGCAACGGCTGTGGCAGGTGCTGCCGCTGGCCGGCATCGGCCCGGGCAATTCGCCCTACATGAGCAACTCTGCCTTTGCGGGCAACGTGCTGCTCGTCGATCTGCGCGAACTGCACGCCGAAGGCTGGCTCGATGAAGCCGACCTGGCGCCCGTGGCCGGGCTGAAGGCCGAGCAGGTGGACTACGCGGTGATGTACCCCTATCGCATGGCGCGCCTGGCCAAGGCGGCGGCGCGCTTTGCCGCTGCGGGCAGCTCCGCGCAGCGCGAAGACCACGCCCGCTTCCTGCAGGAGCAGGCGTCTTGGATCCACGACTACGCGCTCTTCATGGCGCTGTGCGAAAGCCTCGACTGGCAGGACTGGTGCCAATGGGAGCCCGCCCTGGCGCGGCGCGAACCCGCAGCGCTGGCTGCCGCACGCGCGCAGCACGCCGAGCGCATCGCCTTCTGGCAGTTCTGCCAGTGGCGCTTCTTCCGCCAGTGGGCGGGTCTGAAGGCCTACGCCAACGGCAAGGGTGTCGAGATCATCGGCGACACGCCCATCTTCATCGCCTATCTCAGCGCCGAGGTGTGGGCCAACCAGCATCTCTTCGACCTCGACAAGAGCGGCCGCCCGCGCGTGGTGGCCGGCGTGCCGCCCGACTTCTTCAGCGCCACCGGCCAGCGCTGGGGCAACCCGCTGTACAAGTGGAGGGCCCACGCCAAGGACGGCTACGCCTGGTGGGTGGAGCGCGTGCGCCGCAGCTTCGAGCTGGTGGACATCGTGCGCATCGACCACTTTCGCGGCTTTGCCGGCTACTGGGAGATCCCGGCCAGCGCGCCCACGGCGCAGAAGGGCCAGTGGGTGCCGGGGCCGGGCGAGCCGCTGTTCAAGGCCATCGCCAAGGCGCTGGGCCCGGTGCCCATCATTGCCGAGGACCTGGGCGTCATCACGCCCGACGTCGACGCGCTGCGCAAGAAGTTCGGCTTCCCCGGCATGCGCATCCTGCAGTTCGGATTTGCCGGTGATGCGACCGACCGCTTCCTGCCGCACAACCACGAGCCCGACACCGTGGTCTACGTCGGCACGCACGACAACGACACCGTGGCCGGCTGGTGGGCCACCGCCACCGACCACGAACGCCACTACGCGCGCGGCTACCTCAACACCGACGGCCACGACATGCCCTGGACCATGATCCGCGCCGCCATGGCCAGCGTGGCCGACACCACCGTGCACCCGATGCAGGACGTGCTGGCCCTGCCCACCGAATGCCGCATGAACTACCCGGGCCAGGAAAGCGGCTGGTGGGGCTGGCGCTTCCAGTGGAGCCAGGTGCAGCCCTGGCATGCCGACCGGCTGGCCGAGTTGTGCCGGCTGTATGGCCGCGGGCCGAAGCCGGCCGCCTGATCAGCGCCAGTCAGCGACGCACGGGCGGCAGGTCGGTGCAGGAGCCGTGCGCCACCTCGGCGGCCATGCCGATGCTCTCACCCAAGGTCGGGTGCGGGTGGATGGTCTTGCCGATGTCCACCTCGTCGGCGCCCATCTCGATGGCCAGCGCCACTTCGCCGATCATGTCGCCGGCATGCGTGCCGACGATGCCGCCACCCAGTATCTGGTGCGTCTCGGCGCTGAACAGCAGCTTGGTGAAGCCTTCGTCGCGGCCGTTGGCGATGGCGCGGCCACTCGCGGTCCACGGGAACAGGCCCTTCTTGATGGCGATGCCCTTGGCCTTGGCTTCGTCCTCGGTCAGGCCGACCCAGGCCACCTCGGGGTCGGTGTAGGCCACGCTCGGGATGACGCGGGCGTCGAACTGCGCCTTGCTGTCGCCGCTGGCCACTTCGGCCGCCACGTGGGCTTCGTGCACCGCCTTGTGCGCCAGCATGGGCTGGCCCACGATGTCGCCGATGGCGTGGATGTGCGGCACGTTGGTGCGCATCTGCACGTCCACCGGGATGAAGCCGCGCTCGCCGACGATCACGCCGGCCTTCTCTGCACCGATCTTCTTGCCGTTGGGCGTGCGGCCCACGGCCTGCAGCACGAGGTCGTAGATGCCTTCGCTCTTCGTGCCGTCGAGCCCTTCGAACATGACGCGGATGCCGGCTGCGGTGGCTTCAGCGCCCACGGTCTTGGTCTTCAGCATCAGCTTGTCGAAGCGCGGGGCGTTCAGCTTCTGCCAGACCTTGACGAGGTCGCGGTCGGCGCCCTGCATCAGGCCGTCGAGCATCTCCACCACGTCCAGGCGAGCGCCCAGCGTAGAGTAGACCGTGCCCATCTCCAGGCCGATGATGCCGCCGCCGATGACCAGCATGCGCTCGGGCTTCTGGCGCAGTTCCAACGCGCCGGTGCTGGTGACGATGCGCGGGTCATCCTTGGGCAAGAAGGGCAGCTTCACGGCTTCGGAACCCGCCGCGATGATGGCGTTCTTGAACTTGACCGTCTGCAGCTTGCCATCCGGCTGCGTGACCTTCAGGTGGTGCGGGTCGGCGAACTTGCCGACGCCGGTGACTACGGTCACCTTGCGCATCTTGGCCATCGCCGCCAGGCCGCCGGTGAGCTTGCCCACCACCTTGTTCTTGTGCGCCAGCAGCTTGGCCATGTCAATCTGCGGCTTGGCGAAGGTGACGCCGAGGTCGGCGAAGTGGTTCACCTCGTCCATTACCGAGGCCACGTGCAGCAGTGCCTTGCTGGGGATGCAGCCGACGTTCAGGCAGACGCCACCGAGCACCGGGAAGCGCTCCACGATCACGGTCTTCATGCCCAGGTCGGCAGCGCGGAAGGCCGCGGAGTAGCCGCCGGGGCCGGCGCCGAGCACGAGCATGTCGCACTCGAGGTCGGCACCGCCGGCGTAGCTGGCGGCGGCGGGTGCTGGCGCTGCCGGGGCAGCTGCAGCGGGCGCAGCGGCAGGCGCGGGAGCCGGTGCCGGCGCCGCAGCAGCGCCGGTCTCCAGCGACAGCAACACCGTGCCCTGGTTGACGGTGTCGCCGACCTTGATCTTCAGCTCCTTCACGACGCCGGCCGCCGACGAAGGAATCTCCATCGATGCCTTGTCGCTCTCCACCGTGATCAGGCTCTGCTCGGCCTTGATCGTGTCGCCGGGCTTGACCAGCAGCTCGATCACGGCCACGTCCTTGAAATCGCCGATGTCCGGCACCTGGATGTCGATGAGCGGCATGGTTCAGCCCTGTCTCTTGAGTTTGTAGGTGTGCATGCGCACGGGGCCGGCAGAGCTGGTGTCGAACTCGCAGCCGGCCAGCACGCCGGCCTGGGCCACTTCACGCGCCGACTTCGCGCGGTCGTAAGCGGCATGCATGGCGCCGAGCGCGAAGCGCCGGCCCGAGCCGATGGCCCAGAAGCGCTGGTAGTCGAAGACCTCGCGGTAGCTTTCCACACCGAAGATGCCGTGCACATTGGCGACCAGGATCGAGAACTGGCTGCTCTCGTAGGGGTCGCTGTCGTGTTCCTTGGTGTTCAGATAGAAGCGGTCCTTCAACTTCGGGTGCAGGCGCAGGAAGGTGTCGAAGAGGCCGTCACGCGAGTCGAGCTGGCGTTCGTCGTCAGGCAAGGAGGCCAGCGCATGGCGCAGCACCAGCATGTGCGCGGTGCTGCCCACGGCGCCGACGGTGCTGCTGCCCATGGCGAACATCTTGTCGTTGGCCTCGTAGCCGGGCGGCAGACGTGTCTCGCCGTAGGTCACCAGCGAGTCGGATGCGATGGCCACGGTGCCGCCTTTGCGTGCGACGACAACGGTGCTCAAAGCAGGACGCGGCGGAAGTCCGCCAGGATGGCACCGAGGTAGGCGTTGAAGCGAGCCGCTGAGGCGCCGTCGATGACGCGGTGGTCCCAGCTCAGACTCAGCGGCAGGATCAGCCGCGGGACGAACTGCTTGCCGTCCCAGCGCGGCTCGGTGCTGCTCTTGCACACGCCCAGGATGCTGACCTCGGGCGCGTTGATGATGGGCGTGAAGTAGCGCCCGCCGATGCCGCCCAGGCTGCTGATGCTGAAGCAGCCGCCGCTCATGTCGGCCGGGCCCAGCTTGCCGTCGCGCGCCTTCGCCGCCAGCTCGCCCATCTCCTTGCTGATCTGCATCACGCCCTTCTGGTCGGCGTCCTTGATCACGGGCACCACCAGGCCGTTGGGCGTGTCGGCGGCAAAGCCGATGTGGAAGTACTTCTTCAGCACGATCTGGTCGCCGTCCAGGCTGGCGTTGAACTCGGGGAACTTCTTCAGCGCCGCCACGCTGGCCTTGATGAGGAAGGCCAGCATCGTGACCTTCGCGCCGCTCTTCTCGTTTTCCTTGTTGAGCTGGACGCGGAAGGCTTCGAGCTCGGTGATGTCGGCATCGTCGTGGTTGGTGACGTGCGGGATCACCACCCAGTTGCGGTGCAGGTTGGCGCCGCTGATCTTCTTGATGCGGCTCAGGTCCTTGCGCTCGACCGCGCCGAACTTGGCGAAGTCGACGTTCGGCCAGGCCAGCAGGCCGGGGAAGGCACCGCCGCCACCGGCTGCGGGTGCCGGGGCCTTGGCCTTCTGCGCGGCGGTCTGCGTGCTGCCGTCCATCACGCCCTTGACGAAGCCCTGCACGTCGGTCTGCGTGATGCGGCCCTTGGGTCCGGTGCCCTTCACTTCGGCCAGCGGCACACCCAGTTCGCGCGCCAGGCGGCGAATGGAGGGTGAGGCATGCGGCAGTGCGCCCTTGGCCGCGGTAGGGTCGTGCGCGGGCATGGCCGCTGCGGGAGCGGCAGCCGTTGCGGCAGGTGCGGCCACGGCGGCAGCAGGTGCTGGCGCAGCGGCGGCTGCGGCCGGCGCCGGGGCAGCGCCCGCAACCCCTTGCAGCACCACCAGCGGCGAGCCCTTCTTCACCTTGTCACCCACCTTGACGAGCACGCTGCCCACCACGCCGGCATGCGACGACGGAATCTCCATCGACGCCTTGTCCGACTCGACGGTGATCAGGCTCTGCTCCAGCTTCACGCTGTCGCCGGCCTTGACGAAGACCTCGATAACGGCAACCTCATCGAAGTCACCGATGTCGGGCACCACCACTTCCACTGGGCCGCTGGCCGCGGCCGGTGCGGCGGCCACGGGTGCCGCGGCAGGCGCCGCGGCAGCGGGCGCCGGCGCAGCAGCCGGCGCGGGTGCAGACGCGGGTGCAGAC
>JANNFE010000330.1:0-11986 GCA_031379415.1 Betaproteobacteria bacterium | reverse complement strand
CGCGGGCGGCCGATCTTGTACTCGGGGTCGCCGATCATCTCGTTGAGCTGCGCGATCCAGCCGACGGTACGCGCCAGTGCGAAGATGGCGGTGAACAGGCTCACCGGGATGCCCAGGGCGCTCTGCACGATGCCCGAGTAGAAATCGACGTTCGGGTAGAGCTTGCGGCTGACGAAGTAATCGTCTTCCAGCGCAATCTTCTCCAGCGCCATGGCCAGCTTGAACAGCGGGTCGTCGTGCAGGCCGGTGGCCGTCAGCACCTCGTGGCAGGTCTCGCGCATGAGCTTGGCGCGCGGGTCGTAGTTCTTGTAGACACGGTGCCCGAAACCCATCAGCTTGACGTTGGAGTTCTTGTCCTTCACGGCCTTGATGAATTCGCCGATCTTCTCGACGCCACCCTGCCGCTGGATGTCCTTCAGCATGGTCAGCGCCGCCTCGTTGGCGCCGCCGTGCGCCGGGCCCCACAGGCAGGCCACGCCCGCAGCGATGGCGGCGAACGGGTTCGTGCCCGAGCTGCCGCACAGGCGCACGGTGGACGTGCTGGCGTTCTGCTCGTGGTCGGCATGCAGGATGAAGATGCGGTCGTTGGCACGCACCAGCACGTCGTTGGGCTCGTAGTCCTCGCAGGGCGTCGCGAACATCATGTGCATGAAGTTGGCCGAGTACGACAGCTTGTTCTTCGGGTACATGAAGGGCTGGCCGACGCCGTACTTGTAGGCCATGGCCACCAGCGTGGGCATCTTGGCGATCAGGCGGATGGCGCTGATCTCGCGGTGCTGCGGGTTGTTGATGTCCGTGCTGTCGTGATAGAAGGCCGACAGCGCACCCACCAGGCCTGTCATCACCGCCATCGGGTGCGCGTCACGCCGGAAGCCGCGCAGGAAAAACTGCATCTGCTCGTTGACCATCGTGTGGTTGGTCACCAGCTTCACGAAGTCGGTCTTCTGCGTCGCATTGGGCAGTTCGCCCTTCAGCAGCAGGTAGCAGGTTTCCAGGAAGTCGCACTGCTCGGCCAGCTGCTCGATGGGGTAGCCGCGATACAGCAGCTCGCCCTTGTCGCCGTCGATGTAGGTGATGGTGCTGTTGCACGCCGCGGTGGACAAGAAGCCCGGGTCGTAGGTGAACTTGCCCGTCTGCGCGTAGAGCTTGCGGATGTCGATGACATCCGGGCCGATGCTGCCCTTGTAGAGCGGCAGTTCCATGCTCGGGCTGCCGTCGCTGAACGACAGCGTGGCTTTGACGTCGGAGGGGGTCATCGCGGGGCCTTTCGGTGTGTGTCAGTTCGGACGGCGGCGCAGCTGGGACAACACTTCGCGCACTTCGGGGATGTCGAGCTCGGCGGCCGGCTCCTTGCGAGCCAGCAGCAGGTCGAGCAAGTCGTTGTCAGGCAGGTCCATCAGGGCCAGCAGCCCCGCGGCCTGTCGCGTGGTGAGTGTCTCCTCGTAGCGCCGGAAGAATCGCTCGACGAAGAGATCGTTCTCCAGCAGACCGCGGCGGCAACGCCACCGCAGCTTGCTGAGTTCGCGCTCGCCGAGTCGTTCGTCCATGCCCGTTGATCACACGGCCCGACGGACCATGAGTTCCTTGATCTTGCCGATGGCCCTGGTCGGGTTCAGCCCCTTGGGGCAGACGTCGACGCAGTTCATGATGGTGTGGCAGCGGAAGAGCCGGTAGGGGTCTTCGAGGTTGTCCAGGCGACCGGCCGTGTCCTGGTCGCGGCTGTCGGCGATGAAGCGGTAGGCCTGCAGCAGGCCGGCGGGGCCGACGAACTTGTCGGGGTTCCACCAGAAGCTGGGGCAGCTCGTGGAGCACGAAGCGCACAGGATGCACTCGTACAGGCCATTCAGCTCGTCGCGTTCCTCGGGGCTCTGCAGTCGCTCCTTCTCGGGCGGATGCGTGTCGTTCACGAGGTAGGGCTTGATGCTGTGGTACTGCTTGAAGAACAGCGTCATGTCGACGATGAGGTCGCGGATGACGGGCAGCCCCGGGAGAGGCTTCAGAACAATCGTGCCCGGCAGCGTGCGCATGTTGGTCAGGCAGGCGAGGCCGTTCTTGCCGTTGATGTTCATCGCGTCCGACCCGCACACGCCTTCGCGGCAGCTGCGGCGGAAGCTCAAGCTGGGGTCCACGGCCTTCAGCTTGTTCAGCGCGTCGAGCAGCATGCGCTCGTGGCCGTCGAGCTCCACCTGCAGCGTCTGCATGCGCGGCTTCTGATCGGTGTCGGGGTCGTAGCGATAGATCTGGAAGGTGCGGAGCGTCATCGGAGTCGGGCCTTTAGAAGGTGCGGACCTTCGGGGGAACAGAGTCGACCGTCAGCGGCTTCAGCTGCACGGGCTTGTAGTCGAGCCGGTTGCCCGCGGAGTACCACAGCGTGTGCTTCATCCACACGGCATCGTTGCGGCCGTTCGGGTGCTCGGGTGTGTCACCGAAATCGTCGACGCTGTGGGCGCCGCGGCTTTCCTTGCGGGCGGCGGCGCTGATCATGGTGGCCATCGCGCTTTCGATGAGGTTGTCGACTTCCAGCGCTTCGATGCGGGCCGTGTTGAAGACCTTGCTCTTGTCCTTCAGGCCGATGGCCTTCACGCGTTCGGCGATGGCCGCCACCTTCAGCACACCGGCGTCCATGATGGCCTGGGTGCGGAAGACGCCGGCATGCATCTGCATCGCGGCACGCAGGTCGTTGGCGACGTCTTGCGCGTACTCGCCCGTGGTGTTGCTGTCCAGGCGCGCCAGGCGTGCCAGCGTCGCGTCGGCGGCATCGGCCGGCAGCGGCTTGTGCGATTTGTCCGCCTTCTTGAAACTGTCGGCGATGTGGTTGCCGGCCGCCCTGCCGAAAACCAGCAGGTCGAGCAGCGAGTTCGTGCCCAGGCGGTTGGCGCCGTGCACGCTGACGCAGGAGCATTCGCCCACGGCGTAGAGGCCGTTGACCACGTCGTTCGGATTGCCGTTCCTGGGTGCCACCACCTGGCCGTGGATGTTGGTGGGGATGCCACCCATCTGGTAGTGGATGGTCGGCACCACGGGTATGGGTTCCTTGGTGATGTCGACGTTGGCGAAGTTGTGGCCGATCTCGAACACGCTGGGCAGGCGCTTCAGGATGGTGTCGCCACCCAGGTGCGTCATGTCGAGGTGGATGTAGTCCTTGTTCGGCCCGCAGCCGCGGCCTTCCTTGATTTCCTGGTCCATGCAGCGGCTGACGAAGTCGCGCGGTGCCAGGTCTTTCAGCGTCGGTGCGTAGCGTTCCATGAAGCGCTCGCCGGCGGCATTGCGCAGGATGGCGCCTTCACCACGGCAGCCTTCGGTCAGCAGCACGCCGGCACCGGCCACGCCCGTGGGGTGGAACTGCCAGAACTCCATGTCTTCCAGCGGAATGCCGGCGCGCGCCGCCATGCCGAGGCCGTCGCCCGTGTTGATGAACGCGTTCGTGCTGGCCGCGAAGATGCGCCCCGCGCCGCCTGTGGCAAAGAGCGTGGTCTTGGCTTCGAGGATGTGCACATCGCCGGTTTCCATCTCCAGCGCGGTAACACCCAGCACGTCGCCGTCGGCGTCGCGGATGAGGTCGAGCGCCATCCACTCGACGAAGAAGTTGGTGCGTGCCTTGACGTTCTGCTGGTACAGCGTGTGCAGCATGGCGTGGCCGGTGCGGTCGGCCGCGGCACAGGCGCGCTGCACGGGCTTTTCACCGTAATTGGCGGTGTGGCCGCCGAAGGGGCGCTGGTAGATCGTGCCGTCGGGGTTGCGGTCGAAGGGCATGCCCATGTGCTCGAGCTCGTACACCACCTTGGGCGCTTCGCGGCACATGTATTCGATGGCGTCCTGGTCACCCAGCCAGTCGGAACCCTTGACGGTGTCGTAGAAGTGGTAGTGCCAGTTGTCCTCGGCCATGTTGCCCAGCGAAGCGCCAATGCCGCCCTTCGCCGCCACGGTGTGCGAGCGCGTGGGGAACACTTTGGTCAGCACGGCCACGTTCAGCCCGGCCAGCGCCAACTGCAGCGAAGCGCGCATGCCGGAACCGCCGGCACCCACGATGACGACGTCGAACTTGCGGCGCGGAAGATTTTCCAGTGCCATGATTTACAGCCTCCAGAGCACTTGAACGGCCCAGCCCATGCAGCCGACGAGCCAGACGATCGTGAACACCTGCAGCACGAGACGCAGCGCCACGGGCTTGATGTAGTCCATCCAGATGTCGCGCATGCCCACCCAGGCATGCCAGCCCAGTGCGATGAAGATGACGAAGGTCAGCACCTTCATCCACTGCGCCGAGAACAGGCCGGCCCACAGGTCGTAGCCGATCGGGCCCTTGCTGAAGATCAGCTCGCCCATCAGCAGCAGCGTGTAAAGCGCCATCAGCGACGCGGTGACGCGCTGGCTCAGCCAGTCGCGCATGCCGTAGTGCGCGCCGACGACGACGCGCTTGGAACCGTAATTGACCGACATGGAAGAGTGCCTCGAAGATGGCGTCAATAGAGGCCGAAGAGCTTGGCGCCCAGGATCACCGTGAGCGCCACGCTGGCGAACAGCGTGACCACCGCCGAGTTGTGGCCCTGCGCCTTGGTGACACTGTGTGTGGCGTCCATCCACAGGTGGCGCACGCCAGCAATCAGGTGGTGCAGGTAGGCCCAGATGAGCGCCAGCGCCACGAGCTTGATGAACCAGCCCGGCACCCAGCCGATGCCGGCGCCGAAGGCGCTGCTGAAGCGCTCGTAGCTCATCTCGGAGGTGACGCTCGCGTCGAAGAGCCAGATGATGAAAGGCAGCAGCAGGAACATCAGCGCGCCGCTGGCCCGGTGCAGGATGGAGACCACACCCGCCAGCGGCAACCTGTACTTCACGGCGTCGACCAGACGCATGGTGCCGGGTCTTTGTCTTGTCGTGATCTCAGGCATGGGCTGTTCTCGAGGACCGGGTTAACCAATGGAGTTTATTGCAACGCAACAGACTTACACGGAACTGCAGGCATGTGATGGAAAGGGGTCAGCTGAGCTCGTTGCGGTAGTGATGGTCGAGCGTGTGGTAGAGCCCGCGGCGCAGTTCGACAGGCCGGTCGCCGTAGGTGTAGGACAGGCGTTCCACCGACAGCAGCGGCGTGCCCGGCGCCACCGCCAGCAGCGCGGCGTCTTCCTCGCCCGCGGCCACGGCGCGGATCTTCTCCTCGGCGCGGATCATGTGCACCGCGAACTCGGCTTCGAACAGGCGGTACAGCGGCCCGCGCCAGGCCTCCAGGCGTTCAGCCGTCAGGCCCTTAAAGAGCGGGCCGGGCAGCCACAGGTCGTCCAGCACAACGGGCTTGCCGGCGGCCAGCAGCAGGCGCCGCACCTGCACCGCGGCCTCGCCCGACTTCAGCGCCAGCAGCCGCGCCACCTCGGCCGGCGCGCGCATGCGGCGGCATTCCAGCTGGCGGCGCTGCAGCGCGGGCGGGCTGCCGTCGTCGGGCGTCAGGCGCAGGAAGCGGTACTGCGTCTCTTGCTCGGCATGGGTGGCCACGAAGGTGCCCTTGCCCTGGCGGCGCACCAGCACGTTTTCGGTGGCCATCTCGTCGATGGCCTTGCGCACCGTGCCCTGGCTGACGCGGAAACGCGCGGCCAGCTCCACCTCGCTGGGGATGGCCTGGCCGGGCAGCCATTCGCCGGCCTGCAGGCTCTTCAGCAGCAGCGCCTTGATCTGCTGGTACAGCGGGCTGAAGGCAGGCCCGGCCGGCGGCGTGGAGGGGGTCTCGGCAGCACCAAGCATCCAGCGATTGTCTTACATAAGACATAAGAGTTCAGTCAGGGTGGGATGACTAGAATTGGCGGCTGGCCTGCACAGGCACGCCCCGATCCCCTCACGACCAGGAGCCCACCATGTCCAAGAAGCCCGTCCGCGTGGCCGTCACCGGCGCCGCCGGCCAGATCGGCTACGCCCTGCTGTTCCGCATCGCCAGCGGCGAAATGCTCGGCAAGGACCAGCCGGTGATCCTGCAGCTGCTGGAAGTGCCGGTCGAAGGCCCGCAGAAGGCGTTGCGCGGCGTGATGATGGAGCTCGATGACTGCGCCTTCCCGCTGCTGGCCGGCATGGAGGCTCACGACAACCCGGTGGCCGCCTTCAAGGACACCGACTACGCGCTGCTGGTGGGCGCGCGCCCGCGCGGCCCGGGCATGGAGCGCGCCGACTTGCTGGCCGCCAACGCGCAGATCTTCACCGCCCAAGGCAAGGCGCTGGACCAGAGCGCCAGCCGCAACGTCAAGGTGCTGGTGGTGGGCAACCCGGCCAACACCAACGCCTACATCGCGATGAAGAGCGCACCCAGCCTGCCGCGCGAGAATTTCACCGCCATGCTTCGGCTGGACCACAACCGGGCGCTGAGCCAGATCGCCGCCAAGACCGGCAAGCCTGTGGCGTCGATCAAGAAGCTGGCGGTGTGGGGCAACCACAGCCCGACCATGTACGCCGACTACCGTTTTGCGACGATAGCCGGCGCCAGCGTCAAGGACATGATCAACGATCAGGTCTGGAACGCCGAAACCTTCCTGCCCACCGTGGGCAAGCGCGGTGCGGCCATCATCGCGGCGCGCGGCGTGTCGTCGGCGGCCAGCGCGGCCAATGCCGCCATCGACCACATGCGCGACTGGGCCCTGGGTACGGGCGGCGAATGGGTGACCATGGGCGTGCCCAGCAACGGCGAGTACGGCATCCCCAAGGACGTGATGTTCGGCTACCCGGTCACCACCGAAGGCGGCAAGTACAGCATCGTCGAAGGCCTGCCCATCGACGCCTTCAGCCAGGGCTGCATCGACAAGACGCTGGCTGAGCTGGTCAGCGAGCAGGACGGCGTCAAGCACCTGCTCTGAGATGAGCTCACCGCGCGCGGCGCTCTTCGGCGCCGGAGAGGCGCCACTGGCGCTGCCGGTGTGTGACCACTACGCCGGCGTCGAGCCGCGCATGACGAAGAGCCTGCAGCTGCAGGCCGAGCTGGGGCCGGTCTTCGACGTCACGCTCGACAACGAAGACGGCGCCCCGGTGGGCGGAGAAGTCGACCAGGCGCACCTCATCGTCAGCCTGCTCAATGGCCCGGACAACACGTTCGGCCGTGTCGGCGTGCGCCTGCTGCCAGTGGCGCACCCGCGCTTCGGCGACGTGGCCGCCATCATCCTGAAGAGCGCGCGGCCGCCGGCCTACCTGATGCTGCCCAAGCCCGAGCGCCTGGCCGACGTGGCGCGTGGCGCACAAGCCATCGACGCCCTGGGCGGCGCCGCCGTTCCGCTGCACGCGCTGGTGGAAACGCATGGTGCCTTGCGCGAGGTGTTCGACATTGCCGCGCACCCGCGCATCGAGTCGCTGTCCTTCGGCCTGATGGACTTCGTCTCGGCGCACCGTGGCGCCATTCCGCAGTCGGCCATGGGCGTGGAGGGCCAGTTCCAGCACCCGCTGGTGCTGCGCGCCAAGCTGGAAATCTCGGCCGCCTGCCACGCCGCAGGCAAGACGCCATCACACGGCGTCGTTACCGAGTTCAAGAACACGAAGGCACTGCAGGCGGCGGCCGAGAAGGCCTGCCGCGAGCTGGGCTACACGCGCATGTGGAGCATCCACCCCCACCAGGTGCGGGTGATCGTGGATGCCTTCTCGCCCACCGCGGCCGAGGTCGACCAGGCCATCGAGATCATCGTCGCCGCGCAGGCTGCGCAATGGGCACCCATCCGTCACCACGACACCCTGCACGACCGCGCCAGCTATCGCTATTTCTGGCAGGTCATCGAACGCGCACAGCGCAGCGCGCCCGCGCTGGCGCTGCCGGCCGAACTGCGCCTGGCCTGGTTCGGATGAGCTTGCTGCGAAGCCTGTTCGCGGTTGTGCTGGCCGGTGCAGCGCTGGCACCCGCGGCGGCGCAGACCCTCAAGCTGCGCATCCTCGGAACCACCGACATCCACATGAACCTGGTCGGCTACGACTACTACCAGGACAAGCCGGTGGAAGAGTTCGGCCTCGACCGCACGGCCACGCTGATCAAGGCCGCGCGCGCCGAGGTGCGCAACACCCTGCTCTTCGACAACGGCGACCTGCTGCAGGGCAACCCGCTGGGCGACTACGTGGCGCGCATCCAGCCACCCGCCGCGGGCCAGGTGCACCCGGCCTACCGCGTGATGAACGCGCTCAAGTACGACGCTGCCAACGTCGGCAACCACGAGTTCAACTACGGCCTGCCCTTCCTGCAGCGCAGTTTGCTCGGTGCCGCCTTCCCCTCCGTCAACGCCAACATCGTGGTCGATGACGGCCGCGGCAAACCCGGCGAAGCAAAGAACGTCTTCACGCCCTACGTCATCCTGGGGCGCAGCTTCACCGACGAAGCCGGCGTCGCGCACGCACTCAAGGTCGGCGTGGTCGGCTTCGTGCCGCCCCAGGTGATGCTGTGGGACCGCCAGAACCTGCAGGGCCAGGTGCAGGCGCTGGACATCACCGAGACCGCGCGCAAGCTCGTGCCGCGCATCAAGGCCGATGGCGCACACATCGTGGTGGTCATCGCGCACAGCGGTTTCGAGCGCGGCGAGACGGTCTTCTTCGGCGAGAACGCGGTGGCGCGTCTGGCCGAGCTGCCCGGCGTCACGGCCATCCTCTTCGGCCACTCACATGGCGAGTTTCCCGGCCGCTTCTTCGGCAGCCACCCCCAGGTGGACCTGGCGCGCGGCACCATCAACGGCGTGCCGGCCGCCATGCCGGGCTTCTGGGGCAGCCACCTGGGCGTCATCGACCTCGTGCTGCAGAAGGCCGGCAACAGCTGGACGGTGGCCGACAGCCGCGCCGAGCTGCGCCCCATCCTCGACCGCGCCACGCGCAAGGCCCGGGTGGCGCCCGACCCGATGGTGGCCGCCATCGTGAAGCCCGAGCACGAAGGCACGCTGGCCTATGTGCGGGCCGAAGTGGCCAGCATCAGCGTGCCCATCCAGAGCTACTTTGCGCAGGTCACCGACGACCCCAGCGTGCAGGTGGTGAGCAATGCGCAGCTGGCCTACGGCCGCAAGGCACTCGCCGGCACGCCGCACGCCAGGCTGCCGCTGCTGTCAGCCGCCGCGCCCTTCAAGACCGGCGGCCGCGGCGGTGCGAACTACTACACCGACATCCCGGCCGGGCCCATCGCAGTGCGCAACGTGGCCGATCTCTACGTCTATCCGAACACCGTCAACTTCGTGCGCCTCAGCGGCGCCCAGGTGCGCGAGTGGCTGGAGATGTCGAGCACCGCCTTCAACCGCATCGACCCCGCCGGCCCCGCTGCGCAGAACCTCATCAACGACGCCTTCCCCAGCTACAACTTCGACATGATCGACGGCGTGAGCTACCGCATCGACGTGACGCAGCCCGCGCGCTACCAGCGCGACGGCAGGCTGGTGGCGCCCGATGCGCGACGCATCGTCGACCTGCGCTACCAGGGCCAGCCCCTGGACGACAAGGCCGAGTTCATGGTCGTGACGAACAACTACCGCGCCTCGGGCGGCGGCAACTTCCCCGGGCTGGCCGCCAATCCGCCGATCACCACGCCCATCGCCACGCCCGATGAAACGCGGCAGGCGCTGCTGGACTACCTGCAGGCGAGCAAGCCCCTGAACCCCAGTGCCGACGGCAACTGGCGCATCCTGCCGGTGCCGGGGATACAGCTGCAGTTCAGCTCGGGCGTCGGCGGCATCGCCCACCTGGCGCGCTACCCGCAGATCAAGCTTGTGAAGGACAACGGCAACGGCACCGCGCTCTACGAACTGGCGCCCTGAGCCCATGCCCTTGAAGCAGCGCGGCTTCATCATCATCGGCAGCCTGCTGCTGGCGGCGCTGGCGCTGCTGCTGCTGGGTGCGCTGGCCCTGGGCATTGCCGCCGCCTGGTATTGGGGCGACCTGCCGCCGCTGGACAAGGCCACCGACTACCGCCCGCGCCAGCACCTGCAGGTGCTCACTGCCGACGGCGCCGAGATCGCGCAGTTCGGCAGCGAGCGGCGCATCTTCGTGCCCCTGGCGCAGATGCCCAAGCGCATGAGCGCGGCCGTGCTGGCGGTGGAAGACGCCGGCTTCTACGAACACGGCGCCATCAGCTGGCGCGGCGTGGCGCGCGCGACGCTGGCCAACCTCACGCCGGGTGGCATGGCGCAGGGCGCCTCCACCATCACGCAGCAGGTGGCGCGCACCTTCTTCCTGTCGACGCGGCGCACGCCGGAACGCAAGATCAAGGAAGCGCTGCTGGCCTGGCAACTGGAGCGGCAGCTGAGCAAGGACCAGATCCTGGAGCTCTACCTGAACCAGATCTACCTGGGCCAGCGCGCCTACGGCTTTGGCGCCGCGGCGCAGGTTTACTTCGGCAAGCCGTTGGCGGCGCTGTCCATCGCCGAGACGGCGCTGCTGGCCGGCCTGCCGCAGAACCCCATCGGCGCCAATCCCAGCACCAGCCTGGAGAAGGCGCAGCGGCGCCAGCGCTGGGTGCTGCAGCGCATGGTCAAGACTGGCGTCATCACGCCGGCCGAGCAGGATGCGGCACTGGCCGAGAAGCTGGTGCTGCGCAGCCCCGCCTTCGTCGATGTCAATGCCGCCTTCGTGGCCGAGATGGCGCGCCGCGTGGTGGTGGAAAGGCTGGGCGAGAAGGCCTACACCGAAGGCATTCGCGTCATCACCAGCCTGCGCGCCGACGACCAGCGCGCCGCCCACGCCGCGCTGCGCCGCGCCGTGCTGGCGCACGAACGCAAGCAGCCCTGGCGCGGCCCCGAGGAACAGAACCCGCTGCCCGAAGACAGCGCCGAAGCCGAGCGCGCGGCCGCCCTGGCGCTGAAGGACCTGCGCGACGACGAAGACCTGCGCCTGGCCATCGTCATGAACGCCGACCCGCGCGAGCTGAGCGCCCGGCTCGCCAGCGGCGGCACGGTGAGCGTGCGCGGCGACGCGCTGAAGTGGGTGCGCGCGGCGCTGCTGCCGCAGGCGCCGGAACGGCTGGCGCTGAAGCGCGGCTCCGTCGTGCGCCTGCTGGCCGTGCCCAAGGGCAAGAGCGTGGAGTGGCAGCTCGCGCAATGGCCGCAGGCCGAAGCCGCCTTCGTCGCCCTGGACCCGACGACGGGCCGCATCCGCGCCCTGGTGGGCGGCTTCGACTTCAACCGCCGCCAGTTCAACCACGCCACCAGCGCAGCGCGCCAGCCCGGCAGCAGCTTCAAGCCCTTCCTGTACTCGGCGGCGCTGGAGCAGGGCGTGATGCCCGAGACCCTGGTCGACGACGCGCCGCTCACCAGCGCCGACGGCGGGCCGCCGAGCTGGGACCCGAAGAACAGCGACGACAAGTTCGACGGCGAGATCAGCATGCGCGAAGGCCTGGTGCGCAGCAAGAACCTGGTGAGCATCCGGTTGCTGAAGCAGATCGGCCTGCAGCCGGCGCGCGAGTGGATGGCGCGCTTCGGCTTCGACATGGCGCAGCACCCGCAGAACCTGACGCTGGCGCTGGGCACCGGCAGCGTCACGCCGCTGCAGATGGCCGCCGCCTATGCCGTGTTCGCCAATGGCGGCCACCGCGTGACGCCGGTACTCATCGAGCGCATCGTCGCCGCCAACGGCGAGCTGCTGTTCGAAGCGCCGCCGGCACCACCGCTGTCGGATGACACCCGCGTCGTGCCAGCGCGCAACGTCTTCGTGATCGACACCTTGCTCGCCGATGTCACCCAGCGTGGCACCGCCGCGCGCGTCCAGGCCACGCTGCAGCGGCCCGACCTCTATGGCAAGACCGGCACCACCAACGACGCGGTGGACGCCTGGTTCGCCGGCTACGCGCCCGGCGCGGTGGCCGTGGCCTGGATGGGCTACGACGAGCCCAGGAGCCTGGGCGAACGTGAATCCGGCGGCGGCCTGGCACTGCCCATCTGGACCGACACCATGGCGCGCATGTTGCGCGGCGTGACGGTGCAGCCGCTCGCGCCGCCCGAAGGTGTGGTGGCCGTGGGCGGCGACTGGCGCTATGCCGAATGGGCCGGGGGCGGCTTCATCACGCGCGTGG
>JANNFE010000324.1:0-6452 GCA_031379415.1 Betaproteobacteria bacterium | reverse complement strand
GGCGGCCGCGGCAACGCCGCTCGTCAGGGACTTGAGGTTCAGCATGTCGATCTCCTTCGATTCCGACCCCGGAAGGGCCGTCGGTTGGGCAGTGGGCCAGCGATCACTGACTGTCATCCAGCTTAGGCCGGCGCGAGGGCGGGCCGAATAGGCCATGCGCGCAAGAACCCGTAGGACACCCGCGCAGGCTGAGGACGCGCGCTATGTGGCAGAGAGCGTGACTTCACGGCACGCCCGAGCCGGTTCATCGTGACGCAGGCGCGTCGCCTTATTCAGCCGACGGACGGCGCTGTCGGCGTCAAGGCCGAGCTGTTGTGGGTTCGGGGCGAAGGCCCCCGTGCCATCTGCGCGATCACTTGAATGGGCGCATGGGATGCGTCCATCGCCCCAATCTTTTCGCCGAACAGACGCCAGACGCGTAAAAAAGCCCCGGCCAGAGAACCGGTCGGGGCTTACCGATGAAATTGGTGGTGGCCTGGGGCGGAATCGAACCACCGACACGCGGATTTTCAATCCGCTGCTCTACCAACTGAGCTACCAGGCCTGAAGAGCCGACGATTATAGGCCGGCGGAAATCAGAGCGCGCCGCGCTTGTTGCGCGACAAGTCCACGCCCAGCTGCTTGAGCTTGCGGTACAGGTGCGTGCGCTCCAGGCCCGTCTTCTCGGCCACGCGCGTCATGCTGCCGCCTTCCTGCGCCAGGTGGAATTCGAAGTAGCTCTTCTCGAAGGCGTCGCGCGCTTCGCGCAGCGGGCGGTCGAGGTCGAAGCTCTGCTCGGCGCGCGGGCCCTCGGGCGCTGCGGCCAGCGCGGGCGTGCCGCCGTGGTTGGCGTGCAGCGGCAGTTCACCGCCCGACAGCGCGTCATGGCGCAGGTTGCCGGCCAGCGCGGCGGCCAGCCGCTGCGCCGGCTTCACCAGGGCCTGCTCCACCGCGCGCAGCAGCTTCTGCAGCGTGATGGGCTTTTCCAGGAAGGCGCTGGCGCCGTACTTGATGGCCTCTACCGCGGTGTCGATCGTGCCGTGGCCGCTCATCATGATGACGGGCATGCTCAGCTGGCCGCCGGCCGACCATTCCTTGAGCAGCGTGACGCCGTCGACGTCGGGCATCCAGATATCCAGCAGCACCAGGTCGGGCCGCAGCAGCTCACGCACCTGGCGCGCCTGGGCGGCGTTCTCGGCCAGTTCGACGGTGTGCCCCTCGTCGGTGAGGATCTCCGACAGCAGGGCGCGGATGCCCAACTCGTCATCGACTACCAGGATAGTTGCCATGCAGGGTTCAGTGGGTCGCGGTGCCGGGTGTCGTGGCCACGGGGGTGGAGGTGCCCTCTGCCGAGGCTGGTGCCTCGGCGGCAAAGGTCGAAAATGATAGCGAAACGCGGGCCCCGGTCACGGGGCCGTCGGGCTCGTCGCCGCGGTGCAGGTTGGCGGCGCGCAGTCGGGCCCGGTGTTCGTCGGCGATCTTCTTCACCACCGCCAGGCCGAGGCCCGTGCCTTTGGCCTTGGTGGTGACATAGGGTTCGAAGGCGCGCTTGAGCACCTTGTCGGCGAAGCCGGGACCATTGTCGATGACGGTCAGGCGCACCGCGCGCAGCTCGCCCTGTTCGCCGCGCGCGGTGCTCGTGATGAGCTCGACCTGGCCGTCGGGCCGGTCGGCCACGGCGTCCAGCGCGTTCTGCACCAGGTTGTGGATGACCTGCCGCAGCTGCGTGGCGTCGCCCATGATGCGCGGCAGCTTCTGCTCCAGCCGCGGCACCAGCAGGCCGTTGTCCAGCGCCTGGCCATACAGGCCCATCACTTCGCTGGCCAGTGCGTTCAAGTCCAGCGGCAGCATCTGCGCCGCCGGCAGGCGCGCGTAGTCGCGGAACTCGTTGACCAGGGTCTGCATGGCCTGCACCTGCGCCACGATGGTGTTGACGCTGCGCAGCAGCAGCGCCTGGTCGGCGCCTTCCAGCTTGTGGGAGAGGCGGTGCTGCAGGCGTTCGGCCGAGAGCTGGATGGGCGTCAACGGGTTCTTGATCTCGTGCGCCAGGCGCCGCGCCACCTCGGCCCAGGCGGCGCTGCGCTGAGCACTCACCACTTCCGTGATGTCGTCGAAGACCATCAGCCGTGCTTCGCTGGGCAAGGTGGCTCCGCGTACCAGCAAAGTGAGGGTGGCGCCGTCGCCGCGCTTGAGCTCGAAGCTTTCCTGCCACTGGTCGCGCTCGCCGGCCTCGGGGCTGGTGGCCAGCAGCTCGAAGCGCTGCTCCACGCCGTTCGAGAACTCCTCCAGGTCGGGCAGCTCCGACAGCCGCCGCCCGCGCCAGCTGGCCAATGGCCGCTGCAGGATGCGCGTGGCGCCGGGGTTCACCGTGTCGATGCGGCCTTCGCGGTCGAACACCACCACACCGGCGGTCAGCGTGTCCAGGATGGTCTGCAGCCGCGTGCGGGCGCCTTCCAGCTGGTGGATGCCGCGCTGCACCTGTGTGCGCGCGTCGGCCACCTGGGCCGTCATGGCGGCGAAGCTGCGTGTCAGGCCGCCGAGTTCATCACCGCTGGCGAACACCGGCTTGGCCGTCAGGTCGCCGGCGGCCACCTGGCGCACGCCGTCGGCCAGCAGCAGCAACGGCTTGGCCAGCTGGTTGCCCAGCACGATGGCCAGCAGCACGGCGGCGAACACGGCCAGGATCAGTGCCAGCGTCAGCGTGCCCACGTACATGCGCCGCAGCGCGTCGCGCGCCAGGAAGCGCTGCTGGTATTCGCTGTACGCGGCCTGCACCGCCAGCGCATTGGTGGCCAGCGCACGCGGCATGGGCTGCACCACCATCAGGAAACGCTCTTCGCTGCCGGCCAGGGCGATCTGGCTGCGCGGCACGCGGGTGAGCGCGCGCACCCGCGGGCCGGGGTTGCCGGGGCCCAGCGATTCGTCGTCCAGCCCTTCCACCTGGGCTGCTGCGCCGGTAGACCGCGCCTGGCGCAGCATGCTGGCGGTGGGCCGCTCGGGCGGGCCGGCCGCGGCGCCGCCGCCGGCAGCGAACAGCACCTGGCCGTTGGCGCCGATGAGCGAGACCTCGCTGGCGCCGATCTGCTCGCGCAGCCGCTCCAGCGTGAGCGGCGCTACCGCGGTGCCGGCGTCGGCCAGGCGCTCGGCGCCGATGCGCGCCTTGCCCACCAGGTCGGTGGTCAGTGCTTCGAGCGTGCCCTTGCCCAGGGCCAGACCGGCGTCCAGAGCGCCCGCCACGCGCACGTCGAACCAGGCGGCGATGCTGCGGCTGGCGAACTGGTAGCTCACGGTGTAGACCACCAGCCCCGGCAGCAAGCCCACCAGGGCAAAGATGCCGGCCAGCTTGATGAGCAGCTTGCTGCCGAACTTGCCGCGCCGCACGCGCACGGCCAGCCGGATGGAGACGATGCCGATGACCAGCGTGAGCAGCACCGCCACCGCGACGTTGACGCCGAACAGCCAGGCGAAGTGGCGTTCGTAGAAGCCGCCGCCCTGGGTACTGAAGGACAGCACGAAGGCCAGCACCAGCGCCGCGCCAGTGGCGGCAACGATGGCGATGATCCAGCCCCAGCGGGCCGAGGTGGTCATGGTGCGCCCGAGAGATCGACCTTCAGCGTGCGCGACGCGCCCACCGCCCAGTCGCTCTGGCCACCCAGGCCGAACTGCATGGGGCCGGGCAGCTGCGTGGTGTCGAGCTTGTAGCTGAACTCGACGTAGTAGCTCTTGTCGGGGTCCAGCTGCGGCAGCTCGGCCAGCTTCCAGGCGGCGCTGCGCGACGCGATGCCCAGCGCTTCGCTCAGCGTGGCGTAGGTCTGGTACAGGCCACCGAGGCTGACGCGCCAGGAATTGGTAAGGGGCTGATAGGCCACGCGCCACGAACGCGAGACGCGGGCCACGCGCTCGTCACGCCAGTACCAGCGGTTGCGCATGAGCTGCGCCTCGGCCACGAAGTAGATGGGCACGCCGCGCTGCAGCGCGTCTTCCACCGCCTTGGGCAGGCTGACACGGGCCGCGAATTCCAGGTTGAGGGCGCCTTCAGCGCGCTGCAGCTGCAGTGTCGCCAGCTCCACGCTCTGGGCGCGCACCGGCAGGGCAGCCAGGCACAGGCTGAGTGCCAAGGCATGCCACAAACCCCGCCACAGCCCCCGCCAGAGGACGCGCATGCGTTCCTGCAGATGTGGGCGGCGAACCGGCGGCAGGTGCATGGGCAGAGATGGGCGGCTGGGGCTTCAGGGGCTGCGAACTTGGCGGATGAGTGCGTAGAAGAAGCCGTCCTGCAGCATCGCACTGCGGCCGTCCGCGCCCTGAGATGCATTGTCGGGTACGGGCAGCAGGTGGCCCGGCGAGTGCGGCTCCAGCAGGGCCGTACCGGCCGGCTGGCGTTGCAAAAACGCGTCGATCTGCTGCTTGCCTTCGGCCGGAAAAATGGAGCAGGTGGCGTAGAGCAGCCGCCCGCCCGGTGCCAGCAGCGGCCACAGCGCGTCCAGCAGCTCGGCCTGCACGCGGGCCAGCGACTGGATGTCGTCCTGCCGGCGCAACCAGCGCACGTCGGGGTGGCGGCGCACGATGCCGCTGGCGGTGCAGGGGGCGTCCAGCAGGATGGCGTCGAAGGGCCGGCCGTCCCACCAGCCTTGCGGAAAGCGGCCGTCGCCGGCTTTCAGCTCGGCCTTCAGGCCCAGGCGCTTGAGGTTGTCCTGCACACGCGCCAGGCGCAGTGGGTCGCTGTCCAGCGCCAGCAGGTCCAGCTCGGCCAGCTCCAGCAGGTGTGCGGTCTTGCCGCCGGGGGCGGCGCAGGCGTCCAGCACGCGGGCCTGCGGCTTGAGGTCGGCGCCTTCCAGCAACAGCCGCGCCGCGCGCTGCGCGGCGGCGTCCTGCACCGAGACCTCGCCGTCGGCAAAGCCGGGCAGCTGCGTCACCGGGCAGGGCTCCGCCAGCACCACGGCCTGGCCACCCCGGGCCGGGTCGGGCAGCAGCGTGGCATGGCGGCCCAGCGCGGCCAGGCCGCCCACGTAGCTGGCGCCGGTGCCGCGCCGGGCATTGACGCGCAGCGTCATCGGCGGGTGCTGGTTGGCGCTGGCCAGCAGCGCCTGCCATTGCTGCGGCCAGTCGCGCTTGACGCGTTCCACCCACCACAGCGGGTGGTTGTAGGCGCCCAGGGCGCCGTGCTTCACGGCGGTGACGAGCGCCTCGCGTTCACGCAGGAAGCGGCGCAGCACGGCGTTGATGAAGCCGGCGGCGGCCGGCACGCGCACACGCGCCGCGCTCACGGCCTGGTCGACCAGCGTGTGCTCGGCGTAGGGCGCCGGCCCGTATGCCGGTGGTGCGGGCCACAGCAGCGCCAGCGCGGTGACGAGCAGCGCGTCGACCGCCGGCGGCGGCGTCTTGGGCGCCAGCAGCGCGCGCAATTCGGTGGCGCTGCCCAGCCAGCGCAGCGTGTGGAAGGCCAGCGCCTGCACGCCGGGGCGCAAGTCGGCCGGGCAGCGCGGCAGCGCGTCGGTGAGCGAGCGGCCGCTGCGCACGGCCTGCACCGCGTCGGCCGTGTGCTCGAGCAGGCGGGCCAGCGGGGGCGACGGGGCGGCAGCGGTCATCGGGCCAGTCTAGCCGCCGCCCTGCACGAAGGGAGTGCCGGGCGCACAATGCGCGTCCCTGGTTCCACGTCCCGCTCCGCACGCATGGCCCGCACCTTCACGCCTCTTGCCTCGAACGACAGCCCCCGCATCTTCCGCAGCGAGGAAGAGCTGGCCCGCCTGCCGGCCAGTGAGCGCATCCGCTACCGTCTGGTGCAGTCGGGCCGCCGCTACCACGCCAACGACAACATCTCGGCCTTCGTGCAGGAAGGCGAACTCGCCGAGCTGAAGGCCGAGGTGCAGGCCAAGATGCAGGACGTGCTGCAGGCCCTGGTGATCGACACCGAGAGCGACCACAACACCAACGAGACGGCCCAGCGCGTGGCCAAGATGTACATCGACGAGGTCTTCCGCGGCCGCTACGTGCCGATGCCCGCGGTGACCGAATTCCCCAACGTCGAACGGCTCAACGAGCTGATGATCGTCGGCCCCATCACCGTGCGCAGCGCCTGCAGCCACCACATGTGCCCGATCTTCGGCAAGGTGTGGATCGGCATCTTGCCCAACGAGCACAGCAACCTCATCGGCCTGTGCATGTACGCGCGCATCGCCGACTGGATCATGAGCCGGCCGCAGATCCAGGAAGAGGCTGTCACCATGCTGGCCAACGAGCTGCAGGAGCGCGTGCGCCCCGACGGCCTGGCCATCGTGATGGAGGCCGACCACTTCTGCATGCACTGGCGCGGCGTCAAGGACACCGACACCGCGATGGTCAACAGCGTGATGCGCGGCGCCTTCCTGAAGGACGCCAACCTGCGCCGCGAATTCCTGTCCTTGCTGTCACGCAAGTCAGCCTGAAAGAACGCCATGCTCGTGAGACTGATGTATGCCAGCCGCGCCGTGCCG
>JANNFE010000312.1:0-3972 GCA_031379415.1 Betaproteobacteria bacterium | reverse complement strand
CCACCGCACGGTGAGCCGCCAGGAGCTGATGCAGGGCGCCTGGCCGGGGCGCGTGGTCGAGCCGAACAACGTCGAGGTGCAGGTGTCGCGGCTGCGGCGCCTGCTCGGGCCGGGTGCCATCGCCGCCCAGCAGGGCGTGGGCTACCGCTTCACGCTGCAGCCCGAAGGCGAGGCCGACGGCGCGGCAGCGCCTGAGGCCACCCGGGGCGCCGGGCCTCCGCCACCGCCGGACGAGCTGCTGGGCCGCGAAGCCGATCTGCAGGCTCTGGCCGACGAACTCGGGCAGCACCGACTGGTCACCATCGTGGGCCCGGGCGGCATCGGCAAGACCCGGCTGGCGGCCGAGCTCGCCGCGCGGCGGCGTGCGGCCACGCCCGACGCTGCGGTGTGGGCCGACCTTGCCGTCATCGACACGGCCGCCAAGATCGTGCCGCAGCTCGCGGCCGCGCTCGCTCTGGATCTGGGCGAGGGCGAGGCGCTGCCGCAGCTGGTGCGCGCCTTGTCGCGGCGCCGGCTGCTGCTGGTGATCGACAACGCCGAACACCTGTGTCGCGAACTGGCTGTTCCGCTGCAGACGCTGCTGGACGGCGCGCCCGGCCTGCGCCTGCTGCTGACATCGCGCGAACCCTTGAAGCTGGCCGGCGAACGCCTGCTGCGCCTGGATCCCCTGGAGCTGCCGGAGCCCGGGATGCCACTCGCTGCGGCGCGGGGCTGTGCGGCCGTGCGCCTGCTCGAGCGGCGCGTGAAGGCCCTGCAGCGCCGCTTCGAGCTGAACGAGTCGCAGCTCGATGCCGCCGTGCGCTTGTGCCGCCAGCTCGACGGCGTGCCCTTGGCCATCGAGATGGCGGCGGCGCGCGTGCCCTTGCTGGGCCTGCCCGCGCTGCAGGCCGACCTGGGCCGGCGCCTGAGCCTGCTGCGCCAGGACCTGGCGACGGTGCCGCAGCGCCAGCGCACGCTGCACACCACCTTCGAATGGAGCCACGGCCTGCTGAGCGCGGCCGAGCAGGTGGTGCTGCGCCGCCTCGCGGTGTTCGTCGGCAGCTTCGGGCTGGACGCCGCCTGCCGCGTGGCCGGCGCGGCGCCGGTGTCAGACGAGAACGACCTGCTTGATGCGCTCGGCGGCCTGGTCGACCGTTCGATGGTGCAGATCGTGCCCGCCGAGCCGCCGCGCTACCGACTGTTCGAGACCACCCGGTTGCTGGCTCTGCAGAAGCTCGACGAGGCGGGCGAACTCGGCGCCACGACGGCCTGCCACGCCTGCGCCATGGCGACGCTGGCCGACGGCATCGAGGAGCGCTACTGGCGCATGGCCGACGCTGACTGGCTGGCCGCCCACGTGCCGGATCAGCCGGATCTGGAGCTGGCCTTCGAGCGCGCGTGTCGCGAGCGCGACGCGGTGATCGCCGCATCGACGCTGCATGCGCTGTTCCGCCTGAACCACCTGCGCACGCTGTACGGCCCGCTCGCCGAGCACCTGCGCGCAGCCTCGGTGCTGCTCGACGGCGCCGAGCCCGCGGCGCGCGCGCGGCTGCAGCTGCATCTGGGCTACTACTGGGCCGGACGCATCGAGGGTGTCGATGCCCTGGCCTGTGCGCAGGCGGCCAGCGCCGCTTTCCAGGCCAGCGGCGACCGCACGCGCGCGCACGAAGCGCTGGTCAACCTGGCTTGCGCGCTGGGCCAGCGCGGCCTTCACGGCGCCGCGGCCGATGCCGCCCAGGCCTCACTGCGCCTGGAAGACCCCGCCTGGCCACCGCGTCGGCGCTGGCTGGGCGCCACGATGCGCGGGCTGGCGCACGCCTTCGCCGGGCAGACCGAGGACTACCGCCGCAGCGCAGCCGAGCAGCTGCCGCTGGCGCTGCAGGCCGGCTCGCCCTGCCAGGCTGCCAACGCGCGCTTGAACATGGCCGACTCGGCGGCCATGGCGGGCGACTGGGCCGAGGCCGTGCGCATCGGTCGTGAAGCGGTCGCAGAGCTGCGCCGGCTCGAACTGCGGGCTTTGTTGCTGCTGGCACTGGGCAACCTGCTGGGCGCCGAGGTGCGCCTGGGCGAGATCGAAACCGCCAGGCGCACGGCGTTGGAAGTGCTGGACGTGGCCGGCGATGGCAACACCGCCGGCTACCACTGGCCGCACTGTGCGTTGCTGCTGGCCCGGCTGGGCGATCAGCGCGCCGCCGCCGTCGTGCTGGGGCAGGTGGATCGCTGGCTTGCAAGCTCCGGGCGCAGCCTGGAGCCGGTGGAGCAGGCGGTCATGCGCGACGCACGCGCCCACTGCGAGGCCGCGCTCGACGCGGCCACTTTCGGTCGCGCCCTGCAGGAAGGAGCGGCGCTCGACGAGCCGCGAGCGCATGCCGCCATACGGGCCGCGCTGCAGCGCCTGGGCGGCTGAGCGGGCGCCGGCCTAGGAGCGTGGGCGGCAGAAGGCGTCGAAGCGAAACGTGCGAAAAACGAGGACCGTTCGGTATCGCCTGCACGCCCAGGGCAGGCCCCCTGGGCGCGGCAGGCGATACCGGACGGGACCGTTTTCTCGCGCGTTGCAGCCGACGACCTTCTGCCGCGCAGACTCCTAGCCCTTGTTCGCCAGGCCCAGCCGCTCGATGGTGGCCTTCTCGGCCACGAAGCTGTCGCGCGCGAACTTGGTGTAGGTCTCGGTGTTCATGTACAGCACCGTCTGGTCGAACTTGTCCAGCGTGGCCAGCACGGCGGGGTCTTCCAGGGTCTTCTTGAAGGCATCGTGCAGCGTGCGCACGAGTGCCGGCTCCATGCCCTTGGGGCCGCACACGCCGAAGGGCGAGTCGCTCACGGTCTTGTAGCCCAGCTCGTCGAGCGTGGGCACATCGGGCCAGCGCTTGGTGCGCTTGCTGCCGTAGGTGGCAATGAGCCGCAGCTTGCCGGCGGCGACATGCGGTGCCCAGCCGGTGGCGTCGCTGGCGCCCATGGTGTGGCCGCCCAGGATGGCCTGCATGTTGTCGGCATTGCCCTTGAAGGGCACGTGCGTGAGCTTGATGCCGGCACGCTGCGCGAACTCTTCCACCGCCAGGTGCGGGCTGGTGCCGATGCCGGTGGAGCCGTAGGTGAACTTCTCGGGGTTGGCCTTGGCGTAGGCCACCAGGTCGGCAATGGTCTTGATGGGTGAATCGGCCGGCACCACCAGGCCGAAGGTGTAGCCCGTGAGGCAGGCGATCCAGGTGAAGTCGGAGAGCGTGTCGAACTGCGCCTTCTGCATGTGCGGAATGCGGAACACGCCATGCGGCAGCTGGCTGAGCGTGTAGCCGTCGGGCTTGGCGTTGACCAGTTCGTTGGCGCCCAGCACGCCGCCGGCGCCGGGCTTGTTGTCCACCAGGATCTGCTGGCCCAGTGTCTTGGCCGCGCTCTCGGCGAAGGCGCGGATCACGGCGTCGGTGCTGCCGCCCGCCGGCCAGGGGCAGATGTAGCGGATGGGGCGCGACGGGAAGGCCTGCGCGCGGGCCTGCATCGGCAGGGCGATGCTGGCAGCCAGGGCGGTGACGACGGTGCGACGGTTGGTCATGTTCGGTGTTCCTCGTTCAATCTGCTTTGGCGCCGGAGTCCTTCACGACCTTGGCCCACTTGGTGATCTCGGTGGCCTGGTAGCGCGCCAGTTCCTCGGGCGTGCTGATCCAGGGTTCCAGGCCCAGGGTCTTGAGCTTGTCGGCCACATCGGGCAGCTTGAACACGCGCTGCATCTCGGCGTTGACCTTCGCCACGATGTCCTTGGGCGTGCCCGCGGGCGCGAAAACGGCGAACCAGGTGGTGGCCTCGAAGCCGGGCACGGTCTCGGCGACGGTCGGCACGTCGGGCGCGGCGGCCGAGCGCGTGGCGGTGGTCTGCGCCAGCGCGCGGATCTTGCCTTCCTTGGCCATGGGCAGGGCCGAGGGCATGTTGTCGAACATGACCTGGATCTGCCCGCCCACCAGATCAGGAATGGCGAACTGGCGGCCCTTGTAGGGCACGTGC
>JANNFE010000238.1:0-15806 GCA_031379415.1 Betaproteobacteria bacterium | reverse complement strand
TCCAGATTTCGAGGTTCATCAGCGCGAGCAATGCATCGGTGCCGTCGCTGCGGTTGGCGGCATGGTCGGCGACCAGCGCGGTCACAGTCGCGGCATTGAACAGCCCGCGCTCGCGCACCACCTCGGGCGACAGCAGCGCCTCCAACACCGGCGCCAGTTCCTTCTTCAACCAGGCGCCCATCGGCGTGCCGAAGCCGCGCTTCTTGCGGTTGAGGATGTCGTCGGGCAACATCGGCGTGAGCGCAGCCTTCATGATGTGCTTGAGGCGGCCGCCGCGCAGCTTCACGCTCGCCGGCATCGCGGCCGCCATTTCGACGAGTTGGTGGTCGAGCAGCGGCACCCGGCATTCGAGCGACACGGCCATGCTCATCTTGTCGGTGAGCATCAGCAGGTCGTCGGGCAACTGCGTCTCGGCGTCGACGGCGAGCAGGCGGTTGAGTTCGTCGGCGGTGCCGGCGCTGCGGAAGGCCTGCGAGAGAAGGTCGTCGCCGACAGGCGGTGCATCGAGCAGCAGTGCGGCCACGGTCTCGCGGCCGATCACCTGCAGGTAGCTGCGGTAGCGCTCGTCGGCACCCATCTCGGCACTGGCGACGAAGCCCTTGGCCAAGCGCATCACGTTGAGCATCTTCGAGTGGCGGTCGGCGGGCAGGCGGGCCGCGGCCAGCGAGGCCGTGCGCCGCGCCCAGCCCGGCAGTGCGGCAAAGCGGCGCGCGTAGTGGCCGCCCAGGTAGCGGCGGTAGCCGCCGAAGAGTTCGTCGCCGCCGACACCGCTCAGGATGACCTTGACGTCCTTGCGCGCGAATTCCGAAACCAGATAAGTGGTGATGAAGGCCGAGTCGGCCAGCGGCTCGTCCATGTGCCAGGCCAGCTTGGGCAGCAGGCCCACGACGTCGGGCTTGACCACGATCTCGTGGTGCTCGGTGCCGAAGATCTTCGCCACCTGGCGCGCATAGGGCAACTCGTTGTAGAGCTGCTCGGCGGCGCCACCCTCGAAGCCGATGGCGTAGGTCTTGATCGGCCCCGACGAGTGGCGGGCCATCGCCGCCACCACGGCGCTGGAGTCGACACCGCCGGAAAGAAATGCGCCGATGGGCACGTCGCTGACCATCTGCATGTGCACGCTGCGGTCGATGCCGGCGCGCACGCGCTCGGCCCATTCGGCGTCGCTCACGCCGTGCTCGATGCGTTCGGGCAGCCGCCACCAGCGCCATTCGGTGACCTGGCCGTTCTCCACCGCCAGCAAGGTGGCCGGCGGCAGCTTGCGGATGCCCTGGAAGATGCTGTGCGGCGCCGGCACGTAGCCCAGGTGCAGGTAGTCGGCCAGCACCTCGTGGTTCAGCGCCGTGCGCATGCCGGGCAGCTGCAGCAGCGCCTTGGCCTCGGTGGCGAAGGCCAGCCGGCGGCCGTCCTGCGCCACGTACAGCGGCTTGACGCCGATGCGGTCGCGCCCGATCAGCAGGCGGCGGCGGCGTGCGTCCCACAGCGCGAAGTCGAACATGCCATTGCAGCGCTGCACGAAGGCATCACCGGCTTGTGCGTAGCCATGCAGCAGCACTTCGCTGTCGGAGCCCGTCTTGAAGACATGGCCCTGGGCCTGCAGCTCGGCGCGCAGTTCGCGGTAGTTGTAGATCTCGCCGTTGCACACCAGCCAGAGCGTGCCCTCGACATTGCTCAACGGCTGGTGGCCGCCGGCCAGGTCGATGATCGACAGGCGGCGCATGGCGATGCCCGCGGCGCCATCGATGTGCATGCCTTCGTCGTCGGGGCCGCGGTGGGTGGTGACATCGCCCATGGCCGACAGCAGACGCGGCTCGACCGGGCTGCCGTCGAGGTGAATGAGGCCGTGGATGCCGCACATGGCGTCAGGCTCCCTGCACCGGCACGGCGCGGCCGCGCCCGCGGGCCTGCAGGGCCTTGCGGTAGACCTCGGCGTAGCGCGCCACGCTGTTGGTCCAGGTGCGTTCCTGCTCGACGAAACGGCGCGCCTGTTCGCGCAGCCGCGGCCATTGCTCGCGCTGCGCCAGCGCATCTTCCAGGCCCTGCTCCAGCGCCACGGCGCTGCCGGCGGGGCACAGGTAGCCGGTCTCGCCATGGCGCACCAGCTCGCGGTGGCCGCCCACGTTGCTGGCCACGAAGATCCGGCCCTGGGCCATGGCTTCCAGCGGCTTCAGCGGTGTGACGAGTTCGGTCAGGCGGATGGGCAGGCGCGGGTAGGCCAGCACGTCGATGAGCTCGTAGTAGCGCTGCACCTCGCTGTGCGGCACGCGGCCGGTGAAGATGACGATGTCGGCCAGGCCGGCCGCGGCCACCTGGCGCTTGAGCGCGTCTTCCTGCGGGCCGCCGCCCACCAGCATCAGGCGCAGCTTGGGGTGGCGCGGGCGCATGCGCTGCACCGCTTCCACCAGCAGGTGCAGACCCTCGTAGCCGTAGAAGGAGCCAGCAAAACCGATGACCGTGGCGCCCTGCAGGCCCAGACGCTGCTGCAGCGCGGCGTCGGCCGGCACGCCGAAGCGGAAGCTGGCCACGTCGACGGCGTTGGGAATGACGGTGATCTTGTCGGCCGCGATGCCGCGCGCGGCAATGTCGCTGCGCAGGCCTTCGCAGATCGTCGTCACCTGGTCGGCGCGGCGCAGCGCGAAGCTTTCCAGCGCGCGCGAGAAGCGGTAACGCGCGCTGCCTTCGGTGGTGGTGCCGTGGTCGACGGCAGCGTCTTCCCACGAGGCGCGCATCTCGTAGACCACCGGCAGGCGCTGCGACAGGCGCACCCACAAGGCCGGCAACGCATTGAGCACGGGCGAATGCGCGTGCACGAGGTCAGGCTTCTCGGCCTGCACGACTTCGGCGATGCGGGCCGCGGTCAGGCGCATCTGCGCCAGCAAGCCGATGCCCGGGGTGCTGGGCGTGCGGTGCAGCTTCAGGCCGTCGACGGTTTCCTCGCGCGCACTGCCCGCGCCCTGTTTGGGCGTGGTGAGTTGCAGCGTCTCCCAGCCCAGCCGGCGCTGTTCACGCAGGATGGCCAGCGTTCGAAAGGTGTAGCCGCTGTGCAGCGGGATCGAGTGATCCAGCACGTGCAGGATGCGCATCAGAGCCTGAGAGTTTTTCGGGCGAGCCCGAGCAGCGCGCCAAAACGCGCCTGATTGAGGCGCAAAGCGCAGCCATAGCTCGGGCTATGGCGAGCATTTGCAACGAAGAGCAGGTGTGCTTTGGCGTGATGAGCGGGCATGAACGAAAGACTCTCAGGCTCAGGCCAGGGCCTCGGCGGTGGTGGGCACGGCGGCCGTCTTCACGCTGTTCGTGCCGTCGATGCTGTTACGCAGGAAGGCTTCGAACATCAGCAGTGTCCACAGCGGCGCGCTGTAGTCGCGCGCGCCGGACTGGTGGGCGTCGACCAGATGCTTCAGGTAGTCGGCATTGAACCAGCCGGTGGACAGCAGCCGCTCGCCAAGCACCGCCGTGCGCACGCGCTGCTTCAGCGGCCCGCGGAACCAGCGCGCCAGCGGCACCGCGAAGCCCATCTTCGGCCGGTACAGGATGTCGTGCGGCAGATGCGGTTCCATCGCCTTCTTCAGCAGGTACTTGCCTTCGTTGCCGCGGATCTTCAGCGACGTGGGCAGCGTGGCCAGCCACTCCACGAGCTTGTGGTCCATCAACGGTTCGCGCACTTCCAGCGAATGCGCCATGCTGGCGCGGTCGACCTTGGTGTTGATGTCGCCCACCAGATAGGTCTTCAGGTCCAGGTACTGGATGAGCGCCAGCGGGTCATCGGTACCTGCATTCGCGGCGTGGCGCTCGAACACGTCCAGCGCGTCGTAGCCACCCAGAGCCCGGCGCAGCGTGGGGCTGAAGAGCTGGTCGCGCATGGGGCCGCGCAGGATGGACACCGAATGGAAGTAGGCCTCCACTGAACTGCGTGCCATGCCTTCGAAGGTGGTCTTGGCGCGGAACATGCGCGGCGCCCAGTCGGCCTTCGGGTAGAGCTTGCCGAGCGTGCCGAACAGCGGCCGCCGCAGCCCTGCCGGCAGCGCCCCGCGCAGCCGCTCTTCCATCATGTGCATGCGGTAGCGGCGATAGCCACCGAAGCTCTCGTCGCCGCCGTCGCCCGACAGCGCCACCGTGACGCGCTGGCGCGCCAGCTGGCAGACGCGGTAGGTGGGGTTGGCCGAGCTGTCGGCGTAGGGCTCGTCGTAGAGGTGGGCCAGCGTGTCGATGAGATCGAAGTCGTCGCTGCCCACCACTTCGAGGTGGTGGTCGGTGCGGTAGCGGTCGGCCACCGTCTGCGCAAAGGCCGACTCGTTGAACTGCGGGTCGTCGAAACCGATGGAGCAGGTGCGCACCGGCGTGTCCTGCAGGCCGGCCATCACCGCCACCACGGCGCTGCTGTCGACACCGCCGGACAGGAAGGCGCCCAGCGGCACTTCGGAAATCAGGCGCAGGCGCACCGACTCGCGCAGGCGTTCATGCAGTTCGGCGCAGGCGTCTTCGGCGCTGATGGGGTTGTCGAGCGTGAAGCGCACGTCCCAGAAGGGGCGTGGCTGCGGTTCGGGGTCGCCGCGACGCCACACCAGCGTGTGTCCGGGCGGCAGCTTCTTGGCCTGGCGGAACACGGTGCGCGGCTCGGCCACGTAGCCGAGCGCGAAGTACTCCTCGACGGCCAGCGGGTCCATGTCGCGCTTGAGCCCGCCGCCGACGCCGTTATAGGCCAGCAGCGACTTCAGTTCAGAGCCGAAGAGCATCAGCCCGTCGTCGAGCGTGGCATAGAACATGGGCTTCACGCCCAGCCGGTCGCGCGCCATGAACAGCGTCTGGCGGTTGCGGTCCCACAGCGTGAAGGCGAACATGCCGCGCAGGCGCTGCACGCACTGGTCGCCCCAGGCTTCCCAGGCGTGCACGATGCACTCGGTGTCGCTCTTGGTGTGGAAGACATGCCCCAGGGCCTGCAGCTCGGGCATCAGTTCCTGGTAGTTGTAGATCTCGCCGTTGAAGACGATGCAGACCGTGCCGTCTTCGTTGAACAGCGGCTGCTGGCCGGTGGCCACGTCGATGATCGACAAGCGGCGATGGCCGAAGCCGATGCCGGGCTCGAGGTGCACGCTGCCCTCGTCGGGGCCGCGGTGATGCTGGGCATCGTTCATGCGCGACAGCGCCGCGCGGTCGACCGGGCGGTTGGATCGGGTGTCGAAGATGCCGGTGATGCCGCACATGGGTGTTGTGGAAGCCGATTGGTAGGAGACCTGGATGATCTCGCGCCCCTCGGGGGCACGACATCCCACGCCCTGGGCGCCCATGCAGCGCGCCGTACAGCGCGCATTGCAGCGCGAGCGTGCCGGGGTATGCCCGCCCGTGCCGACGACACGTGCACAGATGTTATGCCAGCCGAAAGTGAGAAGGGCGCAGGCCCCGGCCCTGGCGCGCAGCGGCATGACATCTGACACAGATGCCAAAGGCCGGCGCGCGGCTGCGCGCTGCGTGGCACCGCCCGGTGACACCGGGCTTCGTTCCAAAACGTGCGCCAGGACAACCTTTCGGCGTTCCTGCCACTGGACACTGCACGCTGCACTTCATCGCCCCACTGAAGGAGCCCCCCCCCATGCTGGTCGAGATCTTCAGGCAGGTGCAGCGTTCGCTCAGGCCGATGGGCCTGATCCTGACGCGTGACGTGGTGATGCTCGGGCGCCAGCGCAATCTCGACGTCGATCAGGAGTTCGAGACCCACGACTTCGTGCGCATCTCGACCCTGGAGTTGCTGGCCCAGGAGCTGAACGACAGGGGCATCGAGGGCGACTGTGCGGAAGTCGGCGTTTACAAGGGTGATTTCGCCAGCGTCATCAACCGCTATTTCCCGACGCGGCGTCTCTACCTCTTCGACACCTTCGGCGGCTTCGACCCGCGTGACCTGGCCGCCGACATGGCCCAGGGGCTGGTGGGCATCGAGGCCGACTTCTCGGACACCTCGGTGCGCAAGGTGCTGGGCAAGATGGCCTACCCGGAAAACTGCATCGTCAAGGCGGGCTACTTCCCAGACACCGCCAGCGATGTGGACGGCCGCTTCTGCTTCGTCAGCCTGGACGCCGACCTCTACCAGCCGACGATCGAAGGGCTGCGCTTCTTCTACGAACGCCTGTCGCCGGGCGGCGCCATCTTCGTGCACGACTACAACAACCGGAACTACGGTGGCATCCGGCAGGCGGTATCCGAGTTCAGTGTCGAGCACAGCATCCACTACCTGCCGATGTCGGACCGTTGCGGCACGGCCGTCTTCTTCAAGGCCCGCTGATGCGCGGCCCGATGGCTCAGGCCGTCGCCCGTTCGACCAGATAGTCCTCGATGGCCAGGCAGTCCATCGAGCTGCGGGTGAAGGTCCGGAGGGCCTGCTCCGGCGTGCAGACGATGGGCTCCTGGATGTTGAACGAGGTGTTCAGCAGGATGCCGAAACCAGACAGCCGCTTGAAGGCCTGCAGCAGGCGATGGAAGCGCTCATTGTCCCGGGCCGTCACCAACTGCACGCGTGCCGTGCCGTCGAAGTGCACGACCGCGGGTGCCACCTGCCTGGCCAGCGGGTGAGCCGTATTGACCATCAGCATGTAGGGGTTGCGCTCGCCGCTGAAGTAGCGATCGAAGTCCTCGTCCAGGCAGGCCGGCGCGAAAGGCCGGAACTCTTCGCGCAGCTTGACCTTGACGTTGACGTCCTCTCTGATCGACTCCTTGGCCGGGCTCGCCAGGATGCTGCGATTGCCCAGGGCGCGCGGACCCCACTCCATGCGGCCGGCAAAGCGGCAGGCCACCTGGCCTTCATGCAGGCGCTGCGCCAAGGCGCTTTCGATGTCGGCGTGGCGTTCGAAGCGCAGGCCGGACTGCGCGTTCAGGGCCTGCAAGACTTCGGCATCGCTGAACGACGGCCCCAGGTAAGCCGAGAACTCCGCTGAAGGGCGCTCGCCCGTGCGGCGCTGGTGCAATGCGAGCGCCGCGCCGAGCGAGGCGCCAGCGTCGTTGGCGGCGGGTTGGATGTAGAGCGCGTCGAGCAGCCCCTCGGCGCGCAGTGTGTCGGCGATCTTCTGGTTGGCCAGGCAGTTCAGCGCCACACCACCGGCCATGCACAGCTTGCGGCTGCCGGTGTGGCGAAGCGCGTGCCGCGCCAGACTGACGAGCAGTTCCTCGGTGACGAGTTGCACCGAGGCGGCAAAGTCGAAGTGCCCTTGCGTGATCGGCTCCTGCGCGCCACGCGCAGGCCCGAAGGTCTGCGGGAAGCGGGCCGAGTACCAGGTGGGGCCGCCGTAGACCTGATCGAAGAAGTCGTCGTCCAGGCTGAAGGCCAGGCCGCCCTGCTGCCGCACGACCTGGCGCAGGCGTTCGGCCTGGGTGGGCTTGCCGTAGGCGGCCATGCCCATCACCTTGTACTCATCGTGGTTGCGAACGAAGCCCAGGTACTCGGTGGCAGCGCCGTAGAAGAAGCCGATCGAGTGCGGCAACGGCTGGCGCGCGACGCGCACGATCTCGGCGCCACGGCCCCGGTACAGCGAGGTCGATTCCAGTTCCGCCGAGCCATCGACGATGAGGATCGCGGCCTCATCGAAGCCCGAGGGGTAGAAGGTGGACGCGGCGTGGCACAGGTGATGGTCCAGCGTCTCCAGCTCGAAGCGGCCCCATTGACCGGGGAAGTGCGTGTCGAGCGCCTTGCGCGGCATCAGCATCTCGGCCAGATCGGCCTGGCTGCGGCTGGCGAAAAAGCCCCGCAGGTAGCGCAGCAGCCTTTGCGGACGGTGCAGGCGGGCAGCGCACTGGCCCAGGTGGTGGCGCAGCCGTTCGCCATGGCGACCCTGCGTGTTCCAGTAGTAGGCGACATCGGTGACATCACGAAGGCGCAATCCAGCGCTGCCGACGACGTACTCGATGGCATGACGCGGAAATCGCGTGGTGTGTTTCTCGCGCGAGAAACGCTCTTCCTCGGCCGCCGCCACGACGCGGCCGTCCACCACCAGCGCAGCGCTGGAGTCGTGCAGGCCGTAGTTCAGGCCCAGGATGATCCGGCGCGACGCACCGGCGGCCGCAAGGCTCTTGCTCATGTAGAAACTCCCTGGCGGCGTCGGCGCAGTTCTGATTCGTAAAGTGCCGCATACGACGCCACCATCGCGTCCAGGCTGAAACGGCGCTCCGCTTGGACGCGTGCCTCGCGGCCCATGGCTGTGGTGCGCTGCGGGTTCTCGGCCAGCGCCAGCAGTGCGTGGGCCAGCGCATCGACGTCCTGTGACGCCACCAGTTCGCCGGTACGGCCTTCGTCGACCAGTTCGGCATTGCCGCCCACGCGCGTGGCCACCACCGGCAGCCCGCTGGCCATCGATTCCAGGATGGTGTTGGAGATGCCTTCGGCCAACGAGGGCAGCACGAAGGCATGCAGACCGCGCAGCACCTGCGGCACGTCGCCGCGTTCGCCGGGCAGCCAGGCCAGGTCGGCAACGCCGGCTTCTTGCAGGATGCCCTGCGCGGCCGCGCGCAGCGGGCCGCCGCCGACCATCACCAGTCGCACCGTGTCGCGCATGGCCGGGCGCAACGCGAGCAGGCGCACGAAGGCACGCGCCAGCAGCGTCTGGTTCTTCACGTCCTGCATGCGGCCGACGGTGCCCACCAGCCAGTGGGCCGGCGCGGCAAACGGGCAGCCGGGAATGGGTTCGGGCAGGCCAGCCGCTGGATGGAAACGCTCGGTGTCAACGCCGTTGTAGATCTGCTGCACCTTGCCCGGTGCGATGCCGACACGCTGCACCAGGTAGCGCTCGAGATCGTGGGAGACCGTGACGTAGCGATGCACGAAGGGCGAGTACACCCGGCGCAGGCGCTGCAGCTTCACGTCCTGGCCGTCCAGGTCTTCGACGTCGCGCCCGTGCTCGCCGTGCAGCCGCACCGGCACACCGGCCAGCAGCGCCGGCACCTGCGTTTCCAGCGCTGCCATGTTGCGGCTGTGCACGATCGCAGGCGCAAGCTCGCGCATCAGGCGCCAGATGCGCGGGTAGAGCTTGAACGCGTGGCCGGGCGGCTTGTTCAGCGCATGTAAGCTCACGTCGGCCCGCTGCACGCGCGCGGCAAAAGCCGGCGCGACGCGGTCGATGGCCAGCACGGCATGGCGGAAGCGTTCGGGCGCCATGCGGTTGATGAGGTTGACGACGCCGTTCTCCAGGCCGCCGGTGTCGAAGCGGTAGAGCACGTGCAGGACGAGGGGCGGCGCGGCGGCAGGTGGAACACGGGGTACGGGTACGGGCACGGAGTCAGCAGCTTTGTGCGGGCACGCGGTAGATGTGTGCCGGCTTGGGTGTGGACATGCCTTGCAGGCGCTGGCCGATCGAAGTGCCCGCCAAGCCCGGCAAGGCCGCTGCAGTGCGCATCAGGGGCGCGCCCAGACCCGCCGGCTGGCCACGTATCTGGCCCACGGGCATCCAGCAGGTCGGCACGTCTTGCGGACGTTTGAAAGGGCGCGAGCTATCCCAGCTGTAGCTCTCCTCGTCGATGACGGCATAGCGCTCAGCCGCGACGGGCTGGCCTGCGCGCAAGGAAGGCTGCTGCCAGGCCTCGATGGGGTACACCCGTGCCCGCAGGTTTGGGCCACCGATCAGGGCCTGGAAGGTCGCCGCGCGGTAGGCGTTGGACATCAGAAAAAAGGTCGCATTGGGCTGCGCCTGGACCTGGCGCAGCGTGGCGCTGCTGTTGGCCGTGAACACGGCCACGGAGCCCTGCAGCAGAAGCGCGAACAACAGGCCCACCAGGACCGTGACGGCCGTGGTCACCGCCATCGCCAGCGGCCGCAGCCGCGAGATCAGCCAGCCGGCCAGCAGGCACAGCGGGGCCAGGAACATCAGCATGTAGTTGGTCTGCTTGGGCACGAAGACCAGCGGATTGAAACCGACCGGCAGCAGCGACAGGATGAGCACCAGCCCAACGAGCCAGAAGACAACGAAGCGCCTGGCTGCGCCTTCACCATCGTCGGGCGCGCGGCGGCGCAACCACATCCAGGCCATGGCAGCCAGGGCCAGGTAGCCCAACACGCCCGTATGGTAGATCTTGCCCAAGAGGAAAGTCAGGTAGTAGTGGCCGTCGCTGGCGATCTCGCCGGCCGCAGCGCCGGCCTCCAGGTAGCCACTGGCGCGCCGCTCGCGCACGTTGTCGATCACGTACCAGAAATTGCCGGTGAGCAGCTTGAACAGCAGCCCGTTGGCCGCCATCGCCAGCAGCGTGCCGGGCACCATCCAGAGCCAGCGTCTATCGAAGCGCCGCTCCACCAGCGGGTAGAAGATCAGGATGCCGAAGACGAACATGGTCACCGGCTTGATCCAGAAGCTCAGGCCTGCGCAGACGCCACTCAGGAAGATGAGCCAGGACGAACGCCGCTGCGCGCCTTCGAAGAACAGCACGAACGCGGCCGTGATGACCAGGCACAGCGGCGCGTCGGCCATGATGCGGCCCGCGAAGTGCACATGGGTGGGCAGCGTGGCCATCAGCAGGCCGGCGATCACGGCCGCATGGCGACCGAACATGCGCCAGCCGGCCCAGGTGACCAGCACCACCTCGGCCAGCGAGCACAGCAGCGAGTAGGCTGCGGCGCCAAACTCGTTGGCGCCGAAGATCCAGGCCAGTGCAGCAACTGGCAGGTTCACGCCCAGCCGATTGGCGCCGACGTAGTCGTTCACTGTCCAGTCGCCACGCAACACGCGGAATGCGCTCTCGGTGTAGGTGACTTCGTCGGAACCGAAGAAGCCGCTGTAGCCCAGCCAGCGCGCAAGTACGGCCACCAGCAGCACGGCCAGCATGGCCGGCATGGCCGGCAGCATGGCTGCCGGGCGTTCCGCCGCCGCAGCGGACGGGCTCAAGGCATGCCCCCGGTGCCCTGCATGCTCGGGGCGGGGCGGGCAACGACCGCCGCACCAGACCGGCCCAGCAGACGCCGCGCCAGCGTGAGGTAGGGGCCCTTGCGGTGCTCGGTATAGCGGCCGAGCAGCGCCACGCACGCCACGATGATCGACAGGGCCAACCACGGGGCGGCGGCGCCCAATTCAGCCGAAGTCAGCGCAGGCAGCAAGAAGACCAGCAAAGGCGCGTGGAACAGGTAAAGAGAAAAGGTGTACGAGGCGCAGGTCCGGATGGTGCGCGCCATGGCGCCCTGGACGAAGGCGGCGGAGAAGCTCGCGCCGGAGAAGTACACCGTGCCCGCAAACATCGCAGCCACCCAGGCATCGCGGGGCAACTTGGCTTCGGCGCCAATGAAGATGAAAGTCCCTGCCACGACCAGGCCGCCTCGCTCCAATTGGGCGGCCAGCGCGTCGGCCCAGGGCGCGAGAGGGTTGATCCCCGACAGTGCGGCGATCGTGGCCAATGCGAAGCCCGCAAACAGCAAGCGCTGAAAGCCCAGGGCCAGGGGCACAGGCCGCTTCATGAGGTGGTAAAGCCCGCAGCCGGCCAGCCACAGCGGCAACATCAACAGGATCCGAGGGCCGACTGCCAGCACAACGAGGGCCACGGCCAGAATGCGACCCCAGCCGCGGGTGAACATGGCCAGGCCGAAGAGCAGGTAGTACCAGACCTCGTAGCACAGCGACCAGTAGGGTCCGTTGGTCAGCGCGGCGATCGTCAGGTTCCAAATCTGGTTGACGAAGAACATCGACGCCACCAACCGCAGCATCGGATGGTCGAACGTGGCCTGTGCGCCAGGGGCCCACAGCACCATGGCGGCCCCGTAGAGCGCTCCCGTGAGCACCAGTGCCGGCAGGGCCACCGAGTAGATGCGCGCCAGACGAGCCGCCGCGTAGTCGCGCCAGTCGGTCATGCCCGCGCTGGCATAGGCGATCACGAAGCCCGAGATGACGAAGAAGATGTCGACAGCGCCGGAGCCCGCCAGCGCTGGATTGCTTGCATACAGTGGCGGCGCAAAGACGTGATCCAGCAGCACCAGGACGGCCGCCAGGAAGCGCGCCAGGTCCAGGTACAGCGAAGTGCCGGGATGCAGGCTGGCGCTTCGCCCCACCGGACTCACGTCACAGCACCGACAGCACGATGCGGATGGCCTCGGCCTGGCGGTCCTCGAGCCCGGCATACATCGGCAGCCGCAGCAGGCGGTCGGAGATGTCGTCGGTGACCATCATCTCGCCGTGCGTGCGCGCGTACTTGCGGCCGGCCGGTGCGCTGTGCAGCGGGATGTAGTGGAAGACGGTGTTGACCTCGGCGGCCTTCAGCTTCTCGATCACCGCCGTGCGCCGCGCCAGGTCGGGCAGCAGGATGTAGTACATGTGCGCGTTGTGCGTGCAGTGCGCCGGCACCACCGGGCGGCGCAGCTTGCCGGCGCGCTCGGCTTCCTCGAACCACTGGTGGTAGTTGTTCCACATCGCGATGCGGCGCCGCGTGATGATCTCGGCATCCTCCATCTGCGCCCACAGGAAGGCCGCGATGATCTCGCCTGGCAGGTAGGACGAACCCACGTCGACCCAGGTGTACTTGTCGACCTGGCCGCGGAAGAAGAGCGCACGGTTGGTGCCTTTCTCGCGGATGATCTCGGCCCGTTCGACGAAGCGCTCGTTGTTGACCAGCAGCGCGCCACCTTCACCCGAGATGATGTTCTTGGTCTCGTGGAAGGAGATGGCACCGAGGTCGCCGATGGAGCCCAGCGGCCGGCCCTTGTAGCTGGACATCAGGGCCTGTGCAGCGTCCTCGATGACCAGCAGCTGGTGCTTGGCGGCGATGGCCATGATGGCGTCCATCTCGCAGCCCACGCCGGCGTAGTGCACGGGCACGATGGCACGTGTGCGCTCGGTGATCGCAGCCTCGATGCGCTTCTCGTCCAGGTTCAGCGTGTCGGGCCGGATGTCCACGAACACCGGTACCGCGCCACGCAGCACGAAGGCATTGGCGGTGGAGACGAAGGTGTACGAAGGCATGATGACCTCGTCGCCCGGCGCCACGTCGGCCAGCAGCGCGGCCATCTCCAGTCCGGCCGTGCAGGAGTGCGTGAGCAGCGCCTTGTTGCTGCCGGTGCGCTGCTCGATCCACTGGTTGCACAGCTTGGTGAAGCTGCCGTCGCCGGCCAGGTGCCCCTTGGCGTGGGCCTGGGCGATGTTCCAGAGCTCCTTGCCAGTCATGTAGGGCTTGTTGAAGGGGATGAGTGCCATGCTGGCTCCGTGAATTGCGGGGGTTTCAGGCGCGGGCGATGATCACCAGACCCGCCATCACCATCAGCGTGCCCAGCACCTTGCGCAGGTTGATGGCCTCGCCGAGGAAGAGCACGCCCAGGGCCATCACGATCACGAAGGCCAGGCTCATGAAGGGGTAGGCATAGTTCAGCGGGAAGCGCGTCATCGCAGCCATCCAGGCCAGCGAGGCCACGAAGGCCGAGACGAAGCCCGAGAAGATCCAGGGGTTCAGGAACTGCTGCAGCAGGAAGCCCAGCTTCTCCAGGCCGCCCTGCGGCAACGGGCCGGCATGGCCCATCTGCCACTTCAGCACCAACTGCCCGTACACGGTGAAGGCCAGCGTCAGCAGGATGTAGATGTGGCCGGGGATGTCGAAGGCTGGCTTCATGGCGGGGCCGGTTCGGTCTGGATTCAGCGTCACCCGGCACGATAGCGCCGGGGCCTGCTCGGAGGTATCGCCCCCTTGTGATGCAATGCACGCGGCCCGCGACACGAGTGGCCGGGCCGCGTGAAGGAGCGTTCAGCGCAGGGGCATGGGCAGTTCCCGACCCTTGTGCAGTTCAACAAGCTTGAGGTTGTCGCCCACGTTGCGCGGCACCAGCGTCTTGGCGTTGACGAACAGGTTGCTGCCCATCTGCACTTCGGTCGTGATGGTGCAGTCCATGCCGAAGAAGCAGTCGTCGCCGATGCGCACGCGGCTGCCGGTGGCGGTGCCGGTGGAGAAGTAGTTGTTGCAGCCCACCGTGGTGCCCGCGGTCAGGCGCACGCCGATGTCCAGGAAACAGGCCGCGCCGACCGTTACCTGCTGGTCGACCACGGCATTGGCCATCACGACGCAGCCGGGCCCCAGCTGTGCGCCGGGCTCGATGACGGCGCGCGGATGGATCACCGTGAAGAGCCGGTAGCCGGCTTCGAGCACACGGTCCAGCGCGACACGGCGCTGCCGCATGTTGCTGTAGCCGATGGTGAACACCACTTGCACCGCCTGCGGGTTGAAGCGTGCCGAAGCCATGGCATCAGCCAGTGAACCCAGCGTGCACACTCCGGCCATCACCTCGACACCGGCCGCCTGCGTGTCGTCGACGAAGCCGAGCACTTCGGCGCTGCCGGCACAGTGGTGGGCCAGGTGATGGTGGACCTGCCGGCCGAGCCAGCCCGCGCCGTAGACGATGACCGGCGTGCGGCTCATCGCCGGGCCGTGTGCTCGCGCAGGAAAGCCAGCACGGTGTCGGTGTCCGAGAACAGATCGGCGATGGCCGGCGGCGGGATGTCCAGGCGGAAGGCTTCTTCCATTTCGAACACCAGTTCGACGTGGCGCAGCGAGTCCCACTCCGGCACGTCGGCCTGCCGGTAGTGGCCGGGTTCGAACTTGCGCCCAAGAGCGCGGGAGAAGACGCGCCAGAAGTCGGCCTCCAGGGCCTGGGTGTCACTCATGGGTTTCTGCTTCGGCGCGCGCGCCGCTCACATTTTCTTGAACAGCGTGGCGAAACCGGCAAGCCGGCCGTTGATGGTGTCCATGTCGAGCATCGACTTGGGGTCGATGTCCTCCACGCCATGCACCGTGCGGCCGTCGTAGATGATGATGTCGCCCATCTCGGCGCAGTCGTCCAGACAGTAGCGCTTCTCGCCAACGTCGACGAAGGCACCGCCCTGCTGGAAGTGTTCGCCCTTGCGCGACAGCGTCAGCACCACCTGGAAGAAGCGCGTCGACTTCTCGTCGGCCACGTCCTTCACGACGTAGTCGGTGTGGCGGCGGAAGAAGCCGCCACCCTTGGGGTACTGGTGGAAACGTGCTGCCGTCCACAGGCCGTTGTCCTCGATCTTGTCGAGTGCAAAGTCCAGCGGCATGCCCGCCAGCTTGTTGCGCACCTTCGACAGCTGGATGAAGGCCGAGCGCAGGCCCCACACGTCGTCGGCCCAGATCGGGTTGTAGAAGGCGCGGAAGAAGCGCGCGTCGTCGTTGCTGGCGGTGCGCGACTCACCACCGAGGTTGATCTTCTGGAAGTTGGTGCGCACGGCTTCCGCCGACTGGCCCGATGCCGGGTGGTCCTTGCTGCGGTCGAAGCGCGAGACGATGCGGTCGTAGGCGGCGTACATGTCCTGCGGCTTGACCACACCGCGGATGCAGGCGAAGGTGCGACGCTCCATGGCGTCGACGAAGGCGTCCATCGGAATGTCTTCGGGCGCGCTCACCTCGAAGAGGTTGTCATCGAATGCCCAGTCAGCCATGCGGTTCTCCAGAGTTCACTTCGGCGCCGCAGCGCGCGTTGGTATTGGGAGTTGGTAGTGGGAGTCAGCCGAGTTCGAGGAACTGCAGCAATGCCGGCGGCCAGCCGTGCAACGACGGCCCGTGCTGGCAGAACAGCGCGTAGGTCATGCGCTCCATGCCCACGCCGATGCAGCCCGAGTGCGCCGTGCGGCCGTCGGCCAGCTTGATGTCGAAGGCCTTGCCGAAAAAGTCGGTGTGCAGGTTGATCGAACCCACCGCGATCTCCTTGCCCAGGTGCGGGATGCCGGCGAGCAGCTCGTACTTCAGGCGGTGCGCGGTTTGGAACACCGACTTCATGGCCGAGTCGTTGGCGAAGAAGGGGTCGTTGGCGGTTTCGATCTTGGCGTTGACGTGCAACTGTTCGATGAAGCGCGACA
>JANNFE010000016.1:0-1709 GCA_031379415.1 Betaproteobacteria bacterium | reverse complement strand
CAGGCCGGGTGGCTGTGGTCCTGCAAGGTGGCCAGGCTCACGCTCGGCGCCGGGTGGTGCAGGAAATTCAGCGCCTCGCGCAGGCTCATCATGCCGGCCGGCACGACGCTGGCGGGCAACAGCTCGGACAGGTCGGCCCGCAGCAGCCCCGAGGCCACCGCTTTGCGCAGGTAGGCCTGCGGCAACTGCGCATTGGTCGGGTAGACCGGCGTCAGCGAGGCCGCCAGCGGTGTTTGCGGGTCCACCACCTTGAAGCTCGGGTGCACCATCTCCAGCCCGAAGAAGCCGCCGCGCGCCTCGCCGCGCACCCGCACCCGGTGGCCCACGGCCAGCGTCTTCTGGTGTGACGGGTAGAAGTGCAGGAAGCGCAGCACCAGGTCGTCGTCACCGTCGTGAATCCGCACGATCAACTGGCGGCGCGCCCGCACGTGAATCTGGCAGTCGCTGACGACGCCTTCGACCTGCGCGGTGTCGCCGTCGCGCAGTGCCGCGATCGGGGTGAGGCGCGTCTCGTCTTCATAGCGCAGCGGCAGGTGCAGGGCCAGGTCGATGTCGCGCTTGAGGCCGAGCTTTTCCATCGCCTTCAGCGGCGCGGACTTCGGCGCCGCCGTGGCGGCGGGCGCTGCCGCAAGGGCACTCTGGCCGGTGGTGGGGGGCGTCGCGGAGGCCATGCTTCGATTCTCGCCGCAGCGCATGTCGTGACATCCGACCCGCCGGTGTGGCGGCGCGGTGCGGCGGCCGTGTTGAATTGGGAAGTCCGCGCCTTTGTGCATTGCGCTGCCGCCCGGGCCTCGCACAATCAGGTCCACCCAATGGCCGCAGTCCTGTGCTGCGGCGATTTTTGATACCCTCGCCCCCCGTTTTCCGGTTTTCAGCCACCCCTTGAGTCGCCCATCCGCCATGAGCTTTGCCCGCCGTCTTGCCGTCTGTGTCCTGGTTATTCTTGCAGTGAGCGTGCTGGCCGCGCTGGCGTGGGACCAGTCCGACCAGGCCGCGTCGGCTTCGGGTCTGGCGGCCGGTGTGGGGCGTTCGGTGCGACCGTAGGTTCGCGCGTTGGGGCCGGCCAGCGCCACCCGGGCGCGCCGCGGCAATGGAACAATTCCCCCTTTCCAGCACAGGCCGGTACAGCCTTCATGCCCCACGCGTTCACGCTGAGTGACTTCGACTTCGCGCTGCCCCCCGAACTGATCGCCCAGCATCCCGCCCTCGTGCGCAGCGGTTCGCGCCTGCTCGACGGGCGTGGCCGGCAGCCCGTCGACCGTGCGTTCCGCGACCTCCCCGGCCTGCTTGAGCCTGGCGATCTGCTGGTCTTCAACGACACCCGCGTCATCAAGGCCAGGCTGCTGGGCCACAAGCACAGCGGCGGCGCCGTGCAGGCGCTTGTCGAGCGCGTGCTGCCGGGCAACGAGGTGTTGATGCACCTGCGCGCCAGCAAGTCGCCGCGGCCGGGCACGGCGGTCCGCTTCGCCGAGGCCTTCGACGCCGAAGTCATCGGCCGCGCGGGCCCCGACGAATCGCTCTTTCACCTGCGCTTTCCCGCCGACCCGCTGGCCCTGCTCGAAGCCCACGGCCATGTGCCGCTGCCGCCCTACATCACGCATGGCGACGAGGCCGAGGACGCCGAGCGCTACCAGACCGTGTTCGCCGCCAAGCCCGGTGCGGTGGCCGCACCGACGGCCGCCCTGCACTTCGACGAGGCCGTGCTCGCC
>JANNFE010000226.1:0-1636 GCA_031379415.1 Betaproteobacteria bacterium | reverse complement strand
GTGGCCTGGTCGCTGCCGTAGATCTGCGAGCCGTCCCACCAGTGCGTGACTTCGTTGATGGCGCTGGCCAGCACCTCTTCCTGGCCGGGCATGCGCGTGGGGTCGGGCTGGGTCTTGCCGACGAACATCTTGGTCTGCCAGTAGCGCGTGCGCGCGGCGTCGTCTTCGGGCAGCGGCACCTCGATCACGTCCTTGAACATGATCTCGCCGTGGTTGATCCAGTCGCCGTTCATGAACTGGATCCACGACGCCGACAGCAGGTTCAGGAAGGGCACCTCCTTCATCACCGGCCGGCCGTCGGGTCCACTCGGCCGCGACAGCAGGCGACGGCTGATCTCGCGCGGGTTCGGCGTGAGCAAGGTCTCGCCGCGTTCGGGGCGGATGGCCGGTGCGTCGACGTTGCGCAGGAAGCGTGTGCCGGCGGCGCCTTCCTTGGGGTCGGCCAGGTTGTTCCAGCTGCCGTCGGCGGTGCGGAAGTGCGTCACGCCCGGCGGCGGCGGCAGGTCCTTCGGCATGAAGCCGGCCAGCGCGCTGGCCGGGTAGCTGCTGCCCAGGTTGTGTTCGTTGAGCTTCTCGCGCATGTAGGCCAGCGTCAGGATGCCCAGTGCGAGTGGACGGTGGTACCAGTTGGTCCACACCGCGTCGCGGTAGCCGACGATGCGACCCCACAGCTGCGTGGTCACGTCCATCAGCACCGTCATCACCACGCCGAGCATCTCGCCCAGCCACAGGCGCAGGCGCTTGAAGTGGCCGTGGCCCGGCCCGGGCGGCAGCGGCGTGGGCAGCACGCCTTCACGCAGGCGCGGCGGCGCGAGCAGGGCTTCACGCTCGAAGTAGCGCAGCTCGGGCACGTGCACGTCCACGCCCGACGCGGCGTTGGCCTGCGCCAGCGCCAGCATCTCGCGCCAGTCGGTGTGGCCCGGTGCGAGCGCCAGCGCCGCGCCGTAGTGCTGCGCGGCGGCGTCATAACGTTCGCACTGGAAGTGGGCCAGCGCGGCCAGCGCATGCAGCTCAGCGCTGGGCGTGGTGGCGAGCTCACGCCCGGCCAGGTTCAGCGCGCGCGCAAAGTCGCGCTGCGCCAGCGCCTCGCGCACCCCGGCGGACACGTCGGTGGTCGACACCGGGTTCATGCAGAGACCTCCTCATCGATGCGCTGCGGCGCCAGCTCGCCCCGGCCCGGCCCCAGCACCGCCAGCGCCTGGGCCAGGAAGTTGTGCGCGCCGTGCTGGCGGTAGACGACAGCAGCCTCTTCGACGAGCGCCATGTCGCCGGTGCGCGCCCCCATCTCGTGCAAGGTGCGTGCGCGCTCGATGGGGAAGCCCGAAGCCGAGGCCTGCGCCAGGCTGTCGCGCCAGCGTGTCTGCGCCGCAGCCTGGCGCCCGGCCAGCCATTCGGCGCTGCCCAGCAGGCGCAGCGCCTCGGGCAGCCAGCCGGGCATGCTGCGTGCGCAACGCAGCGCGCCCTGGCAGGCACGCTGCGCGGCGCGCAGGGCGGCGCTGTGGCGCGGCCCTTCGGTCATCTCGGCGGCGGCCAGCTTGAAGGTGGCCCAACTGGTGAGCAGTTCCACCTTGTCGAAGGGTCGGTCGCAGCGCTGCGCGACCACGATGCCCAGGCCGGCGCGCAGCAGCATCTCGGC
>JANNFE010000013.1:0-7624 GCA_031379415.1 Betaproteobacteria bacterium | reverse complement strand
CTCACCGGCCACGAAGTCATCGACCTGGCCAAGAAGTTCGAGGACTACGGCGTCGAAGGCGTGATCTACACCGACATCGGCCGCGACGGCATGCTCACCGGCATCAACATCGAAGCCACGGTGAAGCTGGCGCAGGCGCTGAGCATTCCGGTCTTCGCCTCGGGCGGCCTGTCGGGCATGGCCGACATCGACAAGCTCTGCGCGGTGGAAGCCGACGGTGTGGAAGGCGTGATCTGCGGCCGCAGCATCTACACCGGGGCTTTGGACTTCAGCGAGGCCCAAAAGCGGGCCGACGAGCTCGGCCTGGCCTGAAGCGCCGCGTCAGGCGCGCTGGCGCCGACGTGCCACCCAGCCCAGGCCGGCCAGGCCGGCGAACATCATGGCGTAGGTGGCGGGCTCGGGCACCGGTGTCAGGAAGCCGCGGATCTCACCGCCGCCAGCGAAGGAGCTGTGCACATTGAGGTAGGCCTTGCCCGCGGCCGCGCCCGTCAGGAACGCTGCGAAAGCCGACGCGGGCGTGCCGCCGTTGGCGGTGACGAAAGCCGCGTTGTAGCTCGACGCCAGCGTCATGTCGAAAGTGACATCGTAGGAGCCGAAGGTGGCGCCGACGGGGAAGCCCGGGAAGGTCGGCGTCGTCGTCGCCACACCTACCGTGCCGGTGTTCGCCACGGCCGTGCAGCAGTGAATATGCGCCACGGTGGTCAGCCCGGTCAGGCCGGTGTAGGTGGTCTGCACCCGCATGGTGTTCAGCGTGGTGTCGAAGGTGATGAGGCCGACACCGAGGCCCGCGGATGCGACGGGCGGTGACTCGTTGGCGCCCAGCAGGACAGCCTGATAGACGATGGTGATGGCCGAGGCTGGCGCCGCGGCCACGGTCAAGGCCAGCAGGGCGGCGGCGGGCAGGGCGTGAGACATCTTCATGGCGGCTCCAAGGCGGGCGGCATCACCGCGGCGCGGTGTGACAGGGTGTGTACGGATATTGAGCCACGACCCTTCCCTTGGCCATGCCCCCACCCCCTGACTGAGGGGGGCGTCGCTGGCCCCGATAATCCCGCCATGCTCGCCAAACGCATCATTCCTTGCCTGGACGTTACCGGCGGCCGCGTCGTCAAGGGCGTCAACTTCACCGACTTGCGCGATGCCGGTGACCCGGTGGAGATCGCCGCGCGCTACAACGATCAAGGCGCCGACGAACTGACCTTCCTGGACATCACCGCCACCAGCGACGGGCGCGACCTCATCCTGCACATCATCGAGGCCGTGGCCTCCCAGGTCTTCATCCCGCTCACCGTGGGCGGTGGGGTGCGTACGGTGGAGGATGTGCGGCGGCTGCTGAATGCCGGTGCCGACAAGGTGAGCTTCAACTCGGCGGCGGTGGCACGGCCCGAGCTCATCCGCGAGGCCTCCGACAAGTACGGCGCGCAATGCATCGTGGTGGCCATCGACGCCAAGAGGCATCCCGGCGGCGGCTGGGACGTCTATACCCACGGCGGCCGCAAGAACACCGGGCTGGACGCCGTGGCCTGGGCGCGGCAGATGGCCGAGTTCGGAGCCGGTGAGATTCTGCTCACCAGCATGGACCGCGACGGCACCAGGATCGGCTTCGACCTCGAACTCACGCGCGCCGTGAGCGACGCCGTGCCGGTGCCCGTCATCGCCTCGGGCGGCGTGGGCGCGCTGGAGCACCTGTCGGAAGGCATCCGCATCGGCGGCGCCGACGCCGTGCTGGCCGCCAGCATCTTCCACTATGGCGAGTTCACCGTCGGCCAGGCCAAGGCGCTGATGGCGCGCGACGGCATACCGGTGCGCCTGTGAAGAACGAAGTCCGCCTGATCGGCGGCCTCTTCAAGCGCCGCAAGCTGCCGGTGGCCGACCGTCCTGGCCTGCGTCCCACGCCCGACCGCGTGCGCGAGACCCTGTTCAACTGGCTGGGCCAGGACCTCACGGGCTGGCGCGTGCTCGACGCCTTCGCTGGCAGCGGCGCCTTGGGCTTCGAGGCCGCCTCTCGCGGCGCTGCCGAGGTCACGCTGCTGGAGCAGGACGCCGTGCTGGTGCCCGCGCTGCGCGCTGCGAAAGAGCGCCTGGGCGCCGCAGGCGCGCGCATCGAGCGTGCCGAAGCGCTGCGCTGGATGGCCGGCGGCGCGCCGCAGCGCTTCGAGCTGGTGCTGCTCGACCCGCCTTTCGATGCCGGCCTCGGCGCCCTGGCGGCCGCTGCGGCGGCGCGGCTGGTGGTGCCCGGCGGCTATGTCTATCTGGAGGGGCCGGCGCCGCTGGTGGATCTGCCTGCGGGTCTGCTGCCACACCGCAGCCTGCGCGCCGGCGCCGTGCACGCCCAGCTGTTCCTTGCCGAAGATGCACCCGGCTACACTCCGGCCGCGCTTGCGCCGCCTGGAGGAGAACAGCCTTGACCCTCAAAGCACCGCTGACCGCCGTTTATCCGGGCACCTTCGACCCCATGACCCTGGGCCACGAAGACCTGATGCGGCGCGCGGCGCGCTTGTTCGACCGCCTGATCCTGGCCGTCGCCGCGGGCCATCACAAACGCACCATGTTCACCATCGCCGAGCGGCTGGAGATCGCCAGCGAGATCGCCGCGCCCTACAAGAACGTCGAGGTCACGGCCTTCCGTGGTCTGCTGCGTGACTTCGTGGTCGGCGCCGATGGCAAGGTGGTCATCCGCGGCCTGCGCGCGGTGAGCGACTTCGAGTACGAGTTCCAGATGGCCGGCATGAACCGGCAGCTCATGCCCGATGTGGAGACCGTGTTCATGACGCCCAGCGACCAGTACCAGTTCGTCAGCGGCACTTTCGTGCGCGAGATTGCCAGCCTCGGGGGTGATGTCTCCAAGTTCGTGGCACCCTCGGTGCTCCGGCGCCTGAAAGAGCGCGTCACGCACACGGAAGACTGAAGTCGCTATGGCCCTCTGGATCACGGACGAGTGCATCAACTGCGATGTCTGCGAGCCCGAGTGCCCGAACGACGCGATCTACATGGGCGTGGAGATCTACGAGATCGACCCGCACAAGTGCACCGAGTGCGTGGGCCATTTCGACGAGCCGCAATGCGTGCAGGTCTGCCCGGTGGAGTGCATCCCGGTCAACCCTTCGCACGTCGAATCGAAGGACCAGTTGCACGCCAAGTATCTGTGGCTTCAGCAGCAGGCCCCGAGCGCTTCTTCTTCAGCCGCTGGCGTGCCGGGGCCGGTGACGCCGGCTTGACGGCCGCCTGCGGGCCTATGCCCGTGATGCCGCTGCCGCGCTGCGCGGCCTCTTCGGCCAGACGCTCCCGGCGCAGGGCTTCTGCCATTCGTACTTCGCGCATGGCCTGGGCGCGCGCCGCGGTCACGTCGCTGGCGGGGCGGGCTTCTGCCACGTCGAGCTGGCGGCCCTCGGCGCAGGGCACCGAAGAGTAGCTGCGGCCGTCGGCGCCGCAGCGCCACACCTGCTGCGCCTGCGCCAGCAGCGGCAGCGTCACCAGCATCGTGAGCGCGAGGATCTGCTTCATGTCGGTTCTCCGTCTTCGGGTTTCGGCGGTACGGCGGGCCGGGGAGGCTTGGGCCGCGGCGGCTGGGCGTGGATGAGGGCCAGCGCCTTGTCCATGTCGCCGGCCAGCAGGGCGTCGCTGGCGGCAAGGCTCTGATCGATGGACTTGGCGATCGCCTCGCGGTGCTCAGCCGAAGGCTTCTTCAGCACGTAGTTCACCACCTCGGCCTTCACACCCGGATGGCCGATGCCCAGCCGCAGGCGCCAGAAGTCTGGCGTGCCGAGCAGGCCGGTGATGTCCTTCAGCCCGTTGTGCCCAGCGGCGCTGCCGCCGAACTTCAGCTTGGCCTGGCCGGGCTGGATGTCGAGCTCGTCGTGGATGACCAGGATCTGCTGCGGCTCGATCTTGAAGAAGCGCGCCAGTGGTGCCACCGATGCACCCGAGCGGTTCATGAAGGTCATGGGCTGCAACAGCCACACCGGGCCCTGATTCGGCCCTTGCAGGTTCACGCGCGCCGCCAGACCCTGGTAGGCGCGTTCGGGTATCAGGCGCGCGCCCAGCTTGCCGGCCAGCGCGTCGATCCACCAGAACCCGGCGTTGTGGCGCGTGGCCTCGTATTCAGGGCCCGGGTTGCCCAGGCCGACGAAGAGTCGAATCATGGAACGGGATCATAGGAGGGCACCAAACGAAACGGCCCCACCAGTGTGGGGCCGTCCGTGGCGGGAGGGGGTGCAGCACCCCCGTCCGGGTTACTTGGCGTTCTGCTTCTCGCTCTTCTTGGGCTTGGCGGCCTTGCCCTTCTCGGGCGCCACCACCACCGCGGCGGCGGGGGCTTCTTCTTCGATCTTCGGCACCGTCACGGCCACGATCACCGGGTTCTGCGTGCCGTGCTTGACGGCTTTGATGCCCTCGGGCAGCTTCAGGTCGCTGGCGTGCAGGCTGGTGCCTTTCACCAGATCGGCCAAGTTGATGTTCACGAACTCGGGCAGTTCCGATGCCAGGCACTCGATTTCGAGTTCGGTGCGGATGTGGCTGACCAGGCACTTGTCGGTCTTCACGGCCGGCGAGCTTTCTTCACCGTGGAAGTGCAGCGGCACCTTCTTGCGCAGCCGGGTGGTCTCGTCCACGCGCTGGAAGTCGATGTGCATGACCATGGTCTTGAAGGCATGCATCTGGAAGTCGCGCAACAGCACCTTCTCGGTGGTGCCGGCGACGTCCATTTCGAGGATGGACGAGTGGAAGGCTTCCTTCTTCAGCGCGAAGAAGAGCGCGTTGTGATCGAGCTCGATCATGCGCGGCGTGCCGGCACCGTAGACGATGCCGGGCACCTTGGCAGCGTGGCGCAGGCGGCGGCTCGCTCCGGTCCCCTGCAGCGTACGCTCGTAAGCTGTGAATTTCATGTTGACTCCATGTGATGTGAGGCGCCCGCGACCAGGCACCTCGGGAAGAAGCCACCGCACCCGCGGCAGCCCCGGTTTTCAAGGATCAGAAGTTGGCGTTCTGCTCCGAGAAGAGGGAGGTCACCGACTCACCGTCGCTGATGCGGCGGATGGTCTCGGCGAACAGGAAGGCCACCGACAGCTGCCTAATCTTCGGGCAGGCCTTGGCGGCGTCGGACAGCGGAATGGTGTTGGTGATGACGACCTCGTCGATGTGCGAAGCACCGATGCGGTCGACCGCCGGGCCCGAAAACACGGGGTGCGTGCAGTAGGCGTAGACGCTGCGTGCGCCGCGTTCCTTCAGCACCTCGGCGGCTTTTACCAGCGTGCCGGCGGTGTCGATCATGTCGTCCATGATCACGCAGTTGCGGCCCTCGATCTCGCCGATGACGTGCATCACCTCGGAAACATTGGCCGTGGGCCGGCGCTTGTCGATGATGGCCAGATCGCAACCCAGTTGCTTGGCGAGTGCTCTGGCGCGCACCACGCCGCCCACGTCGGGGCTGATGACCACCAGGTTCGGGTAGGCCTTGCTCTTCAGGTCGGACAGCAGCACCGGGCTGGCGTAGATGTTGTCGACCGGGATGTCGAAGAAGCCCTGGATCTGGTCGGCGTGCAGGTCCATCGTGAGCAGGCGCTCCACACCCACGGTTTCCAGCAGGTTGGCCACCACCTTGGCGCTGATGGGCACGCGCGTGCTGCGCGGCCGGCGATCTTGGCGCGCGTAGCCGAAGTAGGGAATCACAGCCGTGATGCGGCGCGCGCTGGCGCGCTTGAGCGCGTCGACCATGATGAGCAATTCCATCAGGTTCTCGTTCGTGGGTGAGCAGGTGGGCTGCATCACGAACACGTCGCGGGCACGCACGTTCTGGCGGATCTCGACCGTGACCTCGCCGTCGGAGAAGCGGCCCACCGCAGCCTGGCCAAGCTCGGCGCTCAGATGCTTGGCAATCTCCTGCGCCAGCACCGGGTTGGCGTTGCCGGTGAACAGCACGGTGTTGAACAGCACAGTGACAACCTCAGTGATTGACCTGAACGGCACGGCCCTCAAGCAGACGCCGCGGAACCGGCTCTGCCGGGCCGTCGGCGTCGCCCCCTCGAGGGGGAGCGCTGCAGGCGCTTCGGGGGTGGAAACATTTGGCAGGGGAGGAAGGACTCGAACCCTCGCATGTCGGAATCAAAATCCGATGCCTTGACCAACTTGGCGACTCCCCTACACAGGTTGCAGCTTGCGCTGCCACCCCAAAACCTGTCTCAGTCGGCCCACGCCACCAGTGGGTGTGCAGCCAGACTGCGGCACATCCGCCCCACCCAGCCCTGCGGCACGCTTTCCATGCCCGCTTCGAGTGGTGTCGCCATCGGTGACCCGGCCGCGCCGACCCTCGCGAAGACGGCGCTGCCAGAGCCCGTCATGCGGCTGTTGCCGTAACGAGCCTCCAGCCAGCGGGCGGCTTGCGCCACCTCGGTGCAGCGGTCTTCGGCAGCGAGCTGGAGGTCGTTCTGGCCGAATCCATCCAACCAATCTGCTGGCGCACCGCTGCTGCCGGCCTCTTCAGGAGAGCCCTCAAGTATAACAGCTCGGCTGTCGCGCCTGAGGGCGGGGTGCTCGAAGATTTCTCGGGTGGCGATGGCTGCGGGCGGTTTCACCACGGCGTAAAGGCGCTCAGGAACACTCAACGGCGTCAAGCGCTCGCCGATGCCTTCGACGAAGGCGTTGTGGCCACCGACGAAGAAGGGCACGTCGGCACCCAGCTTCAGACCGATGTCGGCCAGACGCGCACGCGGCCAGTTCAGGCCCCACAGGCGGTTCAGCGCCAGCAGCGTGCTGGCGGCGTCGGAACTGCCGCCGCCCATGCCGGCGCCCCAGGGCAGCCGCTTGACCACCGTGATGTCCACGCCCAGCGCCGCGCCGCTGGCGGCTTGCAAGGCGCGCGCGGCGCGCAGGCACAGGTCGTCGGGGGGCAGCGCGGGGCCGCTGTCGTGACGGACGAGCCGGCCGTCGTCGCGGCGCTCGAAGTGCAAGCTGTCGGCCCAGTCGATGAGTACGAAGGGCGACTGCAGCAGGTGATAGCCGTCGGCGCGGCGGCCGATGACATGCAGGAAGAGGTTGAGCTTGGCCGGCGCGGGCACGTCGTACAAGGCCCGCAGCATCAGCCGGCCTCGTCGAGCTTCACGCGCACCACCACGGCCGGCGGCGCCGCGCGGCTGGCTTCGATCCAGCCTTCGGCGCGGCGCGTCAGCACGACCTGCCAGCCGAGCTGGTCGAAGCCGCCCTCGCTGGCCACATGCGGTGCGCCTGCCCAGGGTTTGCCGGCCAGCCAGTCGGGCAGCGCGGCCAGTGGCAGCGCTTCACCCAGGGCACGGCGCGAGAGTTCTTCGAGATCACCGAAACGCTGCTCGCCGTCGCTGTTGACCAGCAGCGCGCTGCCAGGCGCCCAGCGCGCGCTGGCGACGCGCGTGCCCAGAGGTGAATTCAACCGCAACTCGCCGCTGTCACCACTGCCGCGCAACTCGAAGGCCGCGCTCATGCTCTGCGCGGCACGGTCGCCGTCGGCGGCGATGCGTACGCTCAGGCGGCCGCTGGTCCAGGGTGCTTCTCCGGGCTCGGGCCGCGGCGTCGCGCAACCAGCCAGCAGGGCCAGCAAGGCCGCAGCCGCCAGCAGCGGCGCGATGCGCCCCTTCACAGGTCGACGCGCAGGCGG
>JANNFE010000195.1:0-11340 GCA_031379415.1 Betaproteobacteria bacterium | reverse complement strand
CTGCGTGGCGGCGACCCCATCCTGGGCCTGCTGCTCACCGGCATCGTGGTCGGCTCGCTGCTGGGTGCCGGCATCGGCCTCATGAAGTACCTGGCCGACCCCTACAACCAGCTGCCGGCCATGACCTTCTGGCTGCTGGGCAGCCTGTCTGCTGCCGGCACGGCCGACCTGGCGCCGCTGCTCGCGCCCGTGGGCCTGGGCACCGTGGTGCTGCTGGCGCTGCGCTGGCAGATGAACGTGATGTCGCTGCCCGACGAAGAAGCCCGCGCCCTGGGCGTGCCGACGGCGCGGCTGCGCCTGGCCATCGTGGCCGCGGCCACGCTCGTCACGGCGGCCAGCGTGGCGGCAGCCGGCATCGTCGGCTGGGTGGGGCTGGTGGTGCCGCACCTGGCGCGCTTCCTCGTCGGCCCGTCGTTTCCGCGCCTGCTGCCGGCCACGGCGCTGCTGGGTGGTGGCTTCCTGCTCATCATCGACACGCTGGCGCGGACGATGGCGCCAGTGGAGGTGCCGCTGGGCGTCCTGACGGCCGTCATCGGCACGCCGTTTTTCATCGTGCTGCTGCGGCGCACGCGGCGCGGCTGGGCCTGAGGATGCTGGTCGGCCACGAGCTCGCCATCGGCTACCCCGGCCACCGCGTCGGCAGCGGCTTCGCGCTGCAGCTGGCGCCGGGCGAGGTGCTGGCGCTGCTGGGCCCCAACGGCGGCGGCAAGACGACCTTGCTTAAGACGCTGCTGGGCCTGCTGCAGCCGCAGACCGGCCACGTGCTGCTGGACGGCCAGCCGCTGGCCAGTTGGTCAGCGCGTGAGCGCGCGCGCCGGCTGGCCTACGTGCCGCAGAGCACGGCCGGCAGCTTCGACTACACGGTCTTCGACCTCGTGCTGATGGGCCGCACGGCGCACATCGGCACGCTGTCGGCACCGTCGGCGCACGACCGCGATGCGGCCACGGCCGCCATCGAACGCATGGGCCTCGCGCCGCTGGCCCAGCGGCCGATCACCATGATCTCCGGCGGCGAAAGGCAGCTCGCGCTGATCGCCCGCGCGCTGGCCCAGGAAGCGCGCGTGGTGGTGCTCGACGAGCCCACCGCCAGCCTGGACTTCGGCAACCAGGGCAAGGTGCTGCGCGAGATACGGCGCCTGGCCGAAGTCGGCCTGGCCGTGCTCTTCAGCACCCACGTCCCCAACCACGCCTTGCGCTGGGCCGACAGGGCGCTGCTGATCCGTGACGGCCACACGCTGGCCCAGGGCGCCGTGGCGCAGGTGCTGATGCCCGACACGCTGGCCCACCTGTACGGCGGCGCGGTGGACGCACTGCACGCCGCCGACGGCCGGCGCGCCTTCCTGCCGCTGTAGCCAGCGCTCCAAGTTGACACAGTGCCGTCGGCGCTCGGCCCAGCGTCAGGGTTAGGCCTAGGTATGCGCCGCCAGGGGCTATGCAGATGATTGCATATCACCTTCGGGTCGCGGAGACATCACGTCATGCAGAAGAGCCTCCACATCAACGCCGAGAAGTGCACCGGCTGCCTTCAGTGCGAAATGGCCTGTTCCTACGAGAACTACGGCGTCTTCGCGCCGGCCAAGTCGCGCATCAAGGTCTTCGACTTCCATGACACCGGCAAGAAGGTACCCTACACCTGCACGCAGTGCGACGAGGCCTGGTGCCTGCACGCCTGCCCGGTGGAGGCCATCACCGTCGACAAGATGACCGGCGCCAAGGTGGTGAGCGAATCCACTTGCGTGGGCTGCAAGGTCTGCACCATCGCCTGCCCCTTCGGCACCGTGAACTACGTGCAGGAAACCGGCAAGGTGCAGAAGTGCGACCTGTGCGGCGGCGACCCCGCCTGCGCCACGGCCTGCCCCACCGGCGCCATCACCTACATCGACGCCAACTGGACCGGGTTGGACAAGATGCACGCCTGGGCCGACAAGCTGGGCAACCAGCCCACCGCATAAGGAGCACCAACATGTCCTGGGCAGGAAAAATTCTCCGCGTCGACCTCACGGCCGGCACCGTCAAGAGCGAACCCCTCAACATGGCCTGGGCCAGGGAGTACCTCGGCTCGCGCGGCCTGGCGTCCAAGTACCTCACCGAGGAGATGGACCCGAAGACCGACCCGCTGTCGCCGGCCAACAAGATCATCTGGGCCACGGGCCCGCTCACCGGCACCATGGCCAGCACGGGTGGCCGCTACACCGTCGTCACCAAGGGCCCGCTCACTGGCGCGATTGCGTGCAGCAACAGCGGCGGTTATTGGGGCGCCGAGATGAAGATGGCCGGCTGGGACATGGTCATCTTCGAAGGCGCATCGGCCAAGCCGGTGTACCTGAGCATCACCGACGGCGTGGCCGAGCTGAAGGACGCCGGCCACCTATGGGGCAAGACGGTCTGGGAAACCGAAGCCGCCATCAAGACCGCGCACCAGGACCCGCAGGCGCGCGTGTCGTGCATTGGCGGTGCCGGTGAAAACGGCGTGCTGTATGCCGCCGTCGTCAACGACCTGCACCGCGCCGCCGGCCGCAGCGGCGTGGGCGCGGTGATGGGCAGCAAGAAGCTGAAGGCCGTGGTGGTGCGCGGCACCATCGGCGTGGGCAACATTCATGACCCGAAGGAGTTCATGAAGGTCACCTACGAGAAGAAGAAGATCCTGCACGACAACGCGGTGACGGGCCAAGGCCTGCCGACCTACGGTACCCAGGTGCTGATGAACGTCATCAACGAGATCGGCGCTTTGCCCACGCGCAACCACCGCGACGTGGCTTTCGAAGGTGCCAAGGACATCAGCGCCGAAGCCATGGCCACGCCGCGTGCCACCGACGGCAAGAAGCACCTCGTCACCAACCAGGCCTGCTTCGGCTGCACCATCGCCTGCGGTCGCATCAGCAAGATGGACAAAGGCCACTTCACGGTGCAGAACAAGCCGCAGTACTGGGGCGCCAGCGGCGGCCTGGAATACGAGGCGGCCTGGGCTTTGGGCGCCGCCAACGGCGTGAACGACTTGGAGGCGCTGCAGTACGCCAACCTGCTGTGCAACGAACACGGCATGGACCCCATCAGCTTCGGCGCCACCATCGGCGCCGTGATGGAGCTCTACGAGATGGGCGTGCTCACCCAGGAGCAGATCGGCATCGACGCCAAGTTCGGTTCGGCGCAGGCGCTGGCGCACTTCGCCGAGATCACGGCCAAGGGCGAAGGCTTCGGCAAGGAGATCGGGCAAGGCTCCAAGCGTCTGTGCGCCAAGTACGGCCACCCCGGCCTGAGCATGACGGTCAAGGGCCAGGAATTCCCGGCCTACGACGGCCGCGGCATCCAGGGCATGGGGCTGGCCTATGCCACCAGCAACCGCGGCGCCTGCCACCTGCGCGGCTACACGGTGGCGTCGGAAGTGCTGGGCATCCCGGTGAAGACCGACCCGCTCACCGCCGACGGCAAGCCGGAACTGGTGATCGCCTTCCAGGACGCCACCGCCGCGTTCGATTCCGCCGGCATCTGCATCTTCACCAGCTTCGCCTGGGGCCTGGCCGACGTGCAGCCGCAGGTGGCCGCAGCCTGCGGGCCCGAGTTCACGCTCGAGAACCTGAGCAAGATCGGCGAGCGCATCTGGAACATGGAGCGCGACTTCAACAACCGCGCCGGCTTCACGAGCAAGGACGACACACTGCCGCCGCGCCTGCTGAACGAACCGGCCAAGACCGGCCCGGCCAAGGGCCTGGTGAGCAAACTGCCCGAGATGCTGCCCAAGTACTACGCCGCGCGCGGCTGGGACGCCGACGGCCAGCTCAAAGCCGACACCCGCGAACGGCTGGGACTTTGACCCCCCCGTAGCGCCTGCGGCGCCTCCCCCCAGGGGGCGCCGCCAGCGGCCCGGCAAAGCCGGTTCCGCGGCGGCAGCTTGGAGCATCGAAACATGAAGCACGTGATCCTGGGCGCCGGCCCCGCCGGCGTCATCGCCGCCGAAACCATCCGCAAGCATGCGCCGCTGGACGACATCGTCATCGTCGGCGACGAGCCCGAGGCGCCCTACTCGCGCATGGCCATCCCCTACCTGCTCATCGGCCACATCGGCGAAGCAGGCACGCACCTGCGCCACACCGCCGGACATTACGACAGCCTGCGCATCCGCCTGCAGCGCGGCCGTGCGACGAGCATCGACATCACGACGCGCACCGTCGCGCTGGACGACGGCGCCGTGCTGAACTACGACCGCCTGCTGATCGCCACCGGCTCCACGCCCGCCACGCCCCCCATCCCCGGCATCGCCGGTGCCGGCGTGCACAGCTGCTGGACGCTGGCCGATGCACGCGCCATCGCGGGCCTCGCGAAGCCCGGCGCACGCGTGGTGCAGATGGGCGCCGGCTTCATCGGCTGCATCATCATGGAAGCACTGGCTGCGCGTGGCGTGCGCTTGAGCGTGGTGGAGATGGGTGACCGCATGGTGCCGCGCATGATGGGCCCCACCGCCGGCGGCATGATCAAGGACTGGTGCGCGAAGAAGGGCGTGGCCGTGCACACCGGCGCACGCGTTGACGCCATCGACCGCAGCGGGCCGGTGATGAAAGTGAAGCTTTCGGATGGCGCCGTGCTTGAAGCCGAACTGCTCATCACCGCCACTGGCGTGAAGCCGAACATCGGCTTCCTGGAACACAGCGGCGTGAAGTGCCTGCTGGGCGTGCTGACCGACGAGCACATGCAGACGAGTGTGCCCGGCATCTACGCCGCAGGCGACTGCGCCGAGGCCTTCGACAAGATCAGCAACAGATCCATCGTCAGTGCAATCCAACCGAACGCCGCCGAACAGGCGCGTGTGGCAGCGCTGAACATGGTCGGCCGATCAACGGCCCTGCGCGGCGTGACGCAGATCAACGTGCTGGACACTTTAGGCCTCATCTCGGCAAGCTTCGGTGCCTGGGACGGCGTGCCCGGCGGCCAGCACGTGGAGCTGACCGATGCGCCCGCCGGCCGCCATCTCAGCCTGCAGTTCGACGGCGACCGGCTGGTCGGCTGCAACGCCATCGGCTGGACCGAGCACGTCGGCGTGATGCGCGGCCTGGTCGAAGGCCAGGTGAAGCTGGGTGCGTGGAAGGACAAGCTGCTGGCCGACCCCACGCTGCTGATGGAGGCCTACCTCGCCAACGCGCAGGCGCAGGGCGAGCACGCGCACGTGCAGGCCTGACGCTGCACGGGATGGAGATCACGCTCAAGCTCTACGCCGGCCTGGGCGAGCACCTTCCTGCCGCCCACCGCATCGGCAACCAGATGCCGCTGGATGTGCCTGAAGCCAGCACCGTGCTGCAGGTCATCGAGCCCTTCGCGCTGCCGCCCAAGCTGGTGCACCTGGTGCTCATCAACGGCCACTACATTCCGCCGGCAGAGCGCGCGACGCGCGCGCTGTTGCCCGGCGACGTCTTGGCGATCTGGCCACCGATCGCCGGTGGTTGACGACGCGTTCGAGCGCGAGTACGGCTGCACCGAAGACGACTGGCTGCGCTGGCTGCCGGGCGCGGTGCGCGACCAGCCGCTGGCTCTGCAGCATGGCCGTGCAAAGATCAGCATCGCCGAAGGCCGACTGCACTTGCGCTGGACACCGCTGCCGCCGCGGCGCATCGCGCTGATCACGCTGCCGCGCCTGCGCGTGGCCTTCCGCTTCGAAGGCGTAGAGCCCGGCGCGCGCGAGGTCTTCATGCGCTACTTCGACCTCTACCTGCAGCGCGGCGGCGGCTGACGGCCGTCGGCTATCGTCGCGGCCCATGAAGGCCCGCGGCGTCCACCTGCAATACAGCTTCCAGGCCGAAGGCCAGCGTGGCGCGACGCTGCAGAACCCGCTCTTCGACTTGCTCTCGGCGGTGCGCGAACACGGCTCCATCCAGCGCGCAGCGGCCGGCCTCGGCCTGTCCTACCGCCACGTCTGGGGTGCGCTCAAGCATTGGCAGGACGTGCTGGGCGAACCACTCGTCAGCTGGACGCAAGGCCACCCGGCGCGCCTGACACCCTTCGCCGAGCGCCTGCTGTGGGCCGAGACCCACGCCCGCGCGCGCATGACGCCGCACATCGAGGCCCTGCGCGCCGAGCTCGAACGTGTGCTCGGCGAAGCGCTGGACGGCAGCCAGCAGGTGCTGACGATGTACGCCAGCCACGACCTGGCGCTGCCGCTGCTGCGCGACACCGCGCGTGGTGCCGAGAAGCTGCACATCGACCTGCGCTTCGCCGGCAGCATCGACGCCCTGCGCGCGCTGGCCGAAGGCCGCTGCACCGTGGCCGGCTTCCACGTGCCGCCGCTCACCGAAGGCGCGGCACTGTTCGCCAGCAGCCTGAAGCCGCTGCTCAGGCCGGGCCGGCACAAGCTGATCGGCTGCACGCGGCGCACCCAGGGCTTGCTGGTGGCCCCGGGCAACCCGCTGGGGCTGCGCACGCTGGCCGACGTGGCGCGCCAGCGGGCCCGCTTTGCGCAACGCCAGGCCGGCGCGGCCACGCGGCTGCTGACGGAACACCTGCTGCAGCAGGAAGGCGTGGACCCGCTGCAGATCATCACCAGCCGCACCGAAGACAGCCACACTGCCGTGGCCGCCGCCATCGCCGGTGGTCTGGCCGATGCCGGCGTGGGCATCGAGGCCGCGGCGCGTGCCTACGGCCTGGGCTTCGTGCCACTGGCGCAGGACGACTACTTCCTGGTCTGCCTGGCCGACGTGCTGGAGCAGCCCGCCGTGCTGGCGCTGCGCCGCGCCCTGCGCGACCCGGCCTGGCAGCAGGCGGTGGCCGCGCTGCCGGGTTATGCGCTGTCGCAGCCGGGCGACGTGCTGTCGCTCACGCGCGCCCTGCCGTGGTGGAACTTCCGCAAGCCCAAGGCGGGCTGACGACCTGAGAGTCAGCGCAGCGCGCTCACCCGCAGCGCCAGCAGAACGGCGCGCGGCGCGCCGGTCTCGAAGTAGCGGCCGTTGGCGTCGCCCACGATGACGCTGCCGGCATAGCGACGGTCGAAGACGTTGTCCACACGCAGCAGGACTTCCACGCGCGCGTCGGCCTGCTCCACCAAACGGTAGTTCCAGCGCAGCGCCGCCACGGCGTGGCCGGCGGCGAAATCGGTATTGGCGTCGTTGACGGCCACGCGGCCTGCACCCCTCACTTCGGCGGCCAGCTCGCCGAAGCTCGTGCTGCGCCAACCCGCTTCGGCGTAGGCGCTGCCACGCTGCGCACCGGCCACCCGGTTGCCGGCCGGCACGGGCAAGGTCGGCGTGTTGCACGGTATGCCGGCGCAGGTGAGGAAGGCGTCCTGGTAGGTGGCGTCCAGCCAGGTGAGCGCCAGGCGCCCGCGCAGGCCGCCGGCCGGCAACCAGGCCGAAGACAGCTCCAGTCCGCGCCGCGACGTGCGGCCCACGTTCTGGAAGGCCGAGCGCCCACCGGCATTGCTGGCCACGCCGATCTCGTCGGCCGTGCGCGCCTGGAACAGCGTGCCATCGAGCTCCAGCGCGCCGCGGCGCCACTTGCTGCCGACTTCGATCTGGCGGCTGGTCTGCGCCTTCAGCGCGGTGTTCAGGCCGCCCGTGCCGTCCACGCGGTAGGCCAGCTCGCCCAGCGTCGGTGACTCATAGCCGCGCGCCGCGCTGGCATGCAGCTGCCAGCCCGGCGCCAGCTGCCAGCGCAGGCCCAGCACCGGGTTGGTGTAGCTGTAGGTCAGGTTGCCGGAGTCGTCGCCGTTGGCGAGGAACTGGTCCTCGGCCGACAGCTTCACGCGGCCGCTGCGCACGCCGGCACTGGCGGTGAGGCCGGCGCCGAGCGCAAACTCGCCCTGCGCAAAGACATCGGCCGAGCGCGCGCGGTTGCTCTCGTCGCGGCGCAGTGCACCCGTCACGCCCAGCACCTGCGCAGCGCCGGTGCCGGTGAAGTTTTCGTAGCCGCGGCGCGCGTCGGTCTGGCTGTCCAGCGCGGCGCCCAGCAGCAGGTCGACGCCGTCCCAGGCCCAGCGGGTGCGCGCTTCGGCGCCGCTGAAATCACGGTCGAAGTCGATCACGCCGCCGCCATGGCGCGGCGGCGCCTGCGTGGCCGCAGCGATGGCCAGCCATTGCGTCACGCTGCGCCGGCCGCCATAGGCCACCAGTTGCACATCGCGCAGCGCGCCGTCGGCAAAGCGGTGCTTCCAGCTCGCACCCCACAGGTCCTGCGACGAGGTCTTGCGCACGTCGAAGCGCGCGGCCTCGGGCGTGGTCTGCAGCGGGTCGGCCTCGAACTGCGCGCGCGACAGGCCGAGCGGGTCCTGCGCCGGCTGGCGCCAGGCGCCGGCGGTCAGGATCACGCTGTCGAGCGCGCCTTGCCAGGCCAGGCGCACATGGCCCAGCTCGCGCTGCGCCCGGCTGCGCGGACGGAAGCCTTCGATGGACATCATCGACGCCGACACCTTGATGCTGAAGCCACCGTCCAGCGGTGCGGCGACGCCCGCGCGCAGCTGGCGCAGGCCGAAGCTGCCGAGGTCGATGCCGCCTTCGGCCTCGAAGCGCCGCACTGGGGCGCTGATGAGCGAGATCACGCCGCCCGAGCTGTTGCCGTAGAGCACGGAGAACGGCCCGCGCAGCACCTCCACGCGCTCGGCACCGGCCAGGTCGAACTGCGACACCTGGCCCTGGCCGTCGGGCCCGCTGGCCGGGATGCCGTCGGCCAGCAGCCGGATGCCGCGCACGCCGAAGCCGGCGCGCGCGCCGAAACCACGCGAGCTGATCTGCAAGTCCTGGGCGTAGTTCGAACGGTTGGCCACCACCAGGCCGGGCACGCGCGCCAGGCTCTCGCTCAGGTTGACCCCGGCACCGGCGCTGCGCAACTCGTCACGCCCCACCACGCTGATGGCGTAGGGCGCATCGCCCACCACGCGCTCCATCACGGAGCCGGTGATCACGACCGTGGCGACGCCGTCTTCGGCGGCCAGGGCCTGGGCCGAAGCCAGGGCTGCCGCCCACATCCAGCTGGTGCGAGGTTCAAGGAAATTCATGTGCGGGAAGGTCCTCAGGCTGCTGGCGCGCCAACCCATGCACGCGCGTTCATAAGTGTTTGCGGCAACAGGCCAGCTGCAGACCGACTGCCTAGTATCCGTCGGGTAGCGCGCCGGCTCAGGCCCCCGCTTTCGCGCCTTGCAAACCACAGGAGACTTGCATGCCCACCATCACCCTGAAGGTCAACGGCAGCGCGCTCACCCGCGATGTCGCGCCGCAGACGCTGCTGATCGAATTCATCCGCGAGCAGTTGCGCCTGACCGGCACCCACAGCGGCTGCGACACCGGCCAGTGCGGCGCCTGCACGGTGCTGCTGGACGGGCACGCGGTGAAGGCCTGCTCCGTGCTGGCGGTGCAGGCTGCGGGCAGCGCGCTCACCACCATCGAAGGCGTAGCAGCAGACGGCAGCTGGCACCCCATGCAGACCGCCTTCAACCAGTGCCACGGCCTGCAGTGCGGCTTCTGCACCCCGGGCATGGTGATGAGCGCCATCAGCCTGGTGCAGCACCACGACTGCAGCAGCGAAGCGAAGATCCGCGAGGGCCTGGAAGGCAACCTCTGCCGCTGCACGGGCTACCAGAACATCGTGAAGGCGGTGCAGCAGGGTGCCGCCGCCATGACCTCGGCCTGATCAGGGAGACAGCGACATGAACGCCAGACAAGGTTTCATCGGCCAGAGCGTGCTTCGCCGCGAAGACGGCCGTTTCCTCACCGGCCGCGGCCAGTACACCGACGACATCAGCCTGCAGGGCCAGACCTACGGGGTCTTCCTGCGCAGCCCGCATGCGCACGCGCGCATCACGTCGCTGGACGCCACCGCGGCGCGCCAGGCCGCGGGTGTGCTGGGCATCTTCACCGGCGAAGACTTCAAGGACATCGGCGGCCTGCCCTGCGGCTGGCTCATCAACAACATCGACGGCACGCCGATGAAGGAGCCGAAGCACCCAGTGTTGGCGGGTTATGCGGGAGGCAAGGTGCGCTATGTCGGCGACCGCGTGGCGCTGGTGGTGGCCGAGACCATCGACCAGGCCAAGGCCGCGGCGCAGATGATCGAGGTGGATTACGAGGTGATGCCCGCCGTCATCGACATCGCCGATGTCACCGCCACCGGCGCCCACGTGCACGACGAAGCGCCGGGCAACCGCTGCTACCAGTGGCAGATCGGCGACGCCGCCGGCACCGCGGCGGCCTTTGCGCAGGCCACGCATGTCACCACGCTGACTTTCCGCAACAACCGCCTGGTACCCAACGCCATCGAGCCGCGCGCGGCCAATGCGCAGTGGAACCCCAACGACGACAGCTACACGCTGTATGTCGCCAACCAGAACCCGCACGTCGAGCGCCTGCTGATGTGCGCCTTCGTGCTGGGCATCCCCGAGCACAAGATGCGCGTGGTGGCGCCCGACGTGGGCGGCGGCTTCGGCAGCAAGATCTTCCTCTATGGCGAAGAGACGGCGCTGGTCTGGGCCAGCAAGCGCATCAAGCGGCCCATCAAGTGGACGGCCGAACGATCCGAAGCCTTCCTGTCGGACGCGCACGGCCGCGACCATCTCACCACCGCCAGGCTGGCGCTCGACAAGGACGGCCGGTTCATCGGCCTGCAGGTCGACACCACCGCCAACCTGGGCGCCTACCTCAGCACCTTTGCCAGCGCGGTGCCCACCATCCTGTACGCCACGCTACTGGCCGGCCAGTACACCACGCCCAAGATCGTGTGCACGGTGACCAGCGTGTTCACCAACACCGCGCCGGTGGACGCCTACCGCGGCGCCGGCCGGCCCGAGGCCACCTACACGGTGGAGCGCATCGTCGAAACCGCAGCGCGCGAACTGGGCATCGACCCGGCTGAACTGCGCCGGCGCAACTTCATCAAGACCTTCCCCTACGCCAGCCCGGTCGGCCTGACCTACGACACCGGCGACTACGAAGCGACGATGTCACGCGCCATCGAACTGGCCGACGTGGCCGGCTTCGAAGCGCGCCAGGCCGCCAGCGCCGCCAAGGGCTTGAAGCGCGGCCTGGGCTACAGCGCCTACATCGAGGCCTGCGGCATCGCACCTTCGTCGGTGGCGGGCGCATTGGGCGCACGCGCCGGCCTCTTCGAAGCCGGCGAGGTGCGCGTGCATCCCACCGGGAAGGTCACCGTCTTCACCGGCAGCCACAGCCACGGCCAGGGCCACGAGACCACCTTCGCGCAGGTGGTGGCCCAAAAGCTGGGCATCCCGATGGACGACATCACCATCGAACATGGCGACACCGCCAAGGTGCTGTTCGGCATGGGCACCTACGGCAGCCGCTCGCTGGCAGTGGGCGGCACGGCCATCGTGAAGGCGCTGGACAAGGTCATCGCCAAGGGCAAGAAGATCGC
>JANNFE010000163.1:0-11446 GCA_031379415.1 Betaproteobacteria bacterium | reverse complement strand
CAGCCTGACCTGGTGCTGGAGCCACCGGCGGCATCCAGACCGCGCTGGCTGTGGTGGGCCGTGGCTGCTGCAGCCGTGGTGGCGCTGGCGGCCGGGCTGGCGCTGCGCCGCGGCTGAAGCGCCGTGCGCTGCGCGTGCTAGCGGCGCCCTGACTGCAGGTTCTGCAGCATCCGCTGCTGGTCGAAGAACTCCTGTTCGCGCCGCAACTGGTCCAGCCGGGCCTGCTCGCGCAGTGTTTGTTCAGCGCGTTGCTGGCGCTCCTGCTCATAGGCGCGGCGCACCTCGGGCGCGGCCCAGCGGCCGTTTTCGGCGGTCAGCAAGAGCGGCTGAGCCTGGCCGTTGCGGGCCTGCACGGCGCCACGGCGCTGCGCGAAGTCGGCGCGCAGCGGGTTGTCGGCCTGCATGCGTGAACTGACGGCGATGGCGCCGCGCTGGAAGTAGTGCCACCACAGGCGGGCTTCGCAGCGCCAGCCTTCGGCCACCTTGCGGCAGGCGTCCAGCGCCATGTGCACCAGGCGCTGTACGTGGCGCAGGTCGCGCGGGCCTTCGCCGCCTTCTTCCAGGTCACGGCCACGGGTTACGCGCATGAGGGAAGGGAACACGTCGGTGGCCGCGCCCAGCACGGCCTGCGCCGCGTCGGCCGCCGTCGGTGCGCCAGCGGCCGCCGGGCGCGCGCTGGACTCCGCGCGCGCTTGGCCCAGCATCTGCTGCGTGTCGCGGTCGGCCTCGAGTTCGATCTCGTCGTCGTGCGACAGTGCCGGCGCCGCGCCGCCCAGACGGCCGTCGACGTAGGCGGCGCGCACCTCGCGGTCTTGCTGCGCGCGTTCCAGCAGGGCCAGGCGCAGCACCTCGATGTCGTTGACCGCGCTTTGCACGGGCGTCAACGGGGCGCCATCGCGCCGGGCCGCCAGGATCTGATTGCGCACCGGCCTGAGTTCCAGGAAGACCGAGGCGTACTTGTTCTTCACCAGCCCGTCCAGCGCGCGCAGGCGCTCCAGCCCGCTGCGCGGCAGTTCATCGGTGTCGAGGTCGAAGGAGCGGGCGATGAGCTTGATCCACGTCAGGCTGTGCGTCTGCAAGGCCACGGCGTAGGCGCCCCGGTTCGCAGCACGCGCTTCCATGCAGGCCGTTGCCGACTCCGGCCGGTACACGCTGAGGGTCGCGCAGACCGCGGGGTCGCTGCGGTAATGGGCTTGTATCGCTTCCTGGCCCTCGCGCAGGCGCTGCTGGACCAGCGCCAGTTCGGCTGCCGTGTAGGCGCGGGTCAGCGGCGGCGTGGGCAGGCCGGGGCCGGATCCATCGGCGTCAGGCGACGGCAGCGCCGCAGCGGCGGCCGCAGGGGACATGGGCGCGGGCAAGGCCCAGCGCGGCTCTACCCGTTGCTGCAAGGGCGTGATGTGCATGGCCGGTGGCCGGCCGCCGGGCAAGGGTGGACGCGGTGCAGCGGGCGTGGCGGCCACCTGCGCCTGGCAGGCCCGGAACTCGCTGTTGCAGCGTTCGCGGCACGCCATGTCCGCGCCGCAGGGCCGGCTGCAGCGCTGTATGTTCACCGTGCAATCCACCGTGGTGGGGGTTTGGCCGGCGGCGGCACCGCAGAGCAGCAGCAGGCCGGTCATGAGCAGGCATCGTGTCATCGTGCGGGACTTTCAGGAGTGTTCAGGGCCGCATCGCGGGCCGTGTGCGTTCTACCTGCGCCACGATACGGCTGACGCGCGACACCGACAGCCCGCTTTCCGCGGCGAGTCTCGTCATGGTCATGCCGCCTTGCGTGTAGGCGGCGTGCAGCGCGCCGTCGCGTTCACCGTGCAGTTTGGTGAGCGCCGCCAAGGACGAAGGCGACCTGCGCTGCGCGCGTGGGATGTCTGCTGAGCGCAGCGCTGCCGGCGAAGCGCGCCCCAGGCTGCGCTCGACGAAGGCCTCGTCGCCCAGGAACACCTGCTGCCGCAGGCCCATAGCCCAGGGTGACGGGGCCGAGGTGTCGTCCACCAGGGCGGCGTAGCGGGCCGCGGCGCGGCGCCGGTCGGCCGGGCCGCGAGGCTCGCGCTGCAGCAGCATGCGGTGCAGGCCGTCGACATCCAGCCAGTCGGTGGTGGCGGCCGCAACGCCCACGTGCGCGGCATAGCTGGACCAAGGCCAGTCCGCCACCGACCTGGCAAGGCCGGCGGCGACCGGGTTGCGTTCGACATAGCGGCACAGCGCCAGCAGGTAGGTGTCGCTGTCGACGAGGATGGCCTTGAAGCGGCCCTGGAAGACGTGCCCCACCAGCGCATGACGGCGGTTGAAGCACTGCGTGTAGACGCCATTCACGTGGCGCATCAACCGCGACAGGTTCGGCTGCTGGGTCACCAGCACCAGGTGGTAGTGGTTGCCCATCAGGCAGTAGGCCAGCACCTTGGCGTCGAACCGGTCCATGGCCTGGGCCACGATGTCGAGCTGCATGCGTCGGTCGTCGTCGTCCCGATAGATCGGTTCGCGGCGGTCACCGCGCGAAGTGACGTGGTAGACGGCGCCGGGGAATTCGATGCGCAGGGGGCGGGACATGGGAGCGGCGTGTGGTGTGGGGTGAGGCAAGAGGCAAGACCTGACCCCAAAGCCACAAAGCACAGGGCCAAGGGGCGCTGAGAACTCGCTCAGCCGTTGCTCACGCCGCTGGCCACGTGCCCCGCCGGCACATGCGCTGAAGCGTTCTCGATGTGCCCGGTCTGGTCGTCGAAGAAGAAGTCGGGCTCGAACTCGCGCAGGAAGGTGCCCTTGGGCAGGCCACCCAGGAACATGGCTTCGTCGATCTCGATCTGCCAGTCCATCAGCGTGCGGATGGCGCGCTCGTGCGCCGGCGCGCTGCGCGCCGTGACGAGCGCAGTGCGCAGGCGCATGCCGGCTTCGGGCTCGCGCTGCAGGCTCTGCAGTGCCTCCAGCAGCGGCTTGAAGGGCCCCGGCGCCAGCGGCGTGGCAGCGCGCTCGCGTTCGTGGCTCTGGAAGGCGTCGAGGCCGTGTGACTGGTAGACGCGCTCGGCCTCGTCGCTGAACAGCACGGCATCGCCGTCGAAGGCGATGCGCACTTCGTCGGGGTGTTCGGCGCTGGCGCGTGCGCTTTCCGGGAACACGCGCGCCGCCGGCACGCCTTCGGCCAGCGCGCTGCGCACGTCGGCTTCGTTGGTGCTGAGAAAGAGGTTGGCCTTCAGCGGCCGCAGGTAGCGCCAGGGCGGCTGGCCGCGCGTGAAGACGCCGCGCTGCACCGTCAGCCCGAAGTGCTGCGCCGAGCGGAACACGCGCATGCCCGAGACGGGGTCGTTGCGCGACAGGATCACCACCTCCACGCGCGGCCGCCGCTGGTTGAAGGCCAGCAGCTTGTTGACGAGCGAGAAGGCCACGCCCGGCCGCGCCGGCTGCTCCACGCGCTGCAGCTGCAGCTGCATGTAGGCGCGGTCGTCGCCGGCCTCGAAGATGCGGTTCTCTTCCTCGAAGTCGAAGAGGGCGCGCGACGAGATGGCGACGACGAGCTGACCTTCGAGTGTGGTGGGCATGGCGAACACATGGTACGCGCGCAGCGCTTTCATCGTGCTGCCACATGGCGCGGGCACAGTCCGGCATGTCGCTTCCAGCGAGACGCACCATGGCACAACCCTTTACCCGCCCCGAGAACCGGCAGCGCAGCGGCAGCGGCGACGTCGAGTGGCCCGACACCGTGCCCAACCGTTCGCGCAGCGAAGGCTTCGCCGAGGATCTGGCCGCCTGGGAAAGCGCCGATGCTGACGTGGCGCCAGCGCCGTCACGCAGCGCGGCAGCGCTGCCTTCCCTGGGGCTGGCCCTGGCGGCGATGTTCGGCGTGCTGGCGCGCTGAAGCCAGCCCATCTCCAAAGCGGCGGCGGGGCGGCGGGCGGGCACGGCAGAATCGCGGGGTGGCCGCCTGGCCGCAGCCCGGAGCCCGCATGAAGCCGTTGTTGTTCGCCGCCCTGTTGATCACCTTGCCAGCCGTGGCCGGCAAGGCCCACCAGCATGGCATGGCGTCGCTGGACGTGGCCGTCGAAGTCACGCGCGTCACGCTCGACCTGGAAACGCCGCTGGACAACCTGTTCGGCTTCGAACGCGCACCGCGCACCGACGCCGAACGCGAGCGCGTTGACGCCGCGCTGGCCAAACTGCGCGCTGGCGCAGCGCTGTTCCGTATCGACCCCGCCGCCGGCTGCACGCTGGCCAAGGTCACGCTGGTGTCGCCCACGCTGGGCCTGGGCGGCACGGCCAGCGACAAGGAAGGCCACGCCGACCTCGACGCCCGCTTCGAGTTCGACTGCAAGGCCGGCAACCGCGCCGGCTTCGTCGAGGTGGGTCTGTTCGACGCCTTCGCCGCGCTCAAGCGCATCGAGCTTCAGGTCGTCACGCCCAAGGGCCAGCTCAAGGCCACGCTGGTGAAGCCGGCCTCGCGCGTGGCGCTGGTGCGCTAGTTCAGCCGCTGGTGATCCGCCTGCACAGCGTCCGCTACGCCTGGCCGGGTGCCGGGGGCGACTGCCTGGACATCGATGCGCTGCACATCGCCGCCGGCCGCACGCTCTTCCTGCACGGCCCCAGCGGCTGCGGCAAGAGCACCTTGCTGGGGCTGATGGCCGGCGTGCTGGTGGCGCGCGAAGGCCGTGTCGAGCTGCTCGGCCAGAACTGGGCGGCACTGCCCGGCGGGCGGCGTGACCAGCGCCGGGTCGACCATGTCGGCGTGATCTTCCAGCAGTTCAACCTGCTGCCTTACCTGACGGTGCTGGACAACGTGCTCTTGCCCACGCGCTTCTCGGCGGCGCGCGCTGCGCGCTGCGTCGGTTCGCCCGCCGACGCAGCACGCGCGCTGCTGCAGCGCGTGGCCCTGCCCGAGGTGCTGTGGCTGCGCCGCGCCGATGCGCTCAGCGTCGGCCAGCAGCAGCGCGTGGCGGCGGCGCGCGCGCTCATCGGTACGCCAGAACTCGTCATCGCCGACGAGCCCACCTCGGCGCTGGACGCGGCGCGCCGCGACGACTTCATGGCCTTGCTGATGGACGCCTGCGCGACGGCGGGCAGCACGCTGGTCTTCGTCAGCCACGACGAACGGCTGGCGGCGCGCTTCGATCAGCGGCTGTCGCTGCCGGAACTGAACAAGGCAGCCGCATGAAGGCGCTGCTGCACATCGCCACGCGCAGCGCCTGGAACCGCCGCGGCACGCTGGCGCTGGTGATGCTGTCCATCGCGCTGGCCACCGCGCTGCTGCTGGGCCTGGAGCGGCTGCGCACCGACATCCGCAGCAGCTTCTCACTCGCCGTCAGCGGCACCGACCTCGTGGTCGGCGCCCGCACCGGCCCCGTGCAACTGATGCTGTACGCGGTGTTCCGCGTCGGCGGCGCCACCAACAACATCAGGATGGACAGCGTCCGCACCATCGCCGCACACCGCGCCGTGGCCTGGGTGCTGCCCATCTCGCTGGGCGACTCGCACCGGGGCCACCCGGTGCTGGGCAGCACGCCCGAGTACTTCGCGCGCTTCCTCTACGGCGAGCGCCAGCCGCTGGCCCTGGCCCAGGGCCGCGCTTTCGGGGGCACGCTCGACAGCCTGTACGAAGCGGTGCTGGGCGCCGAGGTCGCCGACGCGCTGGGCTACCGGCTCGGCCAGCGCATCGTGCTCAGCCACGGCTTGTCAGCAGGCCCGGCCGATCTGTCAGCACAACATGGCGACAAGCCCTTCACCGTGGTCGGCATCCTGGCGCGCACCGGCACGCCGGTGGACCGCACGGTGCATGTCAGCCTGCAGGCCATCGAGGCCATCCACCTCGACTGGGCCGGCGGCGCGCCCGTGCCGGGCATGAAGATCGCGCCCGAGATGGCGCGCAAGTTCGAACTGGAGCCGAAGCAGGTGACGGCCGCGCTGGTGGGCCTGAAGAGCCGCGCCGCGGTGTTCAACGTGCAGCGCTTCGTCAACGGCTACGAGCCCGAAGCCCTGCTCGCCGTGCTGCCCGGCGTGGCGCTGGACGAACTGTGGACGGCCGTGGGCCTGGGCGAGAAGGCCTTGCTGGCCATCAGCGGGCTCGTTGCGCTGGTCAGCCTGGCCTCGCTGGTGGCGGTGGTGCTGGCCGGTCTGAACGAACGCCGTCGCGAGCTGGCCGTGTTGCGCGCGGTCGGTGCCGGGCCGCGCCAGGTGCTGGTGCTGCTGGCCTTCGAAGGCGCGCTGGTGACGCTGTGCGGCGCGCTGCTGGGGGCCGCCGCGGCGGCGCTGGCGGTGGTCGGCGCCGGGCCGTGGATCCAGCAGCGCTTCGGCATCACGCTGCTGGCCGGCGCGCCCACCGCCGAACAGTGGGGCCTCCTGCTCGCCGTGCTGGCCGCAGGTATGCTTGCCAGCCTGGTGCCGGGGTGGCGCGCCTACCGTCTGTCGCTGGCCGACGGTCTGTCACCGCGGACCTGATACACCCGAGGTCATCCCCCATGTTCCGCCTGAGCTGTGCCCTGGTTCTCACCCTTGCCGTGGCCGGCCCCGCCGCCGCGCAGACGCAGGGCGTGCCGCTGATGAAGCCGCCGCTGGCGGCATCGGCCGCCGCCGCGGCCGGCGCCTTCAAGACCATCACCTGGGAAGCGCTGACACCGCCGAACTGGGATCCGTTCAAGGAGTTCAAGGATGTCAACCTGGGCGCCCTGCAGGACGGCGACCCGCGCGCCACCGAGATGCTCAAGCGCATGCGCGAGGTCTGGGACAAGGCGCCGGTGAACCCGGCCCTCGTCGGCCAGGCGGTGCGCATCCCCGGCTTCGTGGTGCCGCTGGAAGACACCAAGGACGGCATCAAGGAATTCCTGCTCGTGCCGTATTTCGGCGCCTGCGTGCACAGCCCGCCGCCGCCTTCCAACCAGATCATCCACGTGCTGCCCAAGTCGGCCGTGAAGAACCTGCGTTCGATGGACGCGGTGTGGATCACCGGCACCTTGTCCAACACGCAGACCGACTCCTACATGGGCGCTTCGAGCTGGCGGCTGGACGCGGTGAGCGTGTTGCCGTACGCCGACACCAAGGCGGAGACCAAGGCCCGCTGATGACCAGGCCTGCGCGCGCCGACCTGGCCCGCATCACCCTGGGCGTGCTCTTCATCGGCGCGCTGCTCGGCGCCGTGCTGTGGATCGTGCGGCCCTTCCTGGGCGCCACGATCTGGGCCGTGATGGTGGTGGTGGCCACCTGGCCGCTGATGCTGCGCGTGCAGGGCTGGCTGGGCCAGCGGCGCACGCCGGCAGTGGCCGTGATGACGCTGCTGCTGCTGCTGGTCTTCGTGGTGCCGCTCACTTTGGCCATCGTGACCATCGTCGACAACGCCGACGAGATGGTCAGCTGGGCCAAGCTGGCCGCCGAGTGGCACCTGCCCGACAAGCCGCCGGCCTGGGCGCTTGACCTGCCGATGGTGGGGAGTGTCATCGAACGCGCCTGGCAGCAGGTCAACGCCCTCGGCCTGCGCGACCTGCTGCCGCGGCTGTCGCCCTATGCCGGCAACCTGACGCGCTGGTTCGTCGGCCAGCTGGGCAGCGTGGGCTTCCTGCTGCTGCAGTTCCTGGTCACGGTGGTCATCGCCGCTGTGCTCTACGCCACGGGCGAGGAAGCCGCAGCACACGTGCGCCGTTTCGGCCGCCGGCTGGGTGGTGAGCGCGGTGAGTCGGTGGTGATGCTGGCGGCCGGCGCCATCCGCGGTGTGGCGCTGGGCGTGGGCGTCACGGCGCTGGTGCAGGCGGTGCTGGCGGGCATCGGCCTGGCGCTGGCCGGCGTGCCCCTGGCCGGGCTGCTGACGGCGCTGACCTTCATGCTGTGCATCGCCCAGGTCGGCCCGGTGCCGGTGCTGGTGCCGGCCGCCATCTGGGCGTTCTGGGACGGCAGCACCGGCTGGGGCATTTTCCTGCTCGTCTGGGCCGGCGCCGTGGCCACGCTGGACAACGTGCTGCGCCCCTGGCTCATCCGCATGGGCGCCGACCTGCCGCTGCTGCTGATCTTCGCTGGCGTCATCGGCGGCCTGCTGTCCTTCGGCCTGGTGGGCATCTTCGTCGGCCCGGTGGTGCTGGCGGTGGCGTGGACCCTGCTGCAGGCCTGGCTGGACGACGGCGAGCCGGCGCCGCCGCCGGCTTGATCAGCCCGAGATGCGTGTGGCCAGCACGCGCCCGTTGCGCGGGTCGATCTCGCAGTCGAAGCTGAAGAGCACGGTCGGCGCGCCGGGCTCCGGCACCGCTCGGCCCTGGCCGTGCAGTTCGGCCTTGCTGGCACTTTCCTGCGACAGGCTGCGTGTCGCTGCATCGAAGCTCAACCCCGCCACGCGCGGCCAGCGCTTCTTCAGCGCTGCCGCCGCGCTGGCCTCGCAGGCCGCAGGCGAGACGTGGGTGAGATCGGGTTCCTGCGCCGGGCGCGCCGGCTTGGCGGGCGCCCGCGCTGGCGTGGTGTCGCGCAGCACCAGGCCCACGGCCTCGGGTGTGCGCAGGTCCACGTTGCAGCTGTAGTTGAAGCTGCGCTGCCCCAGGTCGTCGCGCCAGTTGCCGGCGCCTTGCAGCACGAGCTGCTGGCCGCCGGACAGCCCGCCCTGCTCGCTGGGCGTGCCGCTGAATTTCACCTCGGATGCCGGCGCGCCCCGGCTGGCCAGCGACTGCCGGGCCGCGCGCTCGCAGGCCGACAAGGCATCGGCCACAGCGCTGGCAGGCCGGGCAGGTGGCGCTTGCCCATGGACGCACAGGGGCAGCACGAGGGCCAGGACGGCCGAGGCCAGGCGGGGCGAAGGCAGACTGTGCATGGACCCAGTGTGAACCCGAAGCCGCGGCCTGTCTGTCCCGGTTTGTAGCCGTGGCTCAGGCGCGGGGTTCGACCAGTGCCCTCGCCTGCAGGGCGGCTTCGGCCTGTGCGGCGCTGGTGAACACCACGCCCTGCCAGCCCAGGGCCTGTGCTGCCTGGACGTTGGGGGCGTGGTCGTCGATGAAGAACAGGTGCTCCGGTGCCACGCCGAAGCGCGCGGATGCAAGTTCGAAGATCGCCGGCTCGGGCTTGTTGTGGTGCACGCGGCCGGAGAAGACGCCATCGGCGAACAGGCGCAGGAAGTGATGCGTGGCCAGCAGATGGTCGGCGTAGGGCGCCGGCATGTTCGACAGGTAGTACAGCGTGTGGCCGGCGTCGTGCAGCTGGCGCAGCAGCGCCACCGTGTCCGGCTGCGGCTGCAGCTCGTGCGGCACGGCGTCGACCACGCGCTGCACCTCGGCCGCGCTGAGCCCGGTGCGGCGCGCAATGCGCTGCACCAGCGCCGGTGGCTCGACCGTGCCGCGGTCGAAATCACCCCAGTCGCCGCCGTAGCTCTGGAAGATCTGGCGCACCCAGTGCGCCGCGCTGGCGGCGTCGGTGGCGCGCTGCGGCAGCAGTTCGCGCAGCATGCGCTCGGGCTGCCAGCGGAAGAGCACGCCGCCGAAGTCGAAGACGATCTTCAAGCGCGCAGCCGCACCAGCAGCGCCGCCGTGGAGGCATCCAGGCCCGTGGTGTCGCCGCTCTCGAAGCGCGGCAGCAACTGGTTGCACAGCGCCTTGCCCAACTCCACGCCCCACTGGTCGAAGCTGTTGATGCCCCACAGCGCGCCACTCGTCCACACGCGGTGTTCGTACATCGCGATCAGCGCGCCCAGGCTGTGCGGCGTGAGCTGCTCCAGCACGAAGGTGGTGCTGGGCCGGTTGCCGGGAAAGCTGCGGTGGCGCGCGAGCACGGCGCGGTCGATGCCGGCGGCCGCGGTCGGCGCCTGCTCGCGCAAGGCCTCGTCGGCCGTCTTGCCCAGCATCAGCGCCTGGCTCTGCGCCAGGCAGTTGGCCAGCAGCTTGCGGTGCTGGTCCAGCAGCGTGTGCGCCGGCGTCTTGACCGCGATGAACTCCACCGGGATCACGTCGGTGCCCTGGTGCAGCATCTGGAAGTAGGCGTGCTGGCCGTTGGTGCCGGGTTCGCCCCACACCACCGGGCTGGTGCCGAAGGGCAGGCGCTGGCCTTCGGTGTCCACGCACTTGCCGTTGCTCTCCATCTCCAGCTGCTGCAGGTAGGCGGGCAGGCGCGCCAGGCCCTGGTGGTAGGGCGCCACGCTGCGGCTGCTGCAGCCGTGGAAGTTGCGGTACCAGACGTCCAGCAGGCCCAGCAGCACCGGCAGGTTGTGCGCCAGCGGCGCTGCGGCGAAGTGGCGGTCCATGGCATGCGCGCCGGCCAGCAGGGCGCGGAAGTTGTCGGCGCCGATGGCGATGGCGATCGGCAGGCCGATGGCGCTCCACAGCGAATAGCGCCCGCCCACCCAGTCCCAGAAGCCGAAGGTGGTGCTGATGCCGAACGCGGCTGCGGCCTGCACGTTGGTGGTGGTGGCGGCGAAGTGGCGCGCGATGTCGCTTTCATCGACACCAGGGCCGTGCTGCAGGAACCAGGCGCGCGCCGCTGTCGCATTGGCCATCGTCTCCTGCGTCGTGAAGGTCTTGCTGGCGACGATGAAGAGCGTGCGCTTCGGGTCCAGCAGCGGCAGCAGCCGCGTGATGTCGTGGCCGTCGACATTGCTCACGAAGTGCAGGCGCCGGCCCGGCTGGGTGTACGCGTGCAAAGCCGGCACCACCATCTGCGGGCCGAGGTCGCTGCCGCCGATGCCGATGTTGACGATGTCGGTGAACTCGGCGTCGCCGCGCACGCGCTCGGCATAGGCGAGCATGGCGTCGAGCACGCCGTGCACGTCGGAGCTGTTGGGTGCGGCGCCGCGCGGTGCGCGCAAGGCCGTGTGCAGCACGGCGCGGCCTTCGGTGGTGTTGACGGTATCCCCGCGCAGCATCGCGTCGCGCCGCGCGGGCAGCGCGCATTCCTGCGCCAGGTCGAGCAGGAAGCGCAGGGTCGCGATGTCGAGCAGGTTCTTGCTCAGGTCGGCGTGGATGCCCGGCGCGTCGACGCTGAAGCTGGCATGGCGGCCGGGGTCGCGCGCGAAGGCCTCGCGCAGGTCAAAGTCGCGGCCATGGGCCTCAAAGTGGCCGCGCAGGGCGGCCCAGGCTTGGGTGCTGTCGCAGCGGGTCATGGGCAGGATTAGACCCGAGCATCGGAGCGTGGCGGTTTCAACAGGGTTACGGCGCGCGCGCACCGAAGCCCTGGTGCGCACGTTGACAGCCACCGGCCTGCCTGCCAAGGTGCGGCCGCCCATGCACGCGCTGTCTGTACCTGCGGCCTTGCCGACCGCCTTCGCCACCCCGCCCCAGCTCGCGCGCTGCCTGCTGCTGGCGCTGCTGCTGCATGTCTGGTTGCTGGTGCTGCTGGGCAACGCACCCGGCGGCACGGCGCGGCCGGGCGAAGGTGTGGGTGGCGCCATCAACATCACGCTGCGCGGGCCAGAGGCGCCCGGTGTGGCCGAGACCGTGCCGCCGCTGCCACCTGTGAGGCCCGACACGCCCACCGGCCCCGGCGGCAGCAGCACGCTGCCGCGCTGGGGCGGTGCGGT
>JANNFE010000104.1:0-21148 GCA_031379415.1 Betaproteobacteria bacterium | reverse complement strand
CACGGCGCGCACATCGTGGTCGGCACGCCGGGCCGCATCATGGACCACCTGGAACGCGGCAGCCTCAAGCTCGACGCACTCAACACGCTGGTGCTGGATGAAGCCGACCGCATGCTCGACATGGGCTTCTTCGACGACATGGCCACCGTCATCCAGCAATGCCCCAAGCAGCGCCAGACGCTGCTGTTTTCGGCCACCTACCCGGAAGGTATCGCCAAGCTCAGCGCGGCTTTCATGCGCGAGCCGAAAGAGGTGAAGCTGACCGAGAAGCCGGCGTCCACGCAAATCCGCCAGCGCTTCATCGAGGTGCGCGAAGAAGAGCGCCTGCACGCCGTGGGCCTGCTGCTGAACCACTACCGGCCCGTCAGCACGCTGGCCTTCTGCAACACCAAGCAGCAGTGCCGCGACCTCGTGGAAGTGCTCAAGGCGCAGGGCTTCGTGGCGCTGGAACTGCACGGTGACCTGGACCAACGCGACCGCGACCAGGTGTTGGTGCAGTTCACGCAGCGCAGCGCCAGCGTGCTGGTGGCCACCGACATCGCGGCGCGCGGCCTCGACATCGCGATGCTCGAAGCCGTGATCAACGTCGACGTCACGCCCGACCCGGCCACCCACACCCACCGCATCGGCCGTACCGGCCGCGTGGATGAAGCCGGCTGGGCCTTCAGTCTGGTGAGCGTGGACGAGATGGGGCGCGTGGGCGCCATCGAGGCGGCCACCGGCATCACGTCGCAGTGGCAGCCGCTGGCCGAGCTGAAGCCCACGGGTGACGGCCCGCTGCGCCCGCCCATGGCCACGCTGCAGATCCTGGGTGGCCGCAAGGAAAAGATCCGCCCCGGCGACGTGCTGGGCGCGCTGACCAAGGACCTGGGCTTTGCCGGCGCGCAGATCGGCAAGATCAGCGTCAATCAATTCAGCACCTACGTGGCGGTGGAGCGTGGCATCGCGCCGCAGGTGCTGAAGAAGCTGCAGGGCGGCAAGGTCAAGGGCAAGAGCGTGAAGCTGCGCTTGCTCGAAGGCTGAGATCTGGCCCGCCTTCGATCTGGGGGGGTGGCGCCTTGGCATGTCCGGCCGGCGCGCGGCGCCGCGTATGGCTGGGTATGGGCGCTTCTTCAGCCCATGCCAACCCAGCGAGGTCACCATGTCCACACTTGCCGCCGCACGCCGCGTCCTTTCCGGGCACCTGCCCACCCTGGCGCTGGCCCTCTGCGCCTTCACGCCCGCCGCCCAGGCCACCCTGAGCTTCTGCAACCGCACCGCTGACGCGGCGTCGCTGGCCTACGCCGTGGTGCCGAAGGACGCACCCGGTGTCAGCACCGGCGGCCATCGCGGCGCTCATGTCGAGGCCTGGTTCAAGCTGCAGCCTGGCGAATGCAAGCAGGTCAGCAGCATCGACGCCACCGCGCACTGGGTCTACTTCCACGCCCACGGCAGCGGCCGCGTCTGGGACGGCGGTGGCCGCCTGTGCGTGCGAACACGCCGCTTCGAGGAGGTGCAGTCTTTCCTGATCGGCAACCAGGCGTGCAAGGGCGAGTGGCGTGCCGCCGGCTTCCGGCGCGTCGATCCGGGCAAGCGCAACCACACCGTCAGCCTGACCTGAGCCGGTACGGTCGGGGCGCTCAGGCACACTCCGCCCCCGAGCCGCGCGCCGCCCGCGTCGCCAGAGGTGCCTGCATGCTGTTCCGCCTGATCCTGCTGTTCTGCCTGGTGTCGTGCCTGAAACCGCTGCCCGCTGTCGCGGCCAGCGACGGCTGGCAGATCCCCATCCACGTCAAGAAGCTCGACAACGGGCTGACGGTGGTGATCTCGCCCGACGCCAGCTCGCCCACGGTCGGCATCAGCGTCGTTTACCACGTCGGCATGCGCCTCGAGCCGCGTGGCCGCACCGGCTTCGCGCACCTCTTCGAACACCTGATGTTCCAGGGCACACCGAGGGCGCCCAAGGGTGTATTCGACAAGGCCACCACGGGCGGCGGCGGCAACAACAACGGCAGCACGCGGCCCGACTTCACCAACTACATCGAAGGCGTGCCTGTGGCCGCGCTGGAGACCATGCTGTGGCTGGAAGCCGACCGCATGCGCACGCTGGACTTCAACCCCACGACGCTGAAGAACCAGCAGGACGTGGTGAAGGAGGAGATCCGCACCAACGTGACCAACCAGCCTTACGGCGGCTTCATGTGGATCGACATCAACACCCTGGCCTTCGACAAATGGGAAAACGCCCACGACGGCTACGGCAGCTTCGACGACCTGGAGCGCGCCAACCTGGACGACGTGCGCGCCTTCCACCGCGATTTCTACGGCCCCAACAACGCGGTGCTGTCGATCGCCGGTGACATCACGCCGGCACGCGGCTTTGCGCTGGCGCACAAGTACTTCGGCCAGATTCCGCGCCGCGCGGTGCCACCGCGGCCCGACGTTGCCGAGCCGCTGAACGAGAAACCGCGCCGGCTGACGCAGCCCGACCCGCTGGCCCAGGTGCCGGCCGTCGCGGTGGGCTGGAAGATGCCCGACCGCGGCAGCCCCGACCACGCGCCCATGGCCGTGCTGGGTGAACTGCTCACCGGCGGCAGCGCGTCGCGCCTGTACCAGGGCTTGGTGAAGGGGCGCGAACTGGCGCTCAACGTCGAAGGCCTGTACGGCCTGACCAGCCCCTGGGAATACAACGGCCCGACGCTCTATACCGTGTTCGCCGTGCTCAAGCCTGGCGTGACCATCGACACCGTGCTCGCGGCCTTGGACGACGAGATCGGCAAGCTCGCCAGAGACGGCCCCGACGCCGCCACGCTGCAGCGCGTGAAGACGCGCATGCGCGCCGACTGGTTCAACGGCCTGGAAGGATTCGTCGAGCGCGCCGATACGCTGGCGCGCCTGCAGACGCTGTGGGGCGACGCCAAGGTGGCAGAGCGCATCCCGCAGTGGATAGACGCCGTGAGCGCAGCCGACGTGCAGCGCACGGCCACGCGCTACCTGGCGCCGCAGCGTCGTTCCGTCATCGACCGCCAGCCGCAGCCCCCAGCGCAACCGGCTGCGGTGGGCGCACCAGGAGCCAGGCCATGAAGCGCGAGCTGACACTCATTCTGTGCGGCATCGCCCTGTCGGCGACGGCGGCCGACACGCTGCCGCCCTTCGGCCGCGACAAGCCGCTGCCCGCGCCCCAGGTCGCGCGCAGCACGCTGCCCAACGGCCTGCAGGTCTGGGTGCTGCCGCGGCAGGGCCTGCCGCGCGTGGACTATGTGCTGGCGGTGCTGGGCGCCGGTACCGCTGGCGACGCGACCGACCGCCCCGGCCAGGCCAGCATGCTGGCGGGCCTGCTGAACGAAGGCACGGCGCAGCGCGACGCGCGCGCCATCGCCGAGGCCACCCAGGGCATGGGTGGCGCTTTGGGCGCCGACGCCACGCACGACGGCGTGCTGGTCAGCGCCAGCGCGCTGGCCTCGCAGGCCGAAGCCATGATGAAGCTGCTGGCCGAGGTGGCGCGCCAGCCGGCCTTTGCCGCGGGCGAGGTCAAGCTGGCCAAGGACAACGCACTGCAGGCGCTGAAGGTGGCGCAGGCCACGCCTGCCTTCCGCGCCGACGGTGCGCTGGCCCGCGTGGTCTACGGCAGCCACCCCTACGGCAACACGCAGCCGACCGAAGCCGCCATCAACGCCATCACCGCCGAGGCGCTGCGTGCCGAACACGCGCGCCGTTTCCGGCCCGACCGCGCCCTGCTCGTCATCACCGGCTGCGTGAGCGTGGCCCAGGCCCAGGCCTGGGCGCGTGCGGCCTTCGGCGACTGGCAGGCGCAGGGCCAGCCGCTGCCCGAGACACCCGCGCCGCAGGCCGCCGCCGTGCCGCAGCGCCTGTTGATCGACCGCCCCGGCAGCACGCAGAGCACGCTGCGCCTGGGCCGCCCCGGCGCGCCGGCCGGCAGCGCCGACAACGTGGCGCTGCGCGTGGCCAGCACCGTGCTGGGCAGTGGCTTCACCAGCCGCATCAACCTGAACCTGCGCGAGGAAAAGGGCTACACCTACGGCGCCAGCGCCGGCGCGCGCAGCTTCCGCCAGGGCGGTGGCATCGTCGGCGGCGCCGACGTGCGCAACGAGGTGACGGGCGCGTCACTGAAGGAGTTCATCGCCGAGTACCAGCGCATCGGTGAAGAGCTGGTGCCCGCCGCCGAGCTGGCCGACAGCAAGCGCTACCTGGCCGGCAGCTATGTGCTGGGCACGCAGCAACAGGGTGCGCTGGCGCAGACGCTGGCGCGCAACTGGCTGGTGGGCCTGCCGCCCGGCTACCTGGGCGAGTTCGTGCCGCGGGTGCAGAAGGTCAGCGCCGAGCAGCTGCGCGAGGTGGCGAAGAAATACTTCGCGGCCGAGACGCAGAGCATCGTGGTGGTGGGTGACAAGGCGGCGGTGGCCGAGCAGCTGAAGGCCTACGGCGAGTTCACGGCGTCGGCGGGGAAGTAGCTCATTTCGCGCTCTTCCTGAGCGCGTTTGATCTGATGTTGGGCGCCGCCGCCGCGGTGCCGTTCCACAGGTCGACCTCGGCCTGGCGGCGGCGCTGAAGGCCGGGCGGCGCCTTGCCATTGATCGTGGAGTACCTGAGGAGCTGCGCCGGCACGGCGGACGAGTCGCCTGCGTTCAGCATCTTGAGCAGCGTGCTGCTGCGCAGGACGCCTGTGCCGACGTTGAAGACGAAGGACCCGAGCGCTTCGCGCTGGTTCTGGGAGAGCGGGATTTCGACCAGCTGATCCACGTTGGCCAGTGCACGGTTCAGGTCGTCGCGAAGCAGCGCGCGAGCCTGTTCGATGTTGATGCCGTTCTCCAGCGATACCGACACCCCGGCGATGGTCACCGCCTGGTTGCGCGCCAGCGCCCGGTTCTCGGCCCCGCGCAAGGGCTGGCTGTCGACGATGATCGGGTGGCCGTAGCCGATGGACCAGGTCTGCGTCGCGTCGAGGAAGGGGTCGATGGCGGAGGTGCCCGGGTCGCCATCGGCGATGCCCTCGAAGCCTGCCACGAGGTCAACCAGCCGATCTGAGGCCGGCTTGCCTCGGCTGGCGATGCTCTGCACCGCTGCAGCTTGCTGTGCCGGGGACACTGCTGCGTCGCAACCGGCGACAGGACGGGTCAGGCAGAGGTCGCGGTCGAACAGAACCTCGTATCGGTCATTGGTGTTGCTCAGACTCGGCGAAGGCAACATCTTTGCAGCGCGTCCCACAATGGTGCTGGAGGCCCTGAGCAGAGCGCGAGCTATCGCGCGATCGCTGAATCCCAGAACACCAATCAAGGTTTCGGCGTTTGAAGGCTCTCCGAGGTTGACGATGCCTGAAACCTGAAGACCGTTGGCTTGCAGGCGTTGTGTCAATTGCGTGGCGAGTGGACGCTGCGCTTCATTGGCAATGGCCAGATGGATCATCGGCCGCTGCGACGCGATGGCGTCGAGCTTCTTCTGCACCAGCGCGACCTGCGCCGCCGTGGCCGCGCCATTGCCGCGCACGCCGTCCAGCAGGCGCGTGATGTCCGCCCGGGCGCGGTTCAAGGACGCTGGCGGTGCCGACTGCAGCACCACCAGCACGTTGAAGATGCCGTTCTGCACTGCCTCGGTGGTGGACGCGCGCGATGCCTGAGCGCGCCAGGCCGCCGCCACGGCCAGCGGCACGGCGTCGGACAAGGCTTCGCGGTCCTGCACCAGCGCTGCCGCTGCGGCGCGGCGGGTGGCGGCGTCCTGCGCGAAGAGCTGCCGCACGCGGCGCGCCAGGTTCAGCGCCGATGCGGGGTCCAGCCCGCCCAGGTCGCCCACCGCGGCCAGCAAGGTCTCGGCCGCGGCGTCGGGGGGCGGTGCGGCGTCCTGCGGCCCGCACAGGCCGAGAGCCATGTTGCTTGTGCCGATGCTGGCGACGCGCACGTTCCAGCTGGACGGCGAGCCGGCCGGCGCCTGCTGCCGCAGTGCGTCGGCGACCAGGCGCGCGCCTTCGCGCAGCCCTTCGTTGTCGATGAGGATCTCGCCAGCGGCCGGCGGCGCGATGTCGGGGCCCCAGAGTTCGGGCCAGACGGTCGCCGACACGGCCAGCGTCTGGCTGATGTCGGTCTGGCCCAGCCCGGTGATGTGGCGCGCCAGGATACCGGCACGGCCGCCGGCCAGGTCGGCCCCGGCGCAGTCGACCACCAGGACGTGCTGGGCCGGCCAGCGCCGGCCCCAGGTGTGCAGGCTGGCGTCGTCGGCGAGCGCCACGACGCGCCCGCCGCCGGGCGTGAAGGCCGCCGCCAGCACCCCGGGCCCGCCCGTGGACAGCGGCGCGCCGACGGGCTGGCCCTGTGCGTCGAGCAGCTGGATCCGGTTGCCAATCAGTTGGAGCGTCAGGCCGTCGGGGTGCACCGTGGGCATGGGCTGCAGCAGCGCGAGCCGGCCCGGTGTCAATTCGACCGGCTGCGGGGTCCGCGACAGGTCCGTGCTCGCGAATTCGAACTGCGATGCCTCGGCGGGCGAGGCTGCCGGCCGTTCGATGACGGCCTCGCCGATGGCCCGCAGCACCAGCGGCTCGCGCTGTGCCAGCGCGCGCAAGCGAGGCCACTCGTCGCGCCCGGCGGACTTCTGCTGCGCCACCAGCGCCGGCTGCGGCACCGTGCCCACCAGCGCCGGCCACAGCGGCGTGGCGGCGACGATGGCGGCGACGACGATCACGGCCGGCACAGCCAGCACAGCGGGCCGCCAGCCCTGCGTCGGATCACCGCCCTTGAAGAGCCTGCGCCGCAGGCCTTCCGGCAGTTGCTGGGCCAGCCCGGGGTCGGTGTCCTCGCGCACGAAGTCGGCCAGCACCACGTCGCGCAGCGGGCCGCGGGCCTGCTGCAGCGCCAGCAGGCGACGGCGCTTGCGCGTCGCCAGGTCGGCCAGCACCGGGCCTTCGCCGGCATCCAGCGCGCTGTCCAGGCGCTGGCGCACTTCGCCAGCCAGCGTGCCACGCATCTCGGGCGTCAGCTGCTGCAGCAGCTCGCGGCGCAGCCAGGCCGGCATGCGGCCGTAGCGGAACCAGGGCAGTGCACTCAAGCTCGCAAGGCCCAGCGCCAGGCCGCGCGGGTCGGCCACCAGTTGCTGGCCCAGCGCCAGCGTGAGCGGCGGCGTGAGCGCCGGGAACACGGCGCAGGCGCACAGCCACTGGTAGCGCGTGCCGCCCAGCATGCGGCGCAGCTGCAGCATCAGCGCCTGCACCGTTTCGGGCGGTGGTGCGTCGCTGCGGGTCACCCAGTCGAGCGCGCTGCCGCGCAGCAGCGCGGGCACCGACAGCGGCGTGTCGGTGTCCAGCGCCAGGCTCAGGCGGCGTGACGTGAACCAGCCGGCCAGCGTGTTCAGCGCCGCTTCCTGCAGCGGCAGCACCAGGAAGCCGGCACCATCGGCCGCCTGCTCGGCCGGCCCCCAGGCGTGCACCGGCACCGGTGTGATCCAGGCGCGTTCAGGCAGCGTGCGCAGCGGCGTGGCCCAGGCCTGCAGTTCGCCGGTGACGGGGTGCAGCAGCACGTCGGCCGGGCCGAAGACCAGCAGCCGGCTGCCACCGGAGCGTGTGGCCAGCGTGGCCAGGGGCACGCGGTGGCGCGTGGCGGCGTCGTTGTTGCCGATGCCGCCGCGCATCCAGCAGCCGGCTTCGGGCGTGGTGTCGTAGGCCCACACCTGCACGGCCACGCCAGCGCGCGCGAGCGCGTCCACCAGCGTGTGGGCGCAGGTGGCGTGGTGGTCGGCCGGGTGGCGCGTGTCCACCAGCACCAGGTATTCGGGCGTGCGCTGCAGTTCGCGCCAGCGCGGCGTGAAGGCGCCCTGCGCGGCGACGGTGGCGCGCAGCGTGGCGCCGATGTCCAGCGTGCGCGCCTCGCCGGCCACGCGCTGGCGCAGCGCACGGCCCACGGCGCGCGCCAGCACGGGGTGCGGGGAGATGTCGACCGGTTCGGCGTCGTGCAGCAGGTGCTGTTCGAGTTCGTCATCCGTGCGCACGCCCTGCAGCGCCATCTGGCGGCGGCGGCGCGACAGCGCGGCGCCCAGCAGGGCCAGCGCGCACAGCACGCCCAGCAGCAGCACGCCGGCACGCGCCGGTGTGCTCCAGCCCGGCGGCAGCGTCGGCTGCAGCGGCAGCGACACCGGCGGCACGTAGAAGGGCGCGGCGCGGGTTTCGCCCTGCGGTGCCGGCGCGCCGTCGTAGCGCCCGACGCTCACAGAGGGCGCGCCCTGGGGCGCCGGTGTTGTGACCCGTTCATGGGCGATCCAGGTGCCCACGGCGAGCGCCAGCGCCCAGGCCAGCACGGCGATCTGCACGCCGAAGCGCGGCGGGGCGTCGGCGTGGCGCCGCCAGCGCTTGGGGGGCTCGGGCGGCGGCGCCGTTTCGGCGGCGACGAATTCCTCGAGCAGGGCGACGTAGCGCCGCTGCAGTTCACGCGAGGTGCACAGCAGCGGCGCCGCCAGCATCAGCAGGCCGTGCAGTTCACCGGGTAGTTCGCCCTGCGCTGCCAGCCGCGCCAGCAACGCCTGCACGAGCAGCCGCTCGCGCACGCCGACGCGGAAGCCCTGGCCGTCCAGGCGCTCGAGCCAGCGGTCGAGCGCAGCGCCAGCGGGCGGTGGCGGCCTGCTCATCGGGCGCGTGGCGAGCTCAGGTCTTGGGCCGCCAGGTGCGCGCGCGGTCGATGTCCTCGCGCGTCTTGAACAGGCTGCCGGCGGCGGCCTGCAGCGCCTGCGGCTGATCGTCGAGCGGCTGGTCGCCGTTCAGCCCGGCGGCGGCCAGCGCGCGCAGCCAGTCCAGCAGTTCCGACGTGGACGGCGCGCGGCTGAAGCCACGGTCGGCGCGGATCTCGAAGAAGCGCGTCACCGCCTCGCGCATCGCCGTGCCGGCCAGCGGCAGACGCTTCAGGCGTTCGCCCAGGATGCTCTGCAGCTCGTCCAGGTCCTTGGGGAACTCGATGTGGTGGTAGACGCAGCGGCGCAGGAAGGCTTCGGGCAGCTGCTTCTCGGAATTGCTGGTGATCAGCACCACCGGCGCCTGCGCTTCGCCAGCGCGGAACTGGGCGCCGAGCTCGGGCACCTGGAACTCGCGGTTCTCGATCTGGTTCAGCAGGTCGTTGGGAAAGTCGCGCGGTGCCTTGTCGATCTCGTCGATGAGCACCAGCGAGCGCGTGGCTGCCGCATGCCCCGGGTGGGCGGCGCCCAGCGTGGCCAGCGCTGCGTCGGCGGGCGCCTGCGCGCGCAGGATGGCCAGGCCCATGGCCTGCCAGCGGATGAAGTCGGTCGGCGCCGGCAGGCTGGCACCGGCCGCGGCCTTCAGCTGCGACTGGGTGAACTGGCGCACGCTGTCGAACTGGTAGAACAGGTCGCCCGCCTGGCTGCTGCTCTTGGTGTCGAAGCGCAGCACCGGGCCCAGCTGCAGTTCGGCGGCCATGCGGTAGGCCAGCTGCGTCTTGCCGGTGCCGGGGTCGCCGGTGACGAGCAGCGGCATGCGCAGCGCCAGCGCCACGTTGACGGCGCGCGTGAGTTCGGTGCCGGCGATGTAGCCGGCCGGGTCTTTCAGCGCATCGGGCGCGGGCGCGCCAGGGTCGCGCTCGATGGGGCCGCGGCCGCGGAACTGCTCGAAACTCATCACTCAGGCTCCTTGGCAGACAGGCCCAGCAGCGGCCTGACCAGTTGGTCGAAGGGGCGGTGGCGCAGCAGCTCGCCCTGCTTGAACAGGCGTTCGACGAGCTGTTCCTCGTCGAGCGCCAGCGTGTCCTGCAGCTGGTGCTGGCGGTGCCAGCGCTTCACGTCGTCGCGCTTCAGCGGCTGCAGGCGGCGTGCTTCCACCACGTGGGTGCGCGCGGCGCGCAGGGCCAGCGTAAGGGCCAGCTGGTCGTCGGCCACCAGCGCCGGGTTCTCCACCAGCACGGCGATCACCAGGCGGCCCAGCGGTGCACCGGCGGGGGCTTCGTCCAGCAGCGCCAACAGAGCCTGCAGCACGGCGGCCGAGCCTTCGGCGGCTTCGCTGGGCAGCGTGGCCCACAGTGGTTGCACGGCGTCGTCGGTGGCCAGCAGCGCGGCCAGGTCGGCGCCGCTGCGCATGCGGCGCGAGTTGCCAAAGAGTGCTTCCGACAGCTTGCGGCGCACCGCGGGCAGCAGGTCGGCCTGCAGCTGGGCGCCGTCGAACGCGCTGGGCAGCTCCAGCGGCCGCGCCGGGCGCAGGGCCTGGCTGGCCACTTCGCAGAAGCCGGCCAGGTTCTTGTGGCACAGGCGTTCCCAGAAGCCGGGTGCGTCGTCGACGAACTCGCCCTTCACCAGCACCAGCAGCGCCTTCTCGGGCGTCCACAGGTCGAGGCCGTTTTCGAAGGAGTCTTCGGGCTGCTGCTGGTTGCACAGGTTGGGCAGCAGCGGCGGCAGCGCACGCCGCGTGCTTTGTGGTGCATGCGCCGTGGTGGGTGAGAGCGGCGCGTCGTCGCGCTGCAGGCGCGCGGCGATCTGCTGCGCGGCCTGCGCCAGCGCCTGGTCACGCGTGGCCCAGTTGCCGCCGCGGATGGGCTGCGGCCCGGCCTTGCCGTTGATGGGCACGGCGTTGAAGGCGCCCAGCCGCCGGTTGCGCGCATCGCCTTCCACGGGCCTGTTCTCCCACATCGGCGTGGGGCTCAGCAGCACCGGCACGATGGCGATGCCGAGCGACGCCGCACCGGTGAGTTCTTCCTTCAGACAGTAGCGCGAGGTCAGCGAATTGCTGCTGACCAGGAACAGGAAGATGTCGGCGCGCTGCAGATGCGACTTGATGCTGTCGTCCCAGTCGTCGCCGGCCTTGAGCTTTGCGCGGTCGTAGAAGATGCGCTCGGGCGCCAGGCCCAGTTCAGGCAGGTTGCCGGCCAGCGCGTAGAGCGTGCGCATGAAGGGCTCGGCCAGTTCAGCGTCAAGGTGCGAGTACGACACGAAGACATGCCGACCGACGGCGCCGGTGCTGGCGGGTGCGACGATCTGCGGCAGGGGCATGGGGGTGCTCGGAAGTCGGGGCGATTATGGTGTGCACCCCGGGCCTGGGTGAGGTGCTTTCCTAGGGGCCGGGCAGGCGCAGGCCGGGGTCGCCGGTCACGCGCGCGGGCAGGGCATGGCCGCGGAAGAAGCGCAGTTCCAGGCTCAGCCGATGGGCCGTCATCGTCGGGGTGAGATGGGTGCGGTGCAGCAGTGCGCCGTCGAAGAGCAGGGCCTCGCCAGGCTGCAGTTCGGCGTGCTCGAAGCTTGCTGCCGGGAAGCGCGCCGTCACGGCTTCGACCTTCATCTCCTCTGGGGACAAGAGACCCGGCAATTCGGCCTTCACCCACTGCAGGCTGGGCGCCTGCACGCCGCAGGGCGTGAGTGCGATCCACAGCGTACGCATGTCGAGCAGTGCCTCGCGCGGCGCGGGCCGGCCGGCGTGCGCCAGGAAGTCATGCCTGAGCGCGCCGTCCTGGTGCCAGGCATGCGGCGGGCGGCCGTGGCGCAGCCAGCTCTGCGCCAGGTTGCACCAGGGTGCGGGGCCGAGGGCGTGGATCAGGGCCGGCCCGGCGGCGCTGGAGGCGATCGATTGCAGCACCTCGGCGCCCGCCAGCGGTAGCGCCGTGAGCGGCCGCGACACGCCATCGCCCGGCCCCAGCACGGCCCGCCAACGCGCCACGGCCGCTGCCGGCAGCGCCAGCTGCAGCACGTTCACCCGCCTTCCAGCGCGCGCCCGATGCGCCGCTTCGGAATGCGCGTCCTCGGCACGTGGAAATCGAACCAGCTGCGCACATCTTCTTCCAGCCCGATGCCGTGCATGTAGTTGTAGAGCGCCTTCTTCAGGCCCACGCCCAAGGCGTCGTGGTCGGTGCCGGTGGGGTCGTGGAAGCCGACATCGTTCTTCGCGAAGCGGCCGGGTGGCAGCGGCAGCAGCGTCACGCCGTAGTCTTCAGGATGCTGGCCGACGGGCGAATGCACGGTGCAGGCAAAGCGGTGCCAGAAGCCGCTCTGGATGCAGCCGGCTGCGAACAGCTGGCGCACGAGTTCCAGCGCGTCCACCGTGTCCTGCACCGTCTGCGTCGGGAAGCCGTACATCAGGTAGGCATGCACCAGCACGCCGGCATCGGCGAAGCCCTTGGTGACACGCGCCACCTGGTCCACCGAGACGCCCTTTTTCATCAGCGTGAGCAGCCGGTCGCTGGCCACCTCCAGACCGCCGCTGATGGCGATGCAGCCGCTGTCGGCCAGCTCCTGGCACAGCTGCGGCGTGAAGGTCTTCTCGAAGCGGATGTTGCCCCACCAGCTGATGGCCAGCTGTCGCCGCTGCAGCTCGGCCGCCAGCGCCTTCAGCGACTTGGGCGGCGCCGCCTCGTCGACGAAGTGGAAGCCGGTCTGGCCGGTCTCGGCGACGATGGCTTCGATGCGCTCGCACAGTGTGGTGGCGGTGGCCGCGTCGTAGCGGCCGATGTAGTCCAGGCTCACGTCGCAGAAGCTGCACTTCTTCCAGTAGCAGCCATGGGCCACGGTGAGCTTGTTCCAGCGCCCGTCGCTCCACAGCCGGTGCATGGGGTTGAGCATGTCCAGCAGCGACAGATAGCGCTGCAAGGGCAGGCCGTCCCAGGTCGGCGTGCCGACATCGTCGAAGGCGATGTCGGGCTCGACGAAGTTGACGTAAGCCACGTGGCCTGCCGGGCGGTGAAAGGTGCGCACCAGCCGCGCTGCCGAGCGCTTGCCCTGCAGATGTTCCAGCAGCGCCAGCAGCGGGCGTTCACCGGCGTCGAGCGTGACGTAGTCGAAGAAGTCGAACACGCGCGGCTCGGCCAGTTCGCGCAGTTCGGTATTGACATAGCCGCCGCCGAGCACGGTGACGATGGAAGCATCCAGCGCCTTGATGCTCTGCGCAATGCGGAAGGCTGCGTACACCGAACCTGGGAAAGGCACGGAGAGCAGCACCACGCTCGGCGTGTGCTTCCGCAGCGCCGCCAGAGTCAGCGCGTGCAAGGTCTCGTCCACCAGGTTGTGCGGCGCCGCCAGCGCCTGCGCCAACGGCTCGAAGCTGGGCTGGCTCATGGCCAGGCTCTCGGCATAGCGCACGAACTCGAAGCGCGGGTCCACCGCGTCCTTCAGCACGTCGGCGATGTCGTTGAGATACAGCGTGGCCAGGTGGCGTGCGCGGTCCTGCACGCCCAGGGCGCCGAAGGCCCAGGCGAGAGGCTCGCCTTCGCTGTCGTCGTACACGTCCAGCGCTGCGAAGCGCGGGCCTTCGGGCAGGAAGCTGCGGCCGGCGATGCGGTGCGCCAGCGTGGCGTCGCCGCCCTGCAGAAAGGCGACGGTGGGGCCGATGGTGGCCAGGTAGGCGTCGAAGCGTTGCATGAACGCGGTGACGCGCGGTGTGCGCTCGGCGCTGGCTTCGACGACCTGGCGAACCGCCATCAGCCCATCGCGCGACAGCAGCCTGAGGATGAGCGCGAGTGCCAGGTCTTCCTGCACCGCTGCCACGCCGCGCGAACGCAGGAAGCCGGTGAGGTAGGCGGTGGACGGGTAGGGCGTGTTCAGCTGCGTCATCGGCGGGATGACGGACAGGACACGAAGTTCGCGGGTGGCGCTGGGGGCGATGGCTGAGGGCACGACACCGCATTCTCCCGCGCGGGGCAGGCACGGCGCTTGCACGACCCATGCGGCAGTATCCTTCGCTGCGCGCAACCCGATCGGCACCCTTCCATGGCAGTTCATCGCTTCCGTTCCACTCCCTTGCTGGGCCTGCTGATGGCCGTCGTGGGCGCCACCTTGAGCGCCGCCACATCGGCGCTGGCCCAGAGCCCCGCCGCCAACGACCCCCACCGCGGCGGCAAGCTGCGCCTGCTGGCCACCGCCGGCGCCGGCACCATCGACCCGCAGATCAACTACACGCTGCAGTTCGCGCAGATCTACCAGGGCGTGTACGACGGCCTGCTGGCCTTCAAGAAGGCCAGCGGCGCCGAGGCCTTCGCCATCGTGCCCGACCTCGCCGAAGCGCTGCCCAAGCCCGAAAACGGCGGCAAGCGCTACGTCTTCAAGCTGCGCCAGGGCATCAAGTTCAGCGACGGGCGCGAACTCACCGTGAACGACGTGGTGGCCTCGTTCCAGCGCATCTTCAAGGTCAGCTCGCCCACGTCGGGCAGCTTCTACAACGGCATCGTCGGTGCCGATGTCTGCCTCAAGACACCGGCCACCTGCACCCTGGCCGGTGGCGTGGTGGCCGACGCCAAGGCCGGCACCGTCACCTTCAACCTGGTGGCGCCCGACGCCGAGTTCTTCGACAAGCTGGCCTTCCCGCATGCCGTGGTCCTGCCGGCAGACACCAAGGCCGCCGACCTGGGCGTGAACCCGGCGCCGGGCACCGGGGCCTACCGCATCGTCAGTTACGACCCCAAGAAGCAGCTCAAGCTGGTGCGCAACCCGCACTTCAAGCTGTGGAGCGCCGACGCCCAGCCCGACGGTTATGTCGACGAGGTCGACTACGACTACGGCCTGTCGGAAGAAGACCAGGTCACCGCCATCGCCAACAACCAGGCCGACTGGATGTTCGACCCGCTGCCCGCCGACCGCCTGGCCGAGGTGGCCACCAAGTACGCCAAGCAGGTGAAGATCTCGCCGCTGACGGCGATGTTCTACATCCCCATGAACGTGCGCATGGCGCCCTTCGACAACCTGAAGGTGCGACAGGCGGTGAACTTCGCGCTCGACCGTGGCGCGCTGGTGAAGATCTACGGCGGCGCCAACCTGGCCACGGCCAGCTGCCAGGTGCTGCCGCCGGGGTTTTCGGGCTACGAGCCCTACTGTCCGTACACGAAAAGCCCGGGTGCCAAGTGGTCGGCGCCCGACATGCTGCGCGCCAAGCAGTTGGTCAAGGAATCGGGCACTGCGGGCCAGAAGGTCACCATCATCAGCAGCGACCGCGCGGTGGAAAAGCAGCTCGGCCTGTACCTGCAGAGCCTGTTGCGCGAGCTGGGCTTTGATGCGGCGTTGAAGACGCTGTCGAGCAACATCCAGTTCACCTACATCCAGAACACCAAGAACAAGGTGCAGATCAGCGTCACCACCTGGTACCAGGACTACCCCGCGCCTTCCAACTTCCTCAACGTGCTGTTCAGCTGCGCCAGCTTCCGCGAGGGCAGCGACTCGTCGGTGAACATCAGCGGCGTGTGCGACAAGGGCCTGGACGCCGATCTCGCCAAGGCCATGGCCACCGGCGTGGCCGACCCCAAGGCCGCGGCGCCGCTGTGGGCCGCGGTGGACCGCAAGGTCGTCGACATGGCCGCGGCGGCTGTGATGTTCAACCCCAAGCAGCTCGACTTCGTCAGCAAGCGCCTGGGCAACTACGTCTTCGGCGGGCAGTTCTATTTCAACTACGCCAAAGCTTGGGTGAAGTAGGCGGCCATGGCCGCCCTGGCGAGTGAAGCCCCACCCTTGACCGCCACCGCGCCTGGCCTGTGGGCGCCGGTCTTGCGGCGGCTGCTGGCCGACCGCGGCGCCTTGCTCGCCGCGGCGCTGCTGCTGGCCATCGTCGTGGCCTGCCTGTGCGCGCCGCTGTACGCGCAGCATGTCTCGGGTACCGACCCCTTCACCTCCAACATCAGCGGCGAGATCCAGCTCGACGGCCAGACCGTGGCCGTCATCCAGGCCAACACCGAAGGCCTGGGACTGGGGCAGACGCCGCTTGCGCCCACCTGGCGCGGCCAATACCTGCTGGGCGCCGACAGCCAGGGGCGCGACGTGGCGGCGCGGCTGCTCTATGGCGGCCGTGCGTCACTGATCATCGCCAGCGCGGCCACGCTGCTGTGCATTGCGCTGGGCGCGCTGTTGGGCATCGTCTCGGGGTACTTCGGGGGTGTGATCGACGGCGTGCTGTCGCGCGCGCTCGACGTGTTGTGGGCTTTTCCGGTGTATTTGCTGGCCATCAGCCTGTCCATCGTGACCATCGGCACCGGGCTGCACATCGGGCCGCTCGTCATCGAGGCCGACAACCTCATGCTGCCCGCGCTCATCATCGGCCTCGTCAGCACGCCCTACATCGCGCGGCCGGTACGCGCCCAGGTGCAGGGCCTGCGCAAGAGTGAATTCGTGCAGGCCGCCATCGTGCTGGGCGTGCCCACGCACCGCATCCTGCGTGTGGACATTCTGCCCAACGTGAGTGGCACGCTGCTCGTCTTCGTGCCGCTGATGATGGCGGTGAACATGCTCACCGAATCGGCGCTGTCCTTCCTGTCCATCGGCGTGCAGCCCCCCAATGCCAGCTGGGGCAGCATCATCCAGGACGGCCTGGGCCTGCTCTACACGCGGCCCATGGTGGCCGCGGCGCCAGGCCTGGCCATCATGCTGAGCGTATTGGCGCTCAATCTGCTGGGTGACGCGCTGCGCGACGCCATGGACCCGCGGGCCGCGGCGGTGAGGAAATGATCCTCGTCCTGCTGCGCCGCTTTGCCCAGATGCTGTTCGTGATGTTCGGCATCAGCGTCATCACCTTCACCATCTTCTTCGCCACCCCGGGCAGCGACCCTTCTGCGCGCATTGCCGGCCGCAACGCCGCGCCGGAAACGCTGGCTGCCGTGCGCAAGGACTTCGGCCTGGACGAGGCCCTGCCCGTGCAATACGTGCTGCTGATGAAGCGCCTCTTCGTCACCCGCGACCTGGCCTCGTTTACCAACCGCGGCGAGATGGTGATGCCGCAGCTGCTGGCGGCGATGCCGGTGACGCTGTCGCTGGTGGGCGGCGCGGCGCTGCTGTGGGTGGGCGGCGCGCTGCTGATGGGCGTGACGGCGGCGGCCTGGCGCGGGCGCTTCGTCGACCGCGCCTTGATGGTGATCGGGCTCGTCGGCATCTCGATGCCCGTGTACTGGCTGGGCGCCATGCTCAACCTGCTGACGCAGAGCCGCTTCCACGACAGCTGGTTCTTCGCCTGGGTGCCACCGCTGGGCTATGTGCCCTTCAGCGCAAGCCCGTCGGGCTGGTTGCTCGCGCTGATCATTCCGTGCTTCACGCTGGCCGTGCTCTACATCGGCCTGTATGGCCGCGTGCTGCGCGGCGCGCTCATCGAGGCGCAGGGCCAGGACTACATCCGCACCGCGCGCGCCAAGGGCCTGAGCGAGCGCCGCGTGCTGTGGCGGCATGCGCTGCGCACCTCGCTCATCAGCGTGGTCACGCTGTTCGGGCTGGACTTCGGCGCGCTGGTGGGCGGCGGCGCTCTGCTCACCGAGGTGGTGTTCAGCCTGCCCGGCATCGGCAAGCTCACCTTCGACGCGCTGCACACGCTGGACCTGCCCGTCATCATGGCCACGGTGATGTACGCCAGCGTCTTCGTCGTCGCCGCCAACGCCTTGGTCGACGCGCTTTACGCCTTTATCGACCCGCGCGTGCGTGATGACAGCCGCTGACATCGCCAGCCCGCCCCTGCTGCAGGTGCGCGACCTGCGGGTGACCTTCCACACCGAACGCGGCCCGCTCACCGCGGTGGACGGCGTGAGCTTCGAACTCGCGGCCGGTGAAATCCTGGGCGTGGTGGGCGAGTCGGGCTCGGGCAAGTCGGTCACGCTGACCTCGGTGCTGGGTCTGCTGGGCGCTGCGGCCGAGGTGCAGGGCTCGGTGAAGCTGCGCGGGCGCGAACTCATCGGGCTGCCGCAGCGCGAACTTCAGCAGCTGCGCGGCAGCGACATCGCGATGATCTTCCAGGACCCGATGACGGCGCTGACACCCGTCTACAGCATCGGCTGGCAGATCGTGGAGCAGCTGCAAGCGCACCAGCCGCTGTCGGGCAAGGCCGCCAAGGCGCGTGCCATCGAGCTGCTGGCCGCCGTGGGCCTGCCCAGCCCGGCGGCGCAGTTCGAACGCTTTCCGCACCAGCTGAGCGGTGGCATGCGCCAGCGCGCCGTCATCGCCATGGCGCTGTCGTGCAATCCGGCGGTGCTGATCGCCGACGAGCCCACCACGGCGCTGGACGTCACGGTGCAGGCGCAGATCCTGGCCCTCATCGACGGCCTGCGCAAACAACTCGGCCTGGCCGTGGTGCTGATCACCCACGACATGGGCGTGGTGGCCGAACTGGCCGACCGCGTGCTGGTGATGTATGCCGGCCGCGTGGTGGAACGGGGCAGCGCGCGCGAGCTGTTCGATGACGCTCGGCACCCCTACACCTGGGGCCTGCTGGGCAGCATTCCGCCGCTGGATGGGCCGCGGCCTCATCGCCTGCCGTCCATCCGCGGCACGCCGCCACCCTTGCACGCGCTGCCGCCGGGCTGCGCCTTCGCGCCGCGCTGTGCGGTGGCCGGCGCGCGCTGCACCCGCGCCCAGCCGCCGCTGGTGGGTGAGGGCACCCATGCGACGGCCTGCGTCATCACGCCGCCCGAGCGCACGGCGGCGCGTGAACGTTGCACGCTGCAGGAGCCTGCGGCATGAAGAACCAAGCGCCCTTGCTCGACGTGCAGGGCCTGAGCAAGCAGTTCACGGTGGGCAACCTGCTTTCGCGCGGCGGGCGACGCACGCTGCAGGCGGTGGACGACGTGAGCTTCAGCGTCTTCCCCGGCGAAACGCTGGGCCTGGTGGGTGAATCGGGCTGTGGCAAGAGCACGCTGGCGCGTTGTCTGGTGCGCTTGCTCGACCCCAGCGCCGGCACGCTGCGCTTCGAGGGCCGGGACATCACGCACCTGGGCACGCGCGCCATGCGCCCGCTGCGGCCGCGGCTGCAGATGGTGTTCCAGGATCCCTACGCATCGCTCAACCCGCGGCGGCGCGTGGGCGATCTGATCGCCGAACCGCTGCGCGTGCACACCGCGGCGGGCCGGGCCGAGCGCGATGAGCGCGTGCGCCAGCTGGCGGCGCTGGTGGGCCTGTCAGCCGAACAGCTGCAGCGCTTTCCGCATGAATTCAGCGGCGGCCAGCGCCAGCGCATCGGTATCGCGCGTGCGCTGGCGCTGTCGCCGAAACTCGTGATCGCCGACGAACCTGTCTCGGCGCTGGACGTGTCGATCCAGGCCCAGGTCATCAACCTGCTGGCCGACCTGCAGCAGCAGCTGGGCCTCACGCTCATCTTCATTGCGCATGACCTGAGCGTGGTGCGCCAGGTCAGCACGCGCACGGCGGTGATGTACCTGGGCAGCATCGTCGAGCTGGGGCCCACCGACGCGGTGTATGGAGCGCCAGCCCATCCCTACACCGCCGCACTCATCGGCGCCGTGCCGCGGCCCGTGGTGGGCCAGCGCGCCGTGCGCCCGCTGCTGCAGGGCGACCCGCCCAGCCCGCTGGACCCACCCGCGGGCTGCCGCTTCCACCCGCGCTGCGCGGCGGCCACCGAGCGCTGCCGTACCGAGCGGCCGCTGTTGCGCGCGGCGGGTGATGGGCGCACGGTGGCTTGTCACCACCCACTTGGGGCGGCGTCGACAGCTGTAGCGACAGCGGCGGTGCCACGCCTCTAGATTGCGTGCAGCCGGCAAGGCTGCGCCGCCGCACACTGCGTTCCCGCTTACCGGAGAACGTCATGGCACCCACGCAAGTCACAGGGCACGGCCTGCTCGGCACCCGCGAGGCCCGTTTCACGCGCCTGCTGCCGCCGAACCCGACGCCCTTCGCGCAGGACAAGCTCGAAGCGCTGGCCGGGCTGATGATCATCAACGACGACGAGCTCAACGACGGCGCCGACGTCGAGGAAAACCTGGCCGTGCCCGCCGGCTACACCTACTTCGGCCAGTTCGTCGACCACGACCTGACGCTCGACACCACCTCCAGCTTCGCCGACCCCAGCGCCGACGCCAGCAGCCTGCGCACACCGGCACTCGATCTGGACTGCCTGTACGGCTCGGGCCCCGCCGACCAGCCCTACATGTACGCCCGCGACGGCGCCACGCTGCTGCCCGACAACCCGGCGGCCACCGACTTGCTGCGCATCCCGGGCGACGACCCCGACTACGGCCGCGCCGTCATCGGCGACAAGCGCAACGACGAGAACTCCATCGTCTGCCAGATCCAGCTGTCGATGATCAAGTTCCACAACGCCGTGGTGCGCCGGCTGAAGGCGGGCGGCGTGCCCGCCGGCCAGGTGTTCAAGCGCGCGCGGCAAGAAGTGACCTGGACCTACCAGCGCATCGTGCTGGAAGACCTGCTGCACCGCATCGTCAACAACCACACCTACGACTTCTTCGCGCAGCGCCGTGCCGAGCTCGGCGACGCCGCCTACGACCTCTACAAGCCGGCCCTGCGCACCGAGCTGCCCAAGGAGTTCGTCGCCGCCGCCTACCGCTTCGGCCATTCCATGGTGCGCACCGGCTACCGGCTGAACGCGGCCACCAAGCGCTTCATCTTCGATGGCAGCGACCTCACCACCGACAGCCTGGTCGGCTTTCAGCCGCTGCCGGCCACCCACGTCATCGACGACTGGAACCGCTTCTTCATGCCCAGCGCCGGCATCCCGGTGAAGAACGAACCGCCGGCGGTGCCCGACAACCCGGCCGTGCGGCTGCAGTGGGCCTACAAGATGGACCCGTCGCTGGTGCTGCCGCTGAAGAAGCTGCCGCCCAGCATCGGCGACGGTGCCTCGCTGGCGGCGCTGAACCTGATGCGCGGCAACCTGCCCACCTACAACCTGGCCACCGGGCAGGCCTTCGCCAAGGCGCTGGGCGAGCCGCCGCTGGACCCGAAGTACCTGATGGTGCGCGTGCTCAACGCCGACGACACCTTCACCTACCGCAGCATCGCCGATGCCGACCCTGGCTTCCTGACGGCCACGCCGCTGTGGTTCTACATCCTGGCCGAGGCGCAGGTGAGCACGATGGACCTCTGGTACGGCCTGCAGCCGCGGCGCAACCTGGAAGAAGACGATTTCATGAGCGGCCCGGCATCGCGTTCGCAGCTGGGCCCGGTGGGTGGGCGCATCCTGCTGGAAGTCTTCAACGGCATCATCGACGCCGACCCGCGCTCCTTCCGCAACAGCCCCGACGCGCGCGGCTGGCGGCCGATGATTGGCGACACCATCACCTTCTGGCACCTGCTGCGCTTCACCGGCCTGGTCTGAGGCCCGATGTTGCGCGCGGCGCAGGTCGCAGCGCCCCGGTGCGGAACGCCGGCCCGGCGGGGGGGGCCCCCCCGCCGGCCCGCCCCCCGCGCGCCCAACAGAACGTGGGCCCGGACAGCACCCCCGATCAGGGCGGCGCGGTGTGGTTGGCCGGGTGGGTGTTGTAGT